>NZ_CP012559.1:620121-930182 GCF_000831645.3 Companilactobacillus heilongjiangensis
AAAGTTAACAGTCAAGAGGCTGAAGCCGATATTGCCAAAACTTTATCGCCATTTAAAAATAGCAATTATGACACTTTAATTTTGGGATGCACACACTTCCCAATGTTGAAGACACAAATCAATAACTACTTACCAAAAATGACTTTGGTTGACCCCGCAGTCAGCACGGTTGAAGTGGCGAAAACTTATTTAACAGATAATGAGCTTTTAACAAATCAAAATAATAGAACAATTAAACTTTATACAACTGGCGGCATTGACGAGTTCTCAAAACTTGCAAAACGTTGGTTACAGACTGACATTGATGAAATCAGTTTAGTAAATATTGGAGGCAACGATGAAAGAAATAATCATAGCAACTAAGAATCCCGGCAAAGCTCGTGAGTTCAAAAGCATCTTTAACGATGAAGATTTCACATTGAAGACTTTATTGGATTTTCCAGAATTCCCTGAAATTAGAGAGACTGGTAAGACTTTTGAAGAGAATGCCAAACTTAAGGCACATGCAGTGATGGAACGCTTCAATTTACCAACCATTGCCGATGACTCCGGATTACAAGTTGATGCTTTGTACGGTCGACCAGGCGTGTATTCAGCACGTTATGCAGGAGATCACAATGACGCAGCCAACAATGCCAAACTTTTGAGTGAATTAGGTGGAGTACCAAAAGAAAAGAGAACCGCCCGTTTCTTTTCAACATTAGTTTTCGCTAGTCCTAACAATGACGAAGATTTAGTTGTTGAAGGAGAAGTCAAGGGTTTGATTGGCTTGTTCCCAGCAGGAGACGACGGTTTCGGTTATGATCCATTATTTTATCTACCAGAATTAGATAAGACGATGGCGCAGTTGAGCGTGGACGAGAAGAATGCTATCAGTCACCGAGGACATGCGATTCAGAAGCTAGAAAAGCAATGGCAAGACTGGATTAAGTGGTAGATTTTTTCTGGATTTTGAAAGATATAAACGTTATGTAACGGTTTCAAGTACAATTTATTTAATGTGTTTTTAGACTATGAAATATTTATAATAGGTTATCAACTAACATCATGCGTTGGTTAGATTGCTTATACTAATAGAATGTGAATTAGTCGGAGGGGGACAGAAATATAGTCAGCAGTGAAGGTGGCGTTATGGCTTCAGCCATTACACCACAGGACGAGTTTTGAAATTCGCGTACTTTGCGAAGTTCAAAATCGAGGTTCGAGACCGTACTTTGGCTCGGACCGGTCCTCACAGCAGACTATATTTCTGTCACCCGGAGAAGGCAGGTAATTAATTGCCGATGAATTGATATAATGCTAGTATGAAAGTGCTATTAAAATACAGGAGGGTAAGATTATGACTGGTGGACAAATTGCAGGCTTAATCGCGGCAGTTGCTTTTGTAGTATTGGTTGTATATTTAGCCAGAACATTAGTCCAAACTGCTAAATTGCTTCAAGAATTGCAAGAAACTATGAAGGAAACAACTAAGATGGTTGAAGTCCTTTCTAAGAATACTGAACAGATTATGGATCAAAGTACTAAGTTAGTTGATAAGACTAACACCTTGATGGATGATGTTAACAGCAAATCCAGCAAGTTGAACCCATTATTTGATACAGTTGAGAACCTCGGTAAGAAATCTGCTAAAGCAACAGAGGAAAAGCCAAACACTGGCTTTAATTTCCAAAACTTGATGACAGTAGGTAACATTGCCACAGTTGCTAAGACGGCTGCTAAGTTCTGGCCAAGAAAGAAGAATAAATAATTATGAAAAATAATCATTTTGTATTGGGCCTACTCTTAGGCTGCGCCTCAGGATATGCTGCTTCTAAGTATTTAACAAGTGAATCAGGTCAAAAGCTATTGGAAAATATCATGACAATTCGTGCAGATTTCAATAATGGCGGCGTTGGCTTGAGTACAAACAGTGATCTGGTTGATTCATTCAACGAAAAGACAGATGCCTTGAAGGATCACATGTCAAAAATTAAAGAGAGTGAAGATACATCAGATATTGTCTTCAATGAAGATGACCTAAATGATGAAAATTCTCTTAAAAGCAATAAAGATTAATTTGTAAATTTATAGGATTTCAACTTGTGTTTAAGAGTTGAGGTCTTTTTTTATTGGGCCGCCTCCGTGTGACAGTAAATGCAGTTCTGCCATGGGGACCGGTCCGAGCCAAGGTCTCGAACCTCGATTTTGAACTTCGCAGAAACCACGAATTTCAAAAATCGTCCCGTGGTGTAAGGGATAAATCCCTAATGCCACCTTCATGGCAGACTGCATTTACTGTCACACTCCGGCTAGTTTATTTCTTGTTTGATCTGTTGTTATAAATTTTAGAATGCTATACAAAAAAGGGCAAAACACTGTATTAGTCAATGTTTTGTCCTTTTAGCTTTAAATATGTAACTGCAAGTTTAAGTTAATTATGAATATTACTAAATGGTTAGTTAAAGTCCAATTAGTCGGAAGAGATGAGAATATTCACCCGCTGTGGGTGTGAGACCTTGGCTCACGCCGGTCCGCATAGCAGGTGAAATATTCTCATCTCTGGAGACGGCCCCCTAGTTGATATATTGCAATTCTTTACTTGTATGTGTAAATGGTTCGCAACCATCTTCTGTGATATAAACACAATCTTCAATTCTAACTCCGGCAACGTTTGGAATGTAGATTCCGGGTTCGATTGAGAAGCACATGCCTGGTTTCAATTCCATGTCATTGCCTTCCATGATTGAAGGGAATTCGTGTTCTGATGCTCCCATACCATGTCCTAGACGGTGAATGAAGTATTCGCCATAACCAGCTTTAGTGATAATGTCACGTGCAACTTTATCTAGTTCAGCAGCGGTGATACCAGGTTTAGCGGCATCCATAGCAGCGTATTGAGCTTCAAGGTCGACTTTGTAAATGTCGAGTGACTTAGCATCTGGTTGACCGAAAGCCACGGTTCTTGATGCATCACTGATATAGCCGTTGTGAACTGTTCCAAGGTCAAAGAGGATTAATTCATCACGTTTGATTGGTGTCTTCTCAGGGCCACCATGTGGATTAGCAGCATTGGCTCCGGCTTGAACGATAGTGTCAAAACTCATGTGCATGACACCTTTTTTCATCATAGCGTATTCGATTTCGGCTACGACTTCTTGTTCCGTACGGCCTTCTTTAATTGCCTTGAAAGCAACTGAGAAAGCGTAGTCAGCTTCATCACCAGCAGCTTTTAATTCAGCAATTTCTTCTGGAGTTTTGATAAGCTTGGCATTTTCCATGTAACGTGAAAGGTTAACTGGGAATTTAGCGTCAGGGAATTGTTGTCTCAAAGCTTCAAGCTTTTGAACAGACATGTTATCCTTTTCGATACCCCAGTTGACAGGTGAACCAGCAACGTCTTTGATATGACCAGCCATCAAAGCAAATGGATCTTCATGATCGAGATAACCAAAGACATCTTTATCCCAGCCAGCATCCTTAGCAGCTTCAACTTCAAGCTGTGGTGCGAACATAAATGGGTCTTTGTCTGGGAAAACGAGTAGTGCAAGAATACGTTCTACTGGGTCGCTGTAAAAACCAGTAAAATAGTTGATATCTTCGGGGCTTGAAATATATGCAGCATCAAGTCCGTTTTGTGCTAAATACTCTTGTAGTGCGATTAATTGTTTCTTCATGAAAATACTCCTTTACGACAATATTTATTAGTAGTATATCACTGAAAATGATTTTCTTTTTGAAAAAACGTGAAAACATATACCAATGATACAGAAACCGCTTGCAAAATGTAAAGATGTTTGATAAATTAGAGATAATTAATGAAAATATTGTTTGAGAGAGTGAATATTAATGGAGAAAAAAGTAGTAACAATTTATGACGTAGCCGAAGCTGCCAACGTTTCTATGGCCACTATTTCTCGTGTAGTCAATGGTAACGCCAATGTAAAGGAAGAAACTAGAAAGCGTGTTTTGGAAGTAATCGATCGTTTAAACTATCGTCCCAACGCTGTTGCCCGTGGTTTAGCAAGTAAAAAGAGTACAACAATTGGCGTAATTTTGCCCGATATCACTAACTTGTATTATGCATCATTAGCTAAAGGTATTGACGATGTTGCCTCAATGTACAAGTACAATATCATTCTAACTAGTTTGCAAGAATCAGTTGGCGATGAAGAACAAATCTTGAATAATTTGCTATCAAAGCAAGTTGATGGGCTTATTTACATGGGCAAGCAATTGTCTAAAAAGTTGAAGCGTATCTTGGCAAACTCAAAGACACCAATCGTTTTGGCTGGTTCAGTCGATAAAAATAATGAAAGTGCCAGTGTAAACATTGATTTTACTGATGCTGTTGCCAGCGTTGTTGGTCAATTGACACAAAATGGTCACAAGAAGGTTGCCTTTGTCGGTGGCAGTCTTGAAAATCCTATTGATGGCAAGTACAGATTAGATGGTTACAAGAAGGCTTTGAAGAAAGCTCACTTGAACTTCTCATCTAACTTGGTCTTTGAAGCTGAATATTCAGTACGTGCCGGCGAAGCTATCTGGGATGCAATTCACAGTAGTGGTGCTACAGCCGCTTATGTTACAGATGATCTTCTAGCTTCAGGTATTTTGAACTCAGCCGTTAAAGCTGGCGTTAAGATTCCTGACGACTTTGAACTTGTAACAAGTAATGACACGATTCTTTGTGAAGTAACTCGTCCAAAGATGAGTTCAATCGAAGAACCATTGTATGATATTGGTGCCGTTGCTATGCGTCTTTTGACAAAGATGATGAACCAAGAACAAATTGATGACAACACAATCAAGTTGCCATACAGCATTGTTAAACGTGGTTCAACTAAATAGTTGAAATTAAAATAGAATTTTCAATCGTTAATTCAAAATTTATGGATCAGGTAACTTCAAATAATGGAGTTACCTGATTTTTTTATCTGAAAATGTGTTTAGAATAATCATTTTATTCTAGGACTGAAAGTGTATTGAAGGAGGCCGTTTCCAGAGCTGAGAGTATTCATCTGCTGCGCGGTACGGCTCGAGCCAGAGTGCGGTCTCGAACCTCGGTTGAAGCCTTACCAAAAAACGGTAAGTCTCCAACACGCCCGGTGGTGTAATGGCTAAAGCCATAACGCCACTTTCGCTGCGGATGAATACTCTCAGCTCTTCCAACTAATTTATCTTTTAATTTGATTTATTATTCTAATGAGGACTTCTGAGAATCTATGCAAATCATCATTAGTGTTATTACAACAAGAGTTATGTCGAGTTTTATCGTTCAATCTTAAATTGTTAAGTATTATATTGAGAACCGTTTAGTAATCATACGTATTCATAATCTACTAAATGATTATATGAACTGGACCATCAGAAAAAAAATAGCCTCAGGTTGGAAAAAACAGTCCGCAATGGAGGTGGCGTTATGGCTTTAGCCATTACACCACGGGACGAGTTTTGAGATTCGCGTACTTTGCGAAGCTCAAAATCGAGGTGCGAGACCTTGGCTCGCACCGGTCCCCATAGCAGACTGCTTTTTTCCAACCTGAGGCGGCAAGTACAGAAAAAAGCCTAGAGAATTTCTCTAAGCTTTCTTTTTGGAAGTTTTACGTTGTTTATGTAGTTCCCATATAATTACGACTATATAGCCAAATGCCACTAGTGAGAGACCGCCAGTTACAACTGAGCTTAATTCATAGGGGAGGTCGATAAAACCGCCTAAAATTGAATATAGTGTGTTGACTAGGACGATGGATGCTAGTGTTAATGATTTGTCCCAAATTTTAATATTATGTTTGATTTTGTAGCTGATAACGTATGCTATAAATGCAATTAGAATTACAGCTACGATATAAAGTGTGTTTTGTAAAAAGCTTGGACTGAAGTACATATGTGATCTCCTTAAATCTTAAAGTAACGTTCCCATTTTATCATAAGAAAAGCCTCAAGGTCTGAATTTGTCTGTTCTGACCTTGGGGCTTTAGTTTTTTTTATATTATATATGCGGTGGGTCTAAAACGAGTTCCGACAGGGCAACTCCTTCCGCTTTGCATAGCTTCCCAAATCATCCGCAAAGTGCGCGGATAATTCGTGAAGCTACGCAAATGCTCGGGAGCTAACCGCCCTGTCTCCACTCTCTACGCGCCAGCTGCCGGTGTCTCACCAGCATCAGCGCCGCCACCTGCGGTACCTGTATCACCAGTTCCAGATGATGATCCACCTTCAGAACCAGTTGAACCTGTGTCGCCAGTATCAGTTGATGTTGAGCCATTTCCAGACCCAGCACCTGAACCTGACCCAGAGCCGGATCCAGTACCTGTTTCTGATGAACCATTTGAGGTTGTTGAATTTGTTTGGTTATTGTTGCTGCTTGTTGTCGATGATGAGTTGTTAGTTACGACTTCGGATGATTCATTGCTATTAGTGCTGTTACTGAATCCTGAAGTACGTCCACTACCATTTTCATTGGCTAATTCGTCAGCGGATTTGTCATTTGAACCGATCTGCTTAACCACAGCATAACCATTGCTACGACCAAAGTAATTATCCCAGAATAGTTTGTAATTCTTATCTTTAGCACCGATAGCAAATTCATCGTATGACATATTCTTAGGGCTACCTTTATAGAACAAGGAATTAGTGGTGTGTTGGTTAACTTTTGTCGTAATACCGTTGTAGCCGATTGAACCGGTGTATGTACCAGTTTCTTTATCAACTTTATAAGATCTAACACCTTCGGGCTTGTTGAAAGCTTCTTTAGTGTTAAAGGTATTCTTATCTTCTTTGTAAACGGCATTGGCCATCTTCGCCCAGAGCTCTTGGTTAATATCGGTTGAATTACTTGCTAGGTTGTAATTATTGCCATAGAAGTTATCGTAACCGATCCATGAAGCCATTGTGACACCTTGAGTACTACCAATAAACCAGTTATCTCGATAATCGTTTGAAGTACCAGTTTTACCAAAGAGATTCTTGGTATTGAAGTTAGCTTCATATGATAGGGCAGAGGCAGTACCTTTAGTAACGACTCCATGTAACATATTTTTGATAATGTAAGATGTTTGTTTACTGAAGACACGAGTATTAGAACCCTTGTGTTTGTAAATCGTCTTGCCGGCGGGATCTGAAACTCTGGCAACAACGTAAGGGTCAACATGGACACCTTTGTTGGCAAAAGTTGAGAAAGCACTGGCTTGTTGAAGCACAGTCACACCATTTTCAGTACCACCTAAGGTAATACCTAATTGGTTGTATTCTTTGTTAGATAAGTGAATACCCATCTTTTCCATGTACTTCTTAGAATGAACATCGTTTTGCTTGATGTAGTTGTACAAGTTAACTGAAGGAATGTTGTATGATTCTTCCAAAGTTTCTCTAGCTGAGACAAAGCGGTTTTGAATCGTTTCACCATAGTCAGTTGGAGAATACTTCTTAAATGAAGTCTTAAAATCGGCCAACATTGTTTGAGAACCAATCAAACCATTTTCAATTGCGGGTGCAAAGGTAATCAATGGCTTAATTGAAGAACCAGGTGATCGTTTTGTATCAAACGCATGGTTCAATTGTGATTTCTTGAAGTTAACACCACCAACGAATGCTAGAACTTGACCAGTTTTGTTATCAAGTAAGACAGAACCATTTTGAACTGGCTCGGATACTTTGACAGCTCTACCAGTTGTTGGATCAGTTGCGTCATCAGAGTGGACCGTTCCCAAGTTACCCTTAAATTGTTGGGCTTGGTCATTCATTGCTTCATACAATTTCTTATCAACAGTACTGTAAATCTTGTAATTCTTATTGTGTAATTCATTGTCAGCTTGTGTCGAGTAGTTCTTGTAGAGATTTTCATCTTTGACGACATCGCTGTATTTAACACCATCATTTTTGGCTAAACGTTTGATCAAAATCGTGCGTGCCTGTTCAGATAATGTGTTGTATAGATAGCCATACTTGATTTCTCTGCTGCTTAGTTTGGCAGGCTTTTGGAAATCAGACTTCAAGTCAAACTTTCTAGCAGCATTGTATTGGGATTCGGTAATTTGATTATCACGATACATCCGATACAAAACGATATCTTTACGCTTTAAACCAAGACTAATGTCATCTTTAACGCGACCACGTAAATCGTATGGTGTATAGATTGAAGGACTTTGTGGCAAACCGGCGATAAAGGCTGATTCAGCCAAGTTCAAGTCACCGGCATTTTTGTCAAACAATCCTTGAGCAGCAGCTTGGACACCTTGAATATTTTGACCCTTATTGTTACGTCCAAAGGTTGCAGCGTTCAAATAATCTTGCAAGATCTCTTCCTTGCTGAAGTATTTATCAACACGCATAGCTAGGAAGATTTCAACGGCTTTACGTTTCCAAGTCGTTTCCGATGATAACATCTGCATCTTAACTGTTTGCTGTGTCAAAGTTGATCCACCAGTTTGCGCACCGATACCGGTAACGTCAGAAATTACGGCTCTAAAAATAGACTTTGGAACGACACCTTTGTGACGGTAGAAGTCGCTATCTTCAGTTGAGACGATAGCTTTCTTCAAGTAAGGAGACATCTCTGAAAGGGAAATTTTCTTACCTTCAAGGTCCTTTTGGAGACTTTCAACCTTTTCGCCATTGGCAAAATATAAAGTGGCTGAATTATTAACGTCTTGAAGTTCAGTCTGCATTTCATGTTTGGTTGGTACATCTACTTTGTTAGTCAAAGCAGAAACATAGCCCATACCTAAACCGATTGCTAAACTCATAATAATCAATAACCCGGCGAGCGAGTAGAGGATTATCCTGCGAATAACTTCAATCGTTAGATTAGCTTTCTTAGCAAAATCAGACCAGCTCTTGATACTTTTGAAGCTGTCGACAATGCTATTCCATAAATTTTTCACTTTTAAATAAGCTCCCTTAAAAAGTTACATACCGTAATTATATAATAAAATCGATTTAGAAGTGTAAAAACAAAAAAAGTTCCGTAGAAAAGTACTTCTACAGAACTTTTTGAATTGTTATTTAAGGCCGTCTACAGGGATGAGAATATTAACCTGCTATGCGGGCCGGTCCGAGCCGAAGTGCGGTCTCGAACCTCGGTTTTGAAGCCTTACCATAACCCGGTAAGTCTCCAAACTCGCCCGGTGGTGTAAGAGCTAAAGCTCTAACGCCACACCCACAGCGGGTTAATATTCTCATCCCTTCCGACTAATTTAATTTATTTTCAAATGATTAGATATTTGTTTGTATTAATTAAATGTTTAAATATGAAGATTATATTCATTCATTGTTGTAATAGCTCTAGTTTTAATTTATTTAATCAAACGGTAAATAGCATCTGCGTAAATAGCAGTCGACTTCATTAGTTTATCGAGATTAATATATTCGTTAGGTTGATGCATGACGTTTTCGTCACCAGGGAACATTGCACCGTAGGCAATACCATGTTTTAAGATACGTCCATAAGTACCACCACCGACTGTAAATGGTTCGGTATCGTCGTCTGTGTGATCACGGTAGGCTCCAACAAGTGCTTGAACCAATGGATCATCTGCAGCAACAAAGTGTGGTAATTGGTTGTGTCCTTCAATAGCGGCGGAAACATTTTCTGGTAAGGCTTTGTTAATCTTGTCAGTCAATGTTTCGCCTGTGTCACCTTTTGGATAACGGATGTTTAACAAGATGTTAGCCTTGTCAGCATCGTATTCATAAATGTTAGGTGAGAGTGTTAATTCACCCATGACATCATCTTTGTTGGCAATACCTAAGTGTTTGCCGGCAAAATCTAAGTGTAAGTCGTTGGCAATAAATGAGAAGTAAAGTTTTTCACTATCATTCAAGTCAAAGGCAGTTAGGAATTTAGCTAGGTAAGTTGCGGCATTGATACCATTGTATGGTTCCATGGCATGAGCTCCTTTACCAATAATCTTAACTGAGGCAATGTCGTCTGTAACGGTTACGCTACCTTTGATTTCAGGATTTGCTGCTAAGAAGTCGTTAAGGTTAGCTTTAACATCTTCAACAGAAACTTTAGTCAAATCAAGGTCTGATTCAGCGTTTTGAGGAACCATGTTAGGTCTGATTCCGGCAACAAAGTTTTTAACTAAGCCGATAGTTGGTGTTGGGAAATTAACTCTGAATGAGACGATTCCTTTTTCACCATTGATGGCAGGGAATTCAGCGTCGGGCGAGAAACCAGTTTCTGGCAAAGTTTCCTTTTCCATGTAGTGGTTCATACCGACCCATTCGCTCTCTTCGTCAGTTCCTAAAATCAATTGGGCACTCTTGCTTGTGGGCAAGTTGAGTTCTTTGATAATTTTCATAGCGTAGTAGGCAGCTAAACTAGGTCCTTTATCATCTGAAGCACCACGAGCATAAAAGTTACCATCTTTGATAACTGGTTCAAATGGGTTAGTGTTCCAACCTGGTCCTTCAGGCACAACATCCACGTGAGCTAAAATGGCGATGGCATCGTCGCTGTCCCCAAGTTCAATTCTTCCGGCAAGATTGTCGACGTTCTTAGTTGCGAAACCATCACGATCTGCAAAGTGTAAAAATGTTTGTAGAGCTTTTGCTGGTCCAGGTCCTAGTGGATAATCGCTAGTCTTGTGTTCTGTATCTCTAGAACTATCAATACTTACTAATTCAGAAAGATCATTTATTAGTTCATCTGAACGATGTGAAACTTCCTTTTCCCAATCTATAGACATATATCTTTGACCTCCACACGAGTTTTTTATATTTTACCAAAGGTTGACCTTAAAGGCTAATCTACCTAAATTTTATTTATGGAATCGTTGTCATTATTAACCGAGAAATTAATATAAAAGTTGTTGATTTCTCTGATTAGACTGGCATTTTTTAAACTTTGGTCACCAGTTGGTTTAAAGTTTGCAAAATCCTGTAATAAATCAATATTTTTGATTCTTTGGCCACGAGGTAAATCCTGATAACTGTCTAATGAATTATTCCCAAAATATGATTCAGGATTCAGTTGAATCAAAACATTATGGGCATTGATCCAGCCATTTTTTAACTTGAGCCAAGTTTGTGTGCCATACTTTTGAATCGTAATGATACGTTGTGGCTTGTTGGCTTCTAAGCGATTGACGATTGAATTTGAATCGGTCGGGTCACTATATAGGAAGTTATCTGGTTGTTGATTACGAAAGACTACTTTAGCACCAAAATATTGACGCAAATCACGTAAGGCATATTCAGAGTTAAAGCCGGTCGCGTTAGCAAATTTGTTTTCGCCAAGTTGAACGTATTTCTCACCATTAAACTTGATGATATTAGTGATGTGATAGCCATCAAGCGGATTAACAGTTTTGCCAGTTTTAATTAAACGGTAAGGGTTCTCATAAATAGTTTCCTTTTGACTGCTCATGTAATAGACATTCTGATTGAGCGCTTCGGATTTTGACTGGTCCTTGAGCTGACGATATTCGTTACCAGTAGCAGGGTAGTTGGTGACCACACCATCAATCGGCATGTTGATCAACGTATTCCACTTCTTAGGACTCTCATTCATTTCATCCCAAACGTAAATGCTCTTGCCCATAAAATGCATCGTATCAATAATTTGCGGCGTAACAATATTAGATGACACATTAACGCCAGTAACGTATTGCAAAATATCAAAATTGATTCGTTTAGTTGTCCCAGCAATGAAAATCCGAGGGATGTCAGGCATCAATTGTGCTTCATTTTCCAAACTCTTAGTTGAGAAGGAGTGGAACATAACACGGTTTTGCATGCCATAAGTGTCGATAACTTGTTTGAGCAAGGCTTCCATATTTTGTGGATTACCCTTTTTAGTTTTTTTAGTTTCAATTAAAAACTTAGCTTTAGGATTATTTTTGTAATGTTCAAAGACTTGGTTCAAACTATGAATAGGCTCGCCATTCTTCTGATTTAACTGAGCTAGTTCAGAGAAGTTGTGTTGCGAGACAATTTCCGAAGTACCAGTAACACGCTCAAGGTCTCGGTCATGAGAAACAACTAAGACATTATCTTTGGAAACGTGCAAATCGAGTTCAACGTAATCGGCCCCTTCAGAGAAAGCTTTATCAAAACTCTCAAATGTTTCTTCGGGAGCATTGATTGGATCGCCACGGTGACCAATGACGGTAAAACCACTAGCAAAGATAAAAATTAATAAAGCTAGCGATATTTTGAAAAGATTGAAACTTTTTGAAATCATAATTAACTCCCTAAGTTTTTAGATATTATATACTGTAGTAAGGCTGGTGTTTGGGCCGCCTCCGGTCGTCAGGAATATAGTCCGCTATGAGGACCGGTCCGAGCCAAGGTCTCGAACCTCGATTTTGAGCTTCGCAAAGTACGCGAATCTCAAAACTCGCCCTGTGGTGTAAGAGCTAAAGCTCTAACGCCACCTCCACAGCGTACTATATTCCTGACGACCGGAGGCTAGTGCATTTTTGGCTTATGATTCATACTTGGTATGAATATATATATATCTAAAATAGTAAGTGATGTTGGTTTTGTTACTACTATTTCCAATTAATCAAACGATTTACAAGTCTATAGGTTGAATGAACTAGAATAGATATGAAAAATACGCATGGTGCTAGTTGATAACCTGTTACAAATATTTTATAGTCTAAAATTATTTAAATGCTTTCACATTCAATTAATAAAGATTAATTAGTCGGAAGAGCTGGGAAATATTTGTGTGCCGTGGTAGTGGTATAAGTACGGAAGGAATCTTCCGTACTTATACCACCGGACGTGTTTGGAGACTTGACGAACTGTGTCAAGGCTTCAAACCGAGGTTCGAGACCGCACTTTGGCTCGGACCGTTCCGCACAGCTTGAGAATATTTCCCAGCTCTGTAGACGGCATACTTAACTAGCACCACGCGTATGAAAAATGTTTTTATGGAAACAGCTGTAATCTATTCAGTATATATTAAAACAACTCTGAATGATTATTATTAATAATGAGGAAACAAATTAGTCGGAAGAGCTGAGAGTATTCACCAGCAGTGGAAGTGGCGTTATGGCTTTAGCCATTACACCACCGACGTATTTTGAGATTTGCGGTTTTTGCAAAGCTCAAAATCGAGGCTCGAGACCGAACTTTGGCTCGAGCCGGTCGCACAGCAGGCGAAATACTCTCGGCTCTGGAGACGGGATATTTTTAAACGTGAGGTATTAAGAATGGACAATGAGAAACAGACGTTAGATATAATTGAACAAATTACTCGTAATGATGGCACTAAGTATTATGAACTTGCCAATATCGTTATGAATGGTCGTGCAGAAAAGGCTGCAGAACTTGGTATGATTAAAGAAGTTAGGATTTTGAAACTTAACATTCCACATTCTTCAGCGGTTACTGTCTACGAGGATTACGTCAACGCAAATTATACAGTTCCACCAATGAATTTAAAAGAATGGGTTGAATACAAGAAACCTGAGGGTAAAGTTCGGGATGCATTCAATGAAATCTTAAAAGCTAACCGAATAATTTCAAAGGAAGATAACGCTGAATAATGAATTATTTTATAGCCGATACACATTTTTATCATTATCAATTATTAGAGCCTAATAATTTTGCACCACGTCATTTCGGTAACGTTGATGAAATGAATCAGGCTATGATTGATGCTTGGAATGCTCGAGTTGATGAAAATGACCGAGTTTATCATTTGGGTGATATTTCAATGCGCCCACAGAACACACCAACTGATGAAGAAACTTATGATATGTTGCGCCAATTGAATGGGCATATGACTCTGATCAAGGGAAATCATGATTATCGTTCACTCTTTAAATTTTTGGATAAGCACAATGAAACGATGGCCGATGGTAAGCCAAGATTTGAGTTTGAGGATGTCGGTTCACTGTTGAAGTTTGATCATCACCAATTTTATTGCACACACTATCCAATGCTTTTAGGAAAAGTCGATAAGATTATCAATTTGCACGGACATATTCATCATTACGCTGTACCGATTGCTGAAAATATCAACGTTGGTGTCGATGCGCCTGAACGTGATTATTTGTCAGAAGATTTGCCATGGGGTTCGCCTTTACGTGGTGAAGAGATTTTGGAAATGTATGCTAAGAAGCAAAAAGATATGGCTAGATTGCAGCGAGATGCAAGATGATGACCAGTAACAAATATCTCATCGATTAAAATAATGAAATGTAAATACTTTTATATACATTTTCATTTCATTATTACCGATTAACTAGTGGAGCGTAGCTTTCATATCTGTATTTCGATATAATCAATTCAAAAAGGACAATCCTCATGAAATCGAATAACAGACCAGTTAAACAACATATTTTTCTTTCTGATGATCAAGTTACTCGTCTAAAAAATCTTTTGAATTCTAAAAGTCTTAATAAAACCGTCAAACGTCGGATTCAAGTATTGCTAGACTTAGATGAATCTCATGGTGAAATCATGACTAGAATTGAAGTGGCTAAGATGAATCGTTGCAGTACTGGAGTGGTTTATGCCGTCATCAACCTTTTCTTCGAAGGCGGTATCGATGAGGCCATCACTATAAAACGTAATAGTAATTCGGATCACGCAAACCAAAAATTAACAGCAGAAGATGAGGCAAAACTGATTGCGTTAGCCTGTGGCCCCGCTCCAGAAGGCTACACGAGATGGTCATATAGCTTATTGGAAGAAAAGTCAGCGACTATACTCGAACATCCTGTGAAGCGTGATGCCATTGCACGCAAGCTTAAAAAAATGAAATTAAACCATACCAAGTAGAGAGTTGGGCGAACCCCAAGCCAGATGATGGTGAATACGTTGCCCACATGGAGGATGTTCTAGACACATATGCCCTACCATATGATAGTAATCGACCATTAGTTTGTTTGGATGAGAAGCCGTATGTACTTCACGGCGATGTTTCCAAACCACTTCCAACTCGTAGAATGAAACCCAAGAAAATTGACTATGAATACACTCGTAATGGGTATTGCGCAATAATCAGTTTGATTGAACCATTAACCGGTAAACAATATGTGGACGTCCGAAAACGCAGAACCTCACGCGATTTCGCGGAGGTTATAAAATGGTTGGTGGATGACCTGTACCCATCTGCCGATAAAATAATTTTAGTAATGGATAATTTGAATATTCATAAAATAGGATCACTATATCAACGTTTCGAGCCAAAAGAGGCTCGTCGATTGGCTGGTAAATTAGAAATACACTACACACCCAAGCATGGGAGCTGGTTAAATATAGCTGAAATTGGCTTGAACTTGTTGAGTCGTCAATGTCTGAATCGGCGTATTCCAGAAATCAAACAACTACGTCAAGAAGTGACAACATGGTGTAGCGAACGTAATGAAAAGAATCTATCAATAGATTGGCAATTTACAACAGCAGATGCACGCATAAAGTTACATTCGCTTTATCCAAAGATAGAAGACTGATTATGTCTAGATATGAAAGCTATACTCCACTAGTCGGAAGAGATGGGAAGTATTCACCAGCAGTGGAAGTGGCGTTATTACTTTAGCAATTACACCACCGGGCGAGTTTGGAGACTCGCGGGTTGTGCGAAGCTTCAAACCGAGGGACGAGACCGAACTTTGGCTCGAGTCGGTCGCACAGCAGGCGCAATACTTCCCATCTCTGTAGACGGAATATTTAGTTAGATTACAGAGAAAGTAGGATATTATGGAAAAAATTCAGATAGTTCATACGAATGATTTACATTCTCACTTCGAAAACTTTCCACGACTTGAACGTTTCATCAACCAATCACGTCAAGATAGTCAGGCTGATGATTTCTATTTGTTCGATATTGGTGATGCCATGGACCGTGCTCATCCTTTGAGTGAGGCTACCAATGGTCAAGCTAATATCGAATGGATGAATCCACTGCATTATGATGCGGCCACAATTGGTAATAATGAAGGTTTAGGAAATAGTCACGAGCATTTGGAACATCTGTACGACCATGCTAATTTTCCTGTTATTTTAAATAATCTCTATGAAAAAGAACCTAATCGTTTGGCTGATTTTGCCAAGCCAGCTAAGATATTTACGACTAAAAAGGGTACAACGATTGGTGTCATGGGGTTAACGGCACCATATATTTTGACGTATCCACTGTTGAATTGGGATATTAGATTGATTCAAGAAATGTTGCCAAAGTCTCTGGAATTAGTTAAAGACTGTGATGTCATAATTTTGCTATCGCACTTGGGTGTATCGATGGATCGTCTGATTGCCAAGAAGCATCCGGAAATTGATGTCATTATCGGAGCTCACACGCATCATCTATTTCCAAAAGGTGAGATGGATAATGGAGTTTTGCTAGCGGCAGCCGGTAAGTATGGTCAAAACGTCGGTACCATTAATATGGAACTTGATGACCAAAAGCAAGTCACCGCTAAGTCAGCTTTCACAGTGGCAACATCTACCTTGGCAGAACAACCTGAGGATGCGGCATGGATAAAGCATCAATTTGATAAGGGTGAGTCTTTATTGGATGAAAAGCAGGTCGCTAATTTACCAGAAACTTTGAGCGTCGACTATCAAGCCAAACATTCTATTATGCAAGAGGCACTGAATGCGGTTCAGGATTACGCCCAGACTGATGTGGCCGTTTTGAGTTCCGGACTATTTTTGGAAGATTTGCCTAAAGGCATTGTAACTGAGAAAAACTTACACGATGTCTTGCCCCATGCGATTCACGTTATGAAAACAACCATGACCGGTGACAATGTTTGGCGCCTAGTAATGGAAATGGAAAAGAATCGTATGTTTTTACGTAATCATATGCAAAAAGGAATGGGTTTTCGTGGTAAGATATTTGGCGAACTAGTTTATCGTGGCATTGAGATTGACAGTAAACGCAATGTTTATATAAACGGTGCAGAATTAGATAAAAATCAAGAGTATACTTTAGCATTGTTGGATCACTACTTATTTGTACCTTATTTCCCATCAATTGAGATTTCAGGTGACAATGAAATTATGTATCCCGACTTTTTGCGGGGCGTATTCGGTGATTACTTAAGCAAAAAATATCCGATTTGAGGTGATTACTTGCAGGAAATTGAAGATAACACCGCTACTACTAAATTGGTCGATGTAATCAAACTAGATGATAATTTGATTTCAATCGACAAAACGCAATATCGAATAGTAGAAAACCATGATAGTGGTTTTAGTGAAGAAAGAATTGAAGAACGTTATAACAATGTTCTTGAAAAATATGATTATATTGTCGGCGACTGGGGTTATGATCAGTTGCGTTTTAAAGGATTTTATGAAGACGAACGAAATGAAAGTACGCTAGAGAATCGTATTTCTCATTTGGAAGATTACTTGTTGGAGTATTGTAATTTTGGCTGTGCTTATTTTGTCTTGGAAAAGGTTAAAAAAGCGCCATTGAGAAACAATAATCATCGCAAGAACAACAGTAATAATCGCAATAACAGTCACAGTGCGCACACGCATACACATAAATTCCGCACACGGACTACAACACGTGCTAAGGCGGAGAACAAGCCTAATAAGCCACACAATAATAATAATCAACATAGAAAAGCTAAAGTTTCCAAACGTCGAACGAATAATTCTAATAAGAAGACGACTTCGACCAAGAAGACTTTTAAAATTAGAAAAATAGGTGAGAAGAATAAATGAAGTATCAAACATATTTAATTGATTTAGATGGAACAATGTATCGCGGTAAGGACAAAATTCCTGAAGCTAAAGTTTTCATCGACAACTTAAACAATGCGGGAATCAATTACTACTACTTAACGAACAATACAACCAAAACTCCTCAACAAGTGGCTGATAATTTGATGAACAATCATCAAATTACAGCTAAGGCTGAGCAAGTTTTGACACCATCATTAGCTACAGCAGCTTATATTCAAAATATGTTTGGTGACGATATAGAAAATCACAGTGCTTATGTAATCGGTGAATATGGTTTGAAGAGTGCTGTCTTTAGTACAGGTATCAAGTTAAATGAAGTCGATCCAGATGTTGTTATTGTCGGATTGGACTATGACGTTACGTATCATAAATTTGAGTTAGCAACTCTAGCAATCAAGCGTGGGGCCTTCTTTATTGGAACTAATGCCGATACTAACTTGCCTAATGAGCGAGGACTCGTGCCTGGCGCTGGTTCTGTAATTTCACTAGTCGAAACTTCAACTCAACAAAAGGCTCACTATATTGGTAAGCCAGAACGTGACATTATTGACTTTGCTGCCAAAGCTCGTGACTTTGACCCTAAGAAAGCTGTCATGGTCGGCGATAACTACAATACTGATATTAAATGTGGAATCAACGCTGGTGTCGATACTCTTTGGGTAAATACTGGTGTCAGCACACACGAAGATATCGATAATGCGCCAATCAAGCCAACTCATCAGGTAGAAAGTCTGGATCAATGGGATGTCTAACTTACAAAAGGATCTTTTGTACACTGTTGCATTAGCATTCTTTTTGTTAACAGCAGCTATTACGGTAACTATCTTTGCCAGTTATCCGCTGTTTGCATTTGATATTAAGCATTACAATCTAGACCAAATTGTCGAGATGAAGTACGGCACGATTATGAAAAACTATATGCAGATGATGGATTATTTAATTAATCCGTTCAACTGGCATTGGCATTTGAGCGACTTCGGTTCTTCAGCGGCCGGTCGGTTACATTTTCTCGATTGTAAAAAGCTCTTCCTATTGAATTTCGGAGTCTTTATTATTAGCGGTATTATAGTAGCTAAATTTCATAAGATTCGTGCACGATTCAATCGCATTTTTTTGTGGATTGGAATATTTGGGATAGTGTTAGCAATTATGATGTTGCTAAACTTTGATCAATTTTTCGTAATTTTCCATGAAGTACTCTTTCGTAATAGCGATTGGTTGTTTGATCCGAATAAGGACCCAGTAATCAATATCTTGCCAGAGGACTTCTTTACACAGTGCTTTGTTTTATTCTTCGTGATTTTTGAAGGATTAAACTTTTGGAAAGCTCGACAGAAAAAGGTTAGAAGTTAACTATTATTAGTAAGAACAAACTAAAAAGCAGTAATCCTTTATTTATCGAAAGGGATTACTGCTTTTTGATTGTCTTGATACATTGCATCCGATAGTTTAATGCTTTTAAAGGGATGTGCAGATGAATATTCTAACCGTTGGAGACGAAAAAACAGCCTAGGAATTCCCTAAGCTGTTTTCTTTTTTCTATTTTTGATGGCTGTGATTAAGATAGGAACTAATGAAACAATCACGATACCGATGATAATCATTGAGAAGTGTTCTTGCACGACTGGAATGTTACCAAATAGGTGACCAGCAGCTGAACAAACTAGAACCCATAGGAAAGCACCGATGAAATTGAATTTCAAGAATGTTCCGTAATGCATTGTTCCACTACCAGCAACGAAAGGTACGAAAGTTCTAATTAAGGGGATGAAACGACCGATGGCGATTGTTTTACCACCATGTTTTTCAAAGAAATGATGCGCTTCGTCCAAGTGATCTTTATTGATAAGTTTACCGAGGTATTTGTTCTTCGTCGCGTATTCCCCAAAATGTTCACCAATTTCGTAGTTCATTGAATCTCCCAAAACAGCTGCTGCTAGGAAAATTAAGAACATCAACCAAGAAATCAGTCCATATTTAGGATTAGCGGCTAACGCCATTGCTGCGAAGATTAAGGAATCTCCGGGTAGAAACGGTAGGATAACAACGCCGGTTTCAATAAAGATAATCAGAAATAGTATTAAATATGTCCACAAGCCGAAATTATTTACGATATTGACCATGTGGTGATCAATGTGCAAGATAAAATCAACCAAACCCATTATGTAACTCAATCAATCAACTCCAAAATTCAAATTAAACTTCATTATACCAGCATAACTTAAAATAACTTTAAAATTAATGGAAATTAAAGATTATTTCTCGAAAATAGAAGTACTGTGTTCGAAGTAATTCTTCTCTGGGTAAAGGTTACGTAAGGCTTTAGTGACTGCAATGGGACCTTCAGCAAATGCTGTCGCAATCAATTGCAACTTTCCAGGGTAAGTTACGATGTCACCGATAGCGAAGACATTTGGTAAATTGGTTTCCATTTCTTGAGATACTTTGATGAATGGACCATTTAATTCAACGTTCCAGTCATGAAGTATCTTAGAATCAGATACAAAGCCATAATTGACTAGTAGTTTATCTGCGGTCACGACTTTAATATCATCTGACTTAATCATTTTTAAAGTAACATCAATTTTGTCATGATTGTCTGGGTTGTAGTTAAGCCCTTTAATGATATAGGGATTGAGTTGTTCAACACTAGATTGTTCCAGCTTGGCAACACTTGATTCCATAGCACGATACTTATTACGACGATGAACTAGGAAAGTACGTTTAGCAATGTTGGAAAGGTCAATTGACCAATCAACAGCAGAATCGCCACCGCCAGCAACGATGACATCTTTATTCTTGAAAGATTCAATGCTATTGACGAAGTAATCGAGATTGTTTTCTTCTATAGTAGGATCATAATCAAAAGTTAACTTGCGAGGTTTGAAAGCACCATTACCAATAGCAATAATGATAGCTTTAGTATAGATGGTTTCATTATTAGTAGTCAGTTCCCAAATGTCGTCTTTTCTATCTATAGAAGAAACAGATGTATTAAGGTATTGGTCACAGTTCATAATGTCTAACTGTTCGTTAAGTTGCTTGGTTAAGTCAGTACCAGATATCTTAGGAAGTGCAGCCACATCGTATATATGTTTCTGAGCGTAAAGTGTTTCCGGTTGACCGCCCAATTTTGGTAAACTTTCTATTAAAGCTACCTTTAGATTTCGCAAACGGGCGAAGTAGGCTGCAAACATACCAGCAGGACCACCACCGATAATTGAAATGTCATAAATTTTGTCATTCATAATCTTAGTCACCATTTTCTGTTATATAATCTATAGATACATTGTTACACATTTTAAAATTCAATGCGGGAGGAAAGTTAATGCGAATTGGAGATAAACTAACTGGAACCATCTCGGGTATTCAATCATATGGAGTTTTTGTAAAGCTAGATGATGAGTATCAAGGCTTAATCCATATATCGGAATTAAAACATGGCTTTGTATCTGATCTTAATAGTAAGTACAAAGTCGGAGATAAGGTTAATGTAATTGTAATGGGTATTGATGAATACAATCAACAGATAAGTTTATCAATGCGAGCTTTGCAGCCAGAGAAGATAGGAAGACCTATTTTACACAAGCATTTCTGGACGGATTATCGCAATAAGATAGGCTATAAGACGATTGCAATGCATAAAGATGCCTGGGTAAAGGCCGCTTTAAAGCAGATTTCAGAGAAAAATGAAAAAAATTCAACTTTTTTGTAAAAAAGGGTTGCGCACACTTAATCTAATTGGTAATATATATCTTGTTGTTGCGACAGATGACAACGGCGTCAACGGATTCAAGCTTAATTGCTTATCTTAATCGCCTTTAATTATTTTAAAAAAGTTCTTGACTTGGTCTTGTAACTTCGATATGATAATTAAGTTGTCTATTAGATAACTTCTAACAATTTATCATTTGTTTGATAGATTGTTAGAAAAATTATTTTAAAAAGTTCTTGACATTCATTTGTCAGCTTGATAAAATAATTAAGTCGCTGATGAGCGTAAGCGCTTAATCAGCTGGTAGACCTTTGAAAACTGAACAAAGTTTTAACACTAAAATTGTGTAGGCCAACATTTATTTGTTGGATTTACAACGAAGTCAATTCGCTAGTATTTAATATTTTTATTGAGTCACAAACTTTTAATATGAGAGTTTGATCCTGGCTCAGGACGAACGCTGGCGGCATGCCTAATACATGCAAGTCGAACGAACTTTCCCGATGATTGAAGCTTGCTTCATGAATCGGATCTAAGTGAGTGGCGGACGGGTGAGTAACACGTGGGTAACCTGCCCAAAAGTGGGGGATAACATTTGGAAACAAGTGCTAATACCGCATAACAACTACTTTCACATGATCGTAGTTTAAAAGATGGCTCTGCTATCGCTTTTGGATGGACCCGCGGCGTATTAGCTAGTTGGTGAGGTAAAGGCTCACCAAGGCAATGATACGTAGCCGACCTGAGAGGGTAATCGGCCACATTGGGACTGAGACACGGCCCAAACTCCTACGGGAGGCAGCAGTAGGGAATCTTCCACAATGGGCGAAAGCCTGATGGAGCAATGCCGCGTGAGTGAAGAAGGTTTTCGGATCGTAAAACTCTGTTGTTGAAGAAGAACATGCGTGAGAGTAACTGTTCACGTACTGACGGTATTCAACCAGAAAGCCACGGCTAACTACGTGCCAGCAGCCGCGGTAATACGTAGGTGGCAAGCGTTGTCCGGATTTATTGGGCGTAAAGAGAATGTAGGCGGTTTATTAAGTTTGAAGTGAAAGCCCTCGGCTCAACCGAGGAAGTGCTTCGAAAACTGGTAAACTTGAGTGCAGAAGAGGAAAGTGGAACTCCATGTGTAGCGGTGGAATGCGTAGATATATGGAAGAACACCAGTGGCGAAGGCGGCTTTCTGGTCTGTAACTGACGCTGAGATTCAAAAGCATGGGTAGCAAACAGGATTAGATACCCTGGTAGTCCATGCCGTAAACGATGAGTGCTAAGTGTTGGAGGGTTTCCGCCCTTCAGTGCTGCAGCTAACGCATTAAGCACTCCGCCTGGGGAGTACGATCGCAAGATTGAAACTCAAAGGAATTGACGGGGGCCCGCACAAGCGGTGGAGCATGTGGTTTAATTCGAAGCAACGCGAAGAACCTTACCAGGTCTTGACATACCATGAAAAGCTAAGAGATTAGTCTTTCCCTTCGGGGACATGGATACAGGTGGTGCATGGTTGTCGTCAGCTCGTGTCGTGAGATGTTGGGTTAAGTCCCGCAACGAGCGCAACCCTTATTATCAGTTGCCAGCATTCAGTTGGGCACTCTGGTGAGACTGCCGGTGACAAACCGGAGGAAGGTGGGGACGACGTCAAATCATCATGCCCCTTATGACCTGGGCTACACACGTGCTACAATGGTCGGTACAACGTGCTGCGAACTCGCGAGGGCAAGCAAATCACTTAAAACCGATCTCAGTTCGGATTGTAGGCTGCAACTCGCCTACATGAAGCTGGAATCGCTAGTAATCGCGGATCAGCATGCCGCGGTGAATACGTTCCCGGGCCTTGTACACACCGCCCGTCACACCATGAGAGTTTGTAACACCCAAAGCCGGTGGGGTAACCCTTCGGGGAGCTAGCCGTCTAAGGTGGGACAAATGATTAGGGTGAAGTCGTAACAAGGTAGCCGTAGGAGAACCTGCGGCTGGATCACCTCCTTTCTAAGGATATGATGCGTAAGCATCAACGGAAATACACAATTGTTAAAACTTTGTTTAGTTTTGAGGGGTCTACCCTCAAACTCGTACCTTGAAAACTGGATATTAAGAAATAATGAATTAAAGAAACACCGAAAACTGCGCGATAAAAATGATTAATTTCATATTTTGTCAAGATTAAGTTATAAAGGGCGCACGGTGGATGCCTAGACACTAGGAGCCGATGAAGGACGTAACTAACGACGATACGCCTCGGGGAGCTGTAAGTAAGCTTTGATCCGGGGATTTCCGAATGGGGGAACCCAAATATCGTAATGGATATTTACTTGTTTGTGAATACATAGCAATCAAGAGGAACACGCAATGAACTGAAACATCTAAGTAGTTGCAGGAAGAGAAAGAAAATTCGATTCCCTGAGTAGCGGCGAGCGAAACGGGAATAGCCCAAACTAAAGAGCTTGCTCTTTAGGGTTGTAGGACTGATGTTGTGAGAACAAAAGGTAATGATAGTTGAACAAGTTGGAAAGCTTGGCCAAAGAGAGTGAAAGCCTCGTAAACGAAATCTGACCCACTCCATTCAGTATCCTGAGTACGGCGGAACACGAGAAACTCCGTCGGAATCTGGGAGGACCATCTCCCAAGGCTAAATACTCCCTAGTGATCGATAGTGAACCAGTACCGTGAGGGAAAGGTGAAAAGTACCCCGGAAGGGGAGTGAAATAGATCCTGAAACCGTGTGCCTACAAGTAGTCAGAGCCCGTTAATGGGTGATGGCGTGCCTTTTGTAGAATGAACCGGCGAGTTACGTTAACATGCAAGGTTAAGATGAAAAGTCGGAGCCGTAGCGAAAGCGAGTCTGAATAGGGCGACTAAGTATGTTGATGTAGACCCGAAACCAAGTGACCTACCCATGACCAGGTTGAAGATGCGGTAAAACGCATTGGAGGACCGAACCCGTGTATGTTGAAAAATGCTGGGATGAGTTGTGGGTAGCGGTGAAATTCCAAACGAACTTGGAGATAGCTGGTTCTCTCCGAAATAGCTTTAGGGTTAGCCTCGGGGATTAGGATTATGGAGGTAGAGCACTGTTTGGACTAGGGGCCCGTCTTGGGTTACTGAATTCAGATAAACTCCGAATACCATCAATCTATACCCGGGAGTCAGACGATGAGTGATAAGATCCACCGTCGAAAGGGAAACAGCCCAGATCACCAGTTAAGGTCCCAAAATTCATGCTAAGTGGAAAAGGATGTGGAAACGCATAGACAACTAGGATGTTGGCTCAGAAGCAGCCATTCATTCAAAGAGTGCGTAATAGCTCACTAGTCGAGTGATTCTGCGCCGAAAATGTACCGGGGCTAAGCATGATACCGAAACTGTGGATGTGTCGTAAGACACGTGGTAGGAGAGCGTTGTAAGAGCATTGAAGCTGTACCGTGAGGAGCAGTGGAGTTCTTAGAAGTGAGAATGCCGGTATGAGTAACGAAAGACCAGTGAGAATCTGGTCGGCCGAAAGACTAAGGTTTCCTGGGGAAGGCTCGTCCTCCCAGGGTTAGTCGGGGCCTAAGATGAGACCGAGAGGTGTAATCGATGGATAACGGGTTGATATTCCCGTACTAGTTTATTTTGTTTGAACGATGGAAGGACGCAGGAGGATGATGTGTGCGCGCTGATGGATATGCGCGTCCAAATAGCAAGTCTTGGTAAGAGTCAAATGCTTTTACCTTTAAGGACAAGTTATGATGGGGAGTGAAATTTTAGTAGCGAAGCACAGTAACTCACACTGCCGAGAAAAGTTCCTAGTTAGAAATAAACTACCCGTACCGCAAACCGACACAGGTAGTCGAGGAGAGTATCCTAAGGTCAGCGAGTGAACTCTCGTTAAGGAACTCGGCAAAATGACCCCGTAACTTCGGGAGAAGGGGTGCTGGTGTAACAGCCAGCCGCAGTGAATAGGCCCAAACAACTGTTTATCAAAAACACAGGTCTATGCTAAATCGTAAGATGACGTATATGGGCTGACGCCTGCCCGGTGCTGGAAGGTTAAGAGGATCAGTTAGCTTTTGCGAAGCTGAGAATTGAAGCCCCAGTAAACGGCGGCCGTAACTATAACGGTCCTAAGGTAGCGAAATTCCTTGTCGGGTAAGTTCCGACCCGCACGAAAGGCGTAATGATTTGGGCACTGTCTCAACGAGAGACTCGGTGAAATTATAATACCCGTGAAGATGCGGGTTACCCGCGACAGGACGGAAAGACCCCATGGAGCTTTACTGTAGCTTGATATTGAGTTTTTGTGTGACATGTACAGGATAGGTAGGAGCCGTTGATTTCGGAACGCTAGTTTCGAAGGAGGCATTGGTGGGATACTACCCTTGTTATATGAAAACTCTAACCCACGCCGCTTAGCGCGGTGGGGGACAGTGTCTGGTGGGCAGTTTGACTGGGGCGGTCGCCTCCTAAAATGTAACGGAGGCGCTCAAAGGTTCGCTCAGAATGGTTGGAAATCATTCGCAGAGTGTAAACGTATAAGCGAGCTTGACTGCGAGACTGACAAGTCGAGCAGGGACGAAAGTCGGAGTTAGTGATCCGGTGGTACCATATGGAAGGGCCATCGCTCAACGGATAAAAGCTACCCTGGGGATAACAGGCTTATCTCCCCCAAGAGTTCACATCGACGGGGAGGTTTGGCACCTCGATGTCGGCTCATCGCATCCTGGGGCTGTAGTCGGTCCCAAGGGTTGGGCTGTTCGCCCATTAAAGCGGTACGCGAGCTGGGTTCAGAACGTCGTGAGACAGTTCGGTCCCTATCCGTCGCGGGCGTAGGAAATTTGAGAGGAGCTGTCCTTAGTACGAGAGGACCGGGATGGACATACCTCTGGTGTACCAGTTGTGCCGCCAGGCGCATCGCTGGGTAGCTACGTATGGAAGGGATAAACGCTGAAAGCATCTAAGTGTGAAGCCCCCCTCGAGATGAGATTTCCCATTCCTTTATGGAAGTAAGATCCGTTAGAGATTATGACGTGGATAGGCTGCGGGTGGAAGTGTAGCGATACATGGAGCTGAGCAGTACTAATAGATCGAGGACTTAATCGAGTAAAGAGTTTACAGCAGTTCGAAGTGATTCAAAATTTAATTCATTGTTCTTAATATCTAGTTTTCAGGGTACGAGTGTCATAGTAGAATACAGTGTAGTGACGATAGTGAGAAGGATACACCTGTTCCCATGCCGAACACAGAAGTTAAGCTTCTCCGCGTCGAAAGTAGTTGGTGGGAAACTACCCGCGAGGATAGAGAGTCGCTACGCTGTCTCATGATGGAGGATTAGCTCAGCTGGGAGAGCATCTGCCTTACAAGCAGGAGGTCACAGGTTCGATCCCTGTATCCTCCATATCATGAGCCGTTAGCTCAGCCGGTAGAGCATCTGACTTTTAATCAGAGGGTCGACAGTTCGAACCTGTCACGGCTCATTTGCAACATATATATAACACACCATGCGGGTGTGGCGGAATTGGCAGACGCGCTAGATTTAGGTTCTAGTGTCCAGTGGACATGAAGGTTCAAGTCCTTTCACCCGTATTTCAATATTGTTGTTGCGATATTGTGTTTCATTTAGTAGAATATGAAAGTAACGTTTTATGCCGACTTAGCTCAGTTGGCAGAGCACCTGTCTTGTAAACAGGGGGTCGGAGGTTCGAATCCTCTAGTCGGCATAATGCGGAAGTAGTTCAGTGGTAGAACATCACCTTGCCATGGTGGGGGTCGCGGGTTCGAATCCCGTCTTCCGCTTTCATTATAGTAACGCCGGGGTGGCGGAACTGGCAGACGCACAGGACTTAAAATCCTGCGGTAAGTAATTACCGTACCGGTTCGATTCCGGTCCTCGGCACTATAATGAATATGCACCTATAGCGCAATTGGATAGAGTGTCTGACTACGAATCAGAAGGTTGTAGGTTCGACTCCTACTAGGTGCATTAGTTTTATTTTCGGGAAGTGGCTCAGCTTGGTAGAGCACCTGGTTTGGGACCAGGGGGTCGCAGGTTCGAATCCTGTCTTCCCGATAGGCAATGTATGTTGTCAGTATCATAGTTTTTGGCGGTGTAGCTCAGCTGGCTAGAGCGTCCGGTTCATACCCGGGAGGTCGGGGGTTCGATCCCCTTCGCCGCTATTTATTCCGGACCTTTAGCTCAGTTGGTTAGAGCAGGCGGCTCATAACCGCTCGGTCGTAGGTTCGAGTCCTACAGGGTCCATCGATTTTGAATGGACCTTGCATTTTGTTAATGTTATCGCGGGATGGAGCAGTCTGGTAGCTCGTCGGGCTCATAACCCGAAGGTCGTAGGTTCAAATCCTGCTCCCGCAATTTGTTTTAAATAATTAAATTTGGTTCCTTGGTCTAGTTGGTTAGGACGCCTGCCTGTCACGCAGGAGATCGCGGGTTCGATTCCCGCAGGGACCGTTAGCAGATCGATATGTTTGCTATGGTAGAAGTAGTCGCAAAGGTAATATGCGGGTGTAGTTTAGTGGTAAAACCACAGCCTTCCAAGCTGTTGTCGCGAGTTCGATTCTCGTCACCCGCTTTGCCACTTTTATGGGCCTATAGCTCAGCTGGTTTAGAGCGCACGCCTGATAAGCGTGAGGTCGATGGTTCAAGTCCATTTAGGCCCACTATATCTGGAGAAGTACTCAAGTGGCTGAAGAGGCGCCCCTGCTAAGGGTGTAGGTCGCGTAAGCGGCGCGAGGGTTCAAATCCCTCCTTCTCCGTTAGATATGACCCCTTGGTCAAGTGGTTAAGACACCGCCCTTTCACGGCGGTAACATGGGTTCAAATCCCGTAGGGGTCATTGATGCTGTTGCATCATTATATTAATAGTTTTACTTTTTAAGCAATGGAGGATTACCCAAGTCCGGCTTAAGGGAACGGTCTTGAAAACCGTCAGGTCGCGAAAGCGGCGCGTGGGTTCGAATCCCACATCCTCCTTAGTGGGTAACAGTTGATTTACTTTTTTATTATCGCGGGATGGAGCAGTCTGGTAGCTCGTCGGGCTCATAACCCGAAGGTCGTAGGTTCAAATCCTGCTCCCGCAATTAGCTTCAAATAATTAAATTTGGTTCCTTGGTCTAGTTGGTTAGGACGCCTGCCTGTCACGCAGGAGATCGCGGGTTCGATTCCCGCAGGGACCGTTAAATGGCTCGGTAGCTCAGTTGGTAGAGCAATGGATTGAAGCTCCATGTGTCGGCGGTTCGATTCCGTCCCGCGCCATTTTGGAGGGGTAGCGAAGTCTGGCTAAACGCGGCGGACTGTAAATCCGCTCCTTCGGGTTCGGTGGTTCGAATCCACTCCCCTCCATATTTTTTAGGGATATAGTTTAAAGGTAGAACTACGGTCTCCAAAACCGTCGGTGTGGGTTCAATTCCTACTATCCCTGTTTCTACCTTTTATCATGGCGGTATTGGTGAAGTGGTTAACACATCGGTTTGTGGTACCGACACACGTGGGTTCGATTCCCACATACCGCCCTTTTTTATTGGGTTATAGCCAAGCGGTAAGGCAATGGACTTTGACTCCATCATGCGCTGGTTCGAATCCAGCTAACCCAATTGCTGTAATAAATGAATATGGCGGTATAGCCAAGTGGTAAGGCAGAGGTCTGCAAAACCTTCATCACCGGTTCAAATCCGGTTACCGCCTTTGGTTATGCTAAAGTAATCGGGCATGATAGTTAGTAATATTATGCCGGTGTGGCGGAATTGGCAGACGCGCAGGATTCAAAATCCTGTTTCCACTAGGAAGTATCGGTTCGACTCCGATCACCGGCATTAGAATAGAATGTCAGTTAGTCTTGAATGTTGATATATCAACGTTTGAGGCTTTTTTTGTATCCTCAATATTTGTGAACATTCTGCACAGATGCATCACATCTTTCCATTTGGCAACGGCCAATGTCGGTATATGAAAAAATACCTAAGCCCTGATTAGGGTTAGGTATTCAGTAGTATTCATAATATAAAAAGCATCACTTTTCAGATTTCAAATCATTTTTTAGATTTTGAAATACGATGTTTGTCGTCTCACAATCATTCAGTGCATTGTGAGATCTATTGGAAACGCCGAAGTATTCTTTTAAAGTTGATAGCTTGTAATTAGCAACCGGTAAATCGTTTTGTTTCGCCAATCGTAGGGTGTCTAAAATCGTATGGTCATCTGTTTCAATGCCTGCATTTCTTAGAAATCTAAGATCAAAGTTAACATTATGACCGACAATACTATAATCGCTTATAAAGGACAGAATATTGGGGACTATATCAGTAATAGTTGGTGAGGATGAGACGAGCGCATTGTCAATTCCAGTTAAACGAGTGATATTTCGACTTATTCTCTTATGTGTTGGATGTACATAAGTGTCAAAAGTATCCGCAATTTGATTGTCCTGAATCTTTAATGCAGCAAATTGAATAATTTCGTCATAGTTGGTTAAGCCGGTTGTCTCTACATCTAAAACTATGTAAGAATCGGGAAGATGCTGATAGCTTTGTTTTTTGATCGATGATGAAACTGATTTGTTAACTGACAATATCTTGGTAATTAATTTGATTTTCTCTTCATATGTTAGTCCTGCAGCATCGAGCGCATTGGATATTGTTTTATCTTGCAAGATAGCTTGTGATGTTTCTTTATAGGTAACCATAAAACAGCCTTCTTTATTTCTAGTCTAATAATTCAATTTTACCTTAACGGGACAGATTAGATTAGGCTGTTTGAATATTTTTACAAGCTGATATTGTCAGCAAGCATTGAAACAACTTTCTTATTCAAATACTTCTGATTCAAGCCAGCATTAATTTGTTGATCATCGATTCTCGTTTTACCGTTGAGAAATCCCTGTACGCTGATTTTACGGTTCTTTTTAATTGCCTGCTTAGACTTAGTCACAATCAGAAAATATTGGTTACTGCTCTTGATAGGGGCCAATAGTAGATGATATTGACCATAGTCGTCAATTGTTGAATCTTTGACGTAGAAATCTTTCAGGGTCACGTTCATGAACAGATTGACGCTGCTATATTGTTCCATCGAAGTGAGATCCAGTTCTTTTGAAATATCAGGGTATTTGGAATGAGGTTTCAATTTAGTTTTGTTCTGAGCAGCCTCAGCATGAGCTTTTGTAGCGTAACGTAATGGATTAGTGGTATTAACTATGGTACCTGTTAAAAGTGTTAGACCGGTTAATAGAGCGATTCGTTTACGATTCATATTGGTTCCTCCTCAGACAATTCACCTGTCAATTATAATTCTGATAAATGGGCATTTAACAGTAGAATGCATAGTTAAATATTGATAGATTTTAAATTTTTATTTATTGAATAGTCAAATTTTATAACAAAGTAAATTGATAAATTGTACAAAATGACTATCTAATTACGTGGTGGTTTGATACTATAATAGAGCACCAAGAGATGAGGCGCTATCAAATTTAAGAATGGAGCCTAAAAGCTTGAATGATACAAAAAATTGCGTGATTCAGACGGTGTGTAATATATTATCAGCACCTGGGTTTGAACGTTTTACGGTTTATGATTTATCGAATGAATCGAAGCTAGACATGTTGACCATTTATACTGAAATCGGATTTATGGAGGATGTCTACAAAGCTGTTTTTGAAGAAGTAATATTGAAAAAAGTTACTGAAAATAGTGAAACGTTTGAAGATGTAATTAATAATTTTATTAATTATGTTTCTGAGAACAAGACCTTTTGTTTAAATTTGTACAAGCAAACCGAAGAGGTGATTCGTTTCAAGAAAGTAATCGAATTACTTAATGATTTAATTCTTGATTATTGCGAAAACACTGATTCAAAAGAAAGATTATATTTAATCGTTGGATATATAAGAATATTTCAGCAATGGTCTACGGAGCGTTACTATATTCTGAGCAACGAAGTTATAGAAGAAATTAGAAAGCAATTGTTATTAAACCATAGAGAAATCTTGGATTAATTTCTGAAATTAGCATTTAATTTTCATAAAAAAATATTAAAGGGGATATTACTGACAATAATTTTACAAACCCCTGAGGGTAATGATTTAAAAAATCATTGCCTTTTTTTTTGCAGAATGAAAGCAAGACAACTTGAGTAAATTTGAGAAATTCTAAAAATCATGTATCATATATAACTGAGGTGAAAAGATGTTTAGATATGCAAAAGAAGAGGATGCAGATCAGATATTGCCAATTTTGTTCCAAATCTTCGATGAGATGGAATTAGATGTTTTTAAAGAAGTTGGCGACGAGAAGATGGCACAGGTTATCAAAGAAGGTTTCTTCCAACCTGGTTATCGTTATGGTCTTGGAAATATCCTTGTAAACGAGATTGATGGCAAAGTTGTAGCCATTATGGTCGGCTATCCGGAAGAGCTTGAGGATGGCATTGACGAACCATTAGTCAAGATTATGCACAAATATGGCATTAAAGAGAAGAACTTGTTTGGTGATAAGGAAGCTTGGCCTGGTGAATGGTATTTGGATTCATTTGCGGTTGCTCCTGAATTCCAAGGCAAGGGAATCGGAACCAAAACTATGGAACACTTCATTGACGTGATTCGTGATCGTGGCGAAAAGATTTTGAGTTTGAACGTTGATGTAAATAATGAGCCAGCTCAACATGTCTACACAAAGACTGGCTTTAAGAAGGTTGGCCAATTGTATATTGGTAGCCACTTATATGATCATATGCAGTATGATTTAACAAAATAACCAGAAAAACGACAAATATTCAGTTTCTAGCTGAATATTTGTCGTTTTTTGCTTTAAAGTAGATTTCAATTATGAGAAAAATTTATTAAATAAAATGCCTTTATAATGCATGACATATATTGAAATGGCTAATCTTTTACAATTCTTTAAATATATTTGAAATAAATACGATTAAAATCTAAGCTTGAAATATTAACCAATTCATACCACAACAAAGTTTACTAAAAACTTGTCTAGTTTTAATGCCGTTGTCTAGTACTAATGACGACCAACTTGTCTAGTTTTTTAGCTCAATCCCGCGTAAACAGTGGTGTAAGCGGTTTCTGGTTGTGGTAGTCTAGGAGTTGTTGGAGGGCATATGAAGAAGTATTTGACGATATATCATGATTTGTTAAGTGATATTCAAACCAAGAAATATCAATCCGGAGAAATCCTTCCCAGTAATCAGCAATTGGTCATGCGTTACCATGTATCCCGGGAAACGGTACGTAAGGCGATGCAGTTGTTAGCTGATGAAGGATATATTCAGACGATTCGTGGAAAAGGCAGTTTAGTTTTAGCTAAGAAAAGATATCTTTTCCCAGTTTCGTCAATTAAAAGTTATAAAGAAATTGTTAAAGAGAGTGGATTGGATTCAGTCAACCGCGTACTGAAAATCCAAAATCACGTTTTAGTTCCGGAGCGATTGCGTTTTGGATCACCAGAAATGTATTCTCAATTGATTGTCCGCGCACGGGTAGTTAATGGTATTCCAACGATTCTTGATTATGATTATATCAACGAAGACGTTGCCAAAGATGTTCCCAAAGCGGATGCCGAGGATTCATTGTTCAATTACTTTGAAAGTAAGTTGGGTTTGACAGTTGATTATGCAATCAAACATTTGACAGTTGAAAACGCTGAATATGATGATTGTGATCTTTTGAAAATTGACCAATCAATGCCAATGGTGGTCGTCCGTAGTGAAACTCATTTAACGGATAGTCGAATATTGTCTTATACCGAATCACGACACCGAGCTGATAAGTTCAGTAGTGTTGAATTTGCTCGAAGGCATCATTAAAAATACCAACAACAGAGGGGGTAAAAATTATGTTTGGATTTAATAAACATGAATCAACAGATGAACTAATTGCACCAATCGACGGTACAATCGTAAATCTGAAGACTGTCTCAGATCCTGTCTTTGCGCAGGGGATGATGGGTGATGGTTTTGCAATTAAGCCTGACCTAAGTAGTTCTGAATTGCTTGCACCAATCAGCGGAAAAGTAACCGTTGCGCAAGGACATGCAGTTGGTATTGAACGTGATGATGGTCTGGAATTTTTGATTCACATTGGTATTGATACAGTTTCATTGAAAGGTGCACCATTTACGATTTTTGTTAAGCAAGGTAAAAAGGTCAAGGCGGGGACACCGTTAGTCGATATCGATTGGAATCAAATTATAACAAATAAACTTGATCCGACCGTGATGGTTTTGATTCCTAATTCAAAAACTAATTTAGGGTCTTTGAATGTTGCTGAAGAACCAGTAACTAAGAATCAATCAATCGGACAAGCAACCGCAAAATGATATGGAGGGACTGAACAAAATGTCAAAGAGTAAAGATTATTCAGCTTTAGCATCAGAGATAATTGCTGGTGTCGGGGGAGCTGAAAATATAAATAAAGTTATTCACTGTATTTCTCGTTTGAGATTTTATTTAAAAGATGAAAAGAAAGCTCAAACAGATAAAATTACTGCACTTGATGGTGTAGCTGGAGCTTTGTATAACGCCGGTTTAGGTCAATATCAAGTTGTTATTGGACCTGCTGTTACAGACGTTTATGACGAAGTTATTGCCCAATTGGGTGAAGGATTCGCTGATGAAGAGGCTACACAATCAGCTGTTGCTGAAACTGGTGCTGCTGCGCAAAAAGAAGAACGTCCTAAGAACCTCTGGGGCTGGATTACTAAAGCCTTCCAAGTTTTAATTGGAACAATTACTGGATCAATGATTCCAATTATCGGCTTGCTAGCTGCTTCTGGTATTTTAAAGGGATTTTTAACATTATTCACATTTAACTTGAATTTAATTGATACTAAGTCAACAACGTATATTATTATTAACGCAATGGGCGATTCCGCCTTTTACTTCCTACCTATCTTGGTTGGATTCTCTGCAGCTAAACAGTTGCGTTCTGATCCAATCGTCGTTGGTGCGATTGCTGGTGTTCTAGTTCACCCTACAATTGCGGCTCTCTGGGCTGCACCAACAAAAGGGATGGCAACTTTCTTAGGTATTCCAATGAATGCTGAATTCTTCGGTCTACCAATTCACATCCCACAGTATACATATTCAATTTTCCCAATTATCTTTGCTGCTTGGTTAGCTAGACCAGTTGGTAATTGGCTCAAGAAAGTTCTACCTTTAAGTCTTCGTTCAATTTTACAACCACTATTCACACTATTTATCGTTGCAAGTGCTGTTTTAGTAATTATGGGACCAGTTATCTCATTGATTTCAAGTGGTTTAGCTGCCGGAATCAACATGCTTGTTACGGCAAATGAAGCTATTGCTGGATTAGTAATCGGTGGTTTGTATCAAGTTCTAGTTATCTTTGGACTTCACTGGATGGTTGTTCCTATCGTTTCAAACGATATCGCTATGACTGGACACTCTGTTCTAAACGCTTTGATCAACTTTACTATGATTGCTCAAGGTACTGGTGCTTTGGCTGTTTGGGCTAAAACAAAACGTGCTGATGTCAAAGGTTTATCACTAGCTGGTGCTTTATCAGGTTATGCTGGTGTTACAGAACCCGCTATGTATGGTATTAACTTGAAGTATGGTCACGTATTCTGGATGGCTAATATCGGTGGTGCTGTCGGTGGTTTCATCGCTGGACTATTGAAAGTTGATATGTTTGGTTTCACAGGTTCATTAATTGGATTCCCATCATTCTTCTCAAAGACAAACCCAAGTAATATTTGGACTTTCGTAATTGCTAGTGCTGCTACAATCATCGTCTCCTTTATCTGTGTATACTTCTGGGGCTTCAGTGATGCTGACTTGGATAAAGTTAAGTCTGCTCAAAAGAAGAACGTCTTTAAAGATGCTACAAATAAATAGCTAAGGAGCTTTCAGACTATGACTGAAGATTGGAAAATTACTTATCGGGATACGCCAACTGGTGTTAAATCTTATGGACAAGAATCAATCCTCACTCTAGGTAATGGTTATCTAGGATGGCGGGGAGCACCTGTAATTAGCCGTTATAGCGATGATCATTATCCCGGTCTATATGTAGCAGGTGTCTTTAATCAAACTAAAACAGAGGTTAATGATCGAGAGGTCATTAATGAAGATTTGGTTAACTTTCCGAATCCACAATTATTAAAAGTTACTGTCAATCAAACGCAATTATTGGTTCCTTATAGCGACAGATTGGCACAATTAGATATGGAACACGGTACTTTAGTTGAGAAAATGACTTTCCCAATTGATAAAGGTCAGTTGTTTCTCAAGACAACTAAAATCTGTGATCCAGTAAATTACCATCAATTTGCCTTAAAAGTCGAATTGAGTTTGGATTTTGAAGCTGATGTAAAAGTCGAATTGGTGATTGATGGCAAAATTCAGAATAAGAATGTTGCTCGTTATCGTAATTTTAATAGTCAGGAGTTTGCCGTAACTAAGACTTCTGATCACATGTTACAAGGCGAGACGTTACAGTCAGAAATAAACTTTGTGCTTGGAGCTAAGACAACTAGCGATATGACTGATTTTGCGACAACTTATACGGATGATTCAGTCATTGATTCGGCGACAGTTCATTTGCAAAAGGATGAGCCGCTCGTGGTTGATCGAGTTATGGCTGTTGCTACCAGTCATGAAACAGCTGATGTTTTGAATATTGTTGAAGAATCGCTCAAGCAGGGCAGTTTTGAGAATATTTATCAGATTAATTTGGACCATTGGCAAGAGTTTTGGCAGAAGTCAGATATTAAACTAACAACTGATGATAAAGATATTCAAAAGTTAATTCGTTTGCATATTTTCCAACTTCATCAAGCTGCTTCAGAGCTATCCAATCCCCATTTCGATGCCTCAGTTGGATCTCGTGGTCTAACAGGTGAAGGCTATCGTGGGCACATTTTCTGGGATGAATTATTCATGGTTCCTTACTATTCAGCTAATGAACCTTTGGCTGCTAAGGCGATTATTCAATATCGAATCGACCGTCTGAAAGCTGCTATGGAAAATGCTCATTTACAGTTGGAACATGGAGCTATGTATCCTTGGCAATCAGCTGGTATCGGGGATGAACAGGCACAATTTATTCACCTTAACCCAATGACAAATTCATGGTATCCTGACAATTCGAGATTGCAACGTCACGTTTCTCTAGCAATTGTTTACGATCTTTGGAGCTACACTCAAATTACTGGTAAGAATGATTTGTTAGTCAATGGTGGCTTAGATTTACTACTACAAACAAGCAAATTCTGGTTGAATAAAGTTGAGTATGACGGTAATAAATATCACTTGTCAGGCGTAATGGGACCGGATGAATTTCACGAAGCTTATCCTAATACGAAGACTGGTGGATTGTCAGATAACGCCTATACCAATTTGATGTTGGCTTGGTCGTTATCATGGCTATTAGATTTGAAAGATGTTGTTCCCGAGGCTTTCGAAAAAGCTTGTCAGGAGTCAGATTTCGACAGTGATTTGTTGGCAAAAGCTCAAGAAGTCAGTCAAAACTTGGCAGTTAATGTGACAAGAGACGGCGTTATCGAACAGTATAATCACTATTTTGAATTGAAAGAATTGGATTTGCCAGCTTATGCAAAGAAGTATGGCGACATTCATCGAATCGATCGAATTTTGAAGTCAGAAGGCAAGTCATCGAACGACTATCAAGCTGATAAACAAGCCGATACTTTGATGATGATTTATAACTTGGGACCTAAGGTCATGGCTTCAGTGATTGAAAAGTTGGGTAATAAGTTGCCAAAAGAATGGCTTTTGCAAAACCGCGATTACTATCTATCCAGAACAGTTCACGGTTCAACCGTTTCCCGTCCAGTTTATGCCAGTGTTGATGCAGCGTTAGGGGATGCTGATGCAGCTTGGAAGAAACTCAAAGTTGCAGTTAAATCAGATTATGATGATATTCAAGGCGGTACCACGGCTGAAGGTATTCATACCGGAGTAATGGGAGCCGATTTGACGGTTATCATGCGTGACTTTGCTGGCGTTCGTTTTGAGGATGATCAATTGAACGTTAATCCACAATTGCCAACAACTTGGTCGAAATTATCGTTTACGCAAACTTATCGTGGAGTTCAATATCACTTTGATTTCCGTGGTCAGGAGTTGTCGATTACAGCTGATCATGATTGTACGGTTAAGGTTGTGGATCAGATGATTTCGTTGAAAGCTAATGAGGCATTTGAGTATAAAATTAAAGAAAATGTTTTGGTATAACAGCGAGAGTGTGACAAAATATGGTCAGCTTTCGAGTATTAAAACAAATAGCTCCAGCAATCCGATTTTGGATTGCTGGAGCTATTTGTTTTAAGCGGAAGCGGTTTAAATTTTAACATAGTCAGATGAAATCCACTCAATGTTATTTTCTTTCACTACCTGTGAGATTGGATCGGCAGGTAAGGCATCCGAAATAATGACTTTATATTGTGTTAAGGTGTTCATCTTAAAAAAACTTTTCTTGAAAAACTTGGATTTATCAATTAATAGGATTGTTTCCTGTGATTTGTCCATGATACTTTTCTTTGAGAATGCTTGGTTCATATTAGATTCATAGACGCTATTTTGATCAATGCCACTAGCGGAGCAAAAAGCTATATCAATATTAAAATGATTGATGATTGGGTTTTCAAACTCGCTATTTAATACTGAGGAAGAATTGTGTTGTATTTCACCGCTAGTAATAAAGGTTCTTAAAGTACTGTTGCCGTTGATTGCGAGTGCATTAGCGACGTTTAGACCATTGGTAACGACAATCAGATTATCGATATTATTGATTAATTCGCATAATTGGAAAACAGTTGAACTGGAGTCTAAGTAAATACACATTCCCGGTCCAATGAAATCTCTAGCAATTTTTGCCAGGGATTTTTTTTCTTGTATATGTTGTTTCTCACGCAAAATAATATTTTGTTCAACGGTGCTGAATGTATTTAAGATGACTTCACCACGCTCTCGTCTAATTAATCCTTGCTTCTCCAAATAAATTAAATCTCTTCTTAGTGTTGATATACTGCAGAATGTTTCATGAGCTAAATCAGTGGTACTTACTCTCTTTCTTTTTTGAATGATTTCAGTGATTTGCATAATTCGGTCCTGTCTATCCAAAGAAACTCCTCCCCAAATAAAGTAAAGATTTTCCATAAACAGAATAACAACTTTTTGAACAATAGTGAACTAATAACTGGTAAAAGTTGAACGAAATTCATTATCCGTTCATTCTATGTAACCGGTTCCATTATGATGTTATATTTTCTATGGAAATTCAAAACAAGTGAAATGGAGGGAGGACATGACAAACGTACTAGCTATGGACTTTGGTGCGTCGTCTGGTAGAGCCATTGTTGGACGGTATGAAGAGGGTGTAATTCGACTAGACGAAATGTATAGGTTTGAGAATGTGCCGATTCTTTTCGATGATAAGTTATCTTGGGACATCAACAAATTGTTTTTACAGATTAAACAGGGATTAAAAAATTCATTAGAAAAATATAAAATTACTAGTTTAGGAATTGACACTTGGGGTGTTGATTTTGGATTAATTGATGAATATGGAGATTTAATCGGTGTTCCCATGCACTATCGGGGAGTTGATACTGAAAAGATTCTTGCCAAAGTATCGGATTTTATTACCCTACAAGATTTGTATGACAGTACTGGCAATCAGATTATGAAGATTAATACTTTGTTTCAAATTTTATCTATCCGTGAATATTATCCAGATCAGTATTTCAGAACTAGAAAAATTTTAATGGTATCAGATTTATTTAACTATATGCTGACGGGTAAGATGGCTGCTGAAAGAAGTATTGCTTCAACGACACAACTGACTAATCCATATTCAAAGGAATGGTCGAGAACGATAGTTAATAACTTTAACCTCAATTCACAGTTGTTACCAGAGATTGTGGATGAAGGTAATCAACTTGGATACGTTAAAAAAAGTTTGAACTTTGGCGACATTCAAGTTATCAATGTCTGTCAACATGACACTGCTAGTGCTGTACTCAGTATTCCTGCAACTGGACCATCCTTGTTTATATCCTGTGGGACATGGTCATTAGTTGGAACCGAGTTGGATCACCCGATATTGAACAAAAAAGCGCTTGAATATAATTTGACGAATGAGAGTGGGTTCAATAAGACAACCGAGTTTTTGAAGAATTGTACTGGTTTGTGGATTGTTCAGGAACTGAAACGCAATTATCACGAAGATGGAATTGAACTTTCATATGAAGAGATTACCAAAATTGTTGAGAACACTACTGTTGAAACATGCTTGATTGATACTGATGATGATTTATTCAATGAACCTGGTGATATGCGTGAACGAATTAGTAAATATGCTTCTGAAAGTGGTCAGAAGATTCCCCAAAAATTAGGTGAATTCTTCAAATGTGCATATGAAAGTTTAGCTAAGAAATATAACGAAACTATTAAAGAAATTGAAGACGCTACTGGAGAGTCATATCAAGATATTCACGTAGTAGGTGGCGGTTCTAAATCTAATTATTTCTGTCAGCTAATTGCCAATGTAACCCAAAAGGATGTCTTGGCTGGACCAGCTGAGGCAACAGCGTTAGGAAATGTTCTTATGCAATTAATTTCATTGGGTGAGATTGAGGATGTTTCGGAAGCACGAAAAATTGTTGCTAATTCGGTTGAAATAAAAAGATTTGAACCTTTAAAAAGTAAATTGATGGAGGAATAAATTCATGAATTCATATCCAAAGATTGGTATCAGACCAACGATTGATGGTCGTCAAGGTGGAGTTAGAGAATCTTTAGAAGAAAAAACAATGGATATGGCTGAAGCAGCTAAAGCATTGATTGAAAATACATTAAGATATGCCGATGGTACGCCAGTTCAATGTGTTTTGGCTAGTAGAACAATTGGTGGCCGTGGTGATGCGGGTATTGTTCAGGAAGAATTTATGGGACATAACATCATTGCAACATTATCGGTTACGCCAAGTTGGTGCTATGGTACCGAAACAATGGATTTGGAACCTAATACAATCAAGGCAATCTGGGGATTCAATGGAACGGAAAGACCAGGAGCAGTTTACTTGGCAGCTGCCATGAGTGGATATGCTCAAAAAGGTTATCCAGCATTTAAGATATATGGACATGATGTCCAAGACTTGGATGACAATTCTATTCCTGAAGATGTCAAAGAGAAAATTCTTACTTTTGCTAAAGGCGCCATTGCTATTGGTCAGATGAAAGGCAAATCATATGTGAATATTGGTGCTTCTTCAATGGGAATCGCTGGTTCACAGGTGGATAGTAATTTCTTTAAAGATTATCTCGGTATGCCGGTTGAATTTGTCGATATGACCGAAATTCTTCGTCGGATAACTTTAGGTATCTATGATCCTGAAGAATATGAAACAGCTCTTAGATGGATCAAAGACAATTGTCGTGAAGGCTTAGATATTAACAAGGGCAAAGATTTTCCAGAAGTCATTACCAAATCAAAAGTAGTACCAGCTGACAAGGATTGGGAGTTTATTGCTAAACAAGCAATTATTATTCGAGATATTTTATTCGGAAATAAAAGATTAGCTGATATTGGCTGGGAAGAAGAATCCCACGGTCATAATGCCATAGCTGGTGGATTCCAAGGTCAACGTCAGTGGACAGATTGGTTGCCAAATGGAGATTTCACTGAAGCAATTATGGCTTCAACTTTTGATTGGAACGGTACCCGTCCAGTAACAGCTTTTGCCACGGAGAATGACACTTTAAACGGTGTATCGATGCTTTTAGGAACACTTTTAACCAATAAAGCTCCAATTTTCTCAGACGTTAGAACTTACTGGAGTCCAGAAGCTGTCGAGAGAGTTACCGGCAAGAAACCAACTGGAAAAGCCAAGAATGGTTTTCTACATTTAATTAATTCGGGCGCTTCAGCGTTGGATGGAACAGCAGCTGCTAGGGATGAACAAGGTAACAGAAGTATGAAAGAATTTTGGAATATGACCCAAGCGGATCAAGAAGCTTGTTTGGCTGAAACTGACTGGTGTCGAGCAAATTATGAGTATTTCCGTGGCGGTGGTTTTTCATCGCATTTCAAGACAGCAGCAGAGTTACCAGTAACATTGATCAGAATGAACTTGGTTCGTGGCGTTGGGCCATCTTTACAAATTGCGGAAGGTTACACGGTTGTTTTGGATGATGATGTTCACAAAATTTTAGATGAACGAACAGACAGAACTTGGCCAACAACTTGGTTTGCACCAAATTTAGGTATGGCAGGATTTGAAACAACTTATGATGTTATGAATCATTGGGGTTCTAATCACTGTGCGTTTGTTCAAGGACATATCGGTGCAGATTTGATAACAATGGCAAGCATGTTGAGAATCCCAGTTGTTTTACATAATGTTCCAAGTGAAAAGATTTTCCGACCAAGTATGTTTGATGGCTTTGGAACAAAGAATTTAGAGGCTGCCGATTTTGAAGCATGTGAAAAATTAGGACCATTTTACAAAAACTAGTTAGTGAGGAATGACAACAATGTTAATGGAAAAGGAACGCGAGCAATTAATTGAGTACGGCAAAAAATTAGTTGAAACTGAGTTAACTAAAGGTACTGGTGGAAACCTAAGTATCTACGATCGTAAAAATGGTCAAATTGCGATTACACCTTCAGGAATAGATTTCAATAAGATAAAAAAATCGGACATTGTGATTTTAGATATTGATGGAAATGTTATCGATGGTGACACAGTTCCTTCCAGTGAATGGCAGATGCATTTGAAAGAATATCAAGAACGAACCGATATGGATGCAATTATTCATGCTCATACAACATATGCCACAGTTCTATCAGTTTTACATTCACCATTGCCTGCATCGCACTATATGATTGCCGTTGCTGGTAAAGATGTGCGAGTTGCAGAATACGCAACATATGGCAGTAAAGAGTTAGCGGATAATTCATTTGAAGCAATGAAAGATCGTAAAGCTGTGATCCTAGCTAATCATGGATTGTTAGCAGGTTCTTATAATATTGCCAATGCTTTTAACGTTATTGAGGAAATTGAATATTGTGCAAAGATTTATTGCATTGCCAGAAGTATTGGTACACCAGTTGTTCTTCCTGATGAAGAAATGGAATTAATGGCTAAGAAGTTTGAGGATTACGGCCAAGTTAAATAGTCGTTTTAAATAACTTGAAGGGGGTTGTTGCTAGACGACTTTTAATAAAGCAGGATTTATAAGGGATATTCATTAAATTAGATAGAAAATACGCATGGTGAGAGTTAAATATGCCGTCTCCAGAGCTGGAAAATATTCACAAGCTGTGCGGACCGGCCCGAGCCAAAATGCGGTCTCGAACCTCGGTTCCTACGATTAGTCAAGTGAGAATCAGGAAAATGAGAGTATTCTAAACAGTACTTCATAACTTATGACTTTAAAATTATGAAGGTAAGAGTTAGTATTTGGAATAGAGATACTAGAGTGTCTCTATGGACCTTGAGTCCGTATATGCATAAGCATATTTAGTCTTGTTTCTAATCATGGAGAACAGACATTTCAGTGTCTTGTTCATGCAAGCCACTGTGGCAACCTTGTCCCTTTTAGGGACGGGTTGCCTTTTTAGTTTGTAGTAATAGTCCACGATGTGATTAGGTGCAGCTGCTTGTTGCTTTATCATATTTCTGACAGTGAGGAATAGAATCTCTCTTGCTTTGGGATTTCCACGTTTATTTATGTGATCTTTTCTGAGATACTGACCAGATTGGTACCTAATAAGGTCAATCCCAACGTAAGCATTCAATTGATTAGAAGTATCAAATCTGGCGAAATCTCCGATTTCACCCAGTAACATGGCAGCTGTTAATTCACCAATGCCTGGCATTGAAGCAATAATTTCAAATTCGGGTAATGTTTTTCCGAGTTGAATCATTTGTTTTCTAAGTTTTCTTTTTTCAATAGTGAGGTCTTTTAATTTACGTGCATAATATTTAACTTCTTGCACTTGAACATTATCTACACGTACTGCTGGAGAGCTATTCTTAGCAAAGACTATTAACTTTTCAGCATACTCCAGTGCTTTATCACTGGAGATTTTTTTATCGGTCTTACTCATCAAAATATTCTTTAATTTTGTCCTAGAAATACCAGACACTAAATCAGGATGCGGAAAAAGACTAACCAAATTTAAAGATAGAATAGATGTCTTATTAGTAAACAGTTGTTCCATTTCTGGAAACGTCTGTTGTAACTCGTTATGTAATTCAACTTTATTGAATTTACGAGAGTCTTCGACTCTCTCGTAAAATCTACACCATTCTCTAAGATCTAGATATTTAGGATTTTGAAATGCCATCAACCGATAACTATTATCATAGGCGCTAAGAGCTATCTTATGCGCATCTTTATTATCGGTTTTAACACGACGCAAATTCTCTGTCTTGAGGTGTAATTCAAGAGGATTTAACAAAGCATAGGGTATCTTATTATCCCTGCAAAATCTTTCTATGGGGCGAGAGTATATACCCGTAGCCTCAAAATAAAAAGTTGGATTATTAGCACGTTTAACGGTTTCGCTTAGTTTGGCGAAACCTAGTTTATTATGTTCAAAATCAAATTCTTTCACGCAGTTACCATCGCTGTAATGCACACAATAACTGTGTCCTTTGGACACATCTAAAGCAATTATATCTGACATATTTTTCCTTTCTAAAGCTATCCGTATCAACATTTCGAATCTCATTTCCTAAACACGAACTCGAAGTCCCACAACCTAAAACCTGATTAAAGAAATGAAGATAACGGAGATCATTTTTTAATACGGACTCGAAGTCCCGAGGTTCATGCACGATCTTAGCTTTGTCTCCAGTGTACAAAAAAAGTTCTAAGAGAAGAAATTGATCTTCCCTCAGAACTAATCTTAGGTTGTTTTGAAGCCTTGACACAGTCCGTCAAGGCTCCAAACACGCCCGGTGGTATAAGAACGGGATAAATCTCCCATTCTTATACCACTACCACGGCACACAAATATTTCCCAGCTCTTCCGACTAATTAATCGTTATTAGTTGAAGGTAAAAGTACTTGATCAATTTTGGACTATGAAATGTTTGTAATAGGTTATCAGCTATCATCACGCGTAAAAAAAATATATTTTATGAACAAGGAGAGGGAAAAATGCAAAGTAGTTTGGATAGAAAAAATGTAGAAACATCTAAGAAAATAACCCTAGGTATTTTATCTATTTCGTTTTTAATGTCAGTTAGTAACGCTATATCAGGTACCATTCCATTAATGCAGAAGTATTTTTCAAATGTTTCAAGTTCTAATATTGAGTTATTGGTTGTTATCCCCACCGGTGGTGTACTGCTAGGTACAGTAATTAGTGGTGCTATCGGTAATGTTATTGGTAAAAAGTATACAGTTCTATTAGGTTTGACCATTGCTCTGATAACCGGGGTAATACCGGCATTTTGGGCCAATTATTTCACAATTTTATTATCTCGAGCAATGTTCGGGGTAGGTTGTGGTATCTTCACTCCATTGAGTGTTTCATATATCACCGATACTTTTTCTAAAGAGAAGTGTCACAAGCTGTTAGGCTATCGTAATGCTATTGGTGCCATCGGTGACTCGATAATGTTATTCATTGCGGGTTTCTTGATCAAGATTAGTTGGAATACAACATATTTAGTATTTTTCTTCCTATTGATTCCTATTATTTTAATCATGTTTTTTGTTCCCAAGGAATTGGATAACTTTGAGGCCATCACTGATGAAAATGGTGAGACAGAAGTTGTTGAAAAGACATCAAATGTAAAGCCATCGACAAACCTAAAAGTTATTAAATTAGCTGCAATATTCTTATTCATGTGCATGTTCTATAGTGCTATTTCATTGAAGTTTGCGAACTACGTGGTAGATAACAAAATTGGTACAGCTGCAACAGCAACTTATATCTTTGGTTTCTTAACACTATGCTCAATTTTCTCAGGATTACTTTTTGACAAGATTTCTAAGATCTTTGGTAAGTGGACAGTTGTTTTATTTGAAGCAATTACAGCCGTAGCTATGGTTGCCTTAACACTTTCAACTTCAATCCCAGTATTGCTTGTTTTAATTCTTATCTGTGGATTCAGTAATGGTATTATCAACCCAGCTTTAACAGCTAGAATGGTTGATTATTCTCCAGAAAATTCAATGAATTTAACAACATCAATTATTATTATCGGAATCAACATTGGTTTCTTAACTGCACCATATGCGTTCCAATTGATTTCATCAGTCTTTGGAAATGCAACTCCACAGTTTATTATTCTAGTTTCAGGTTTGTTCTATATCGCCCTAGCTCTTTACGATGTATACACAGTTAAAAGAGATCGTCTTACATTATAAAATTACGAATTATTACTAAGATTAGTTGGAGGATGTAAATAATGAATGAAAATATGAAATGGTTTAAAGAAGCAAAATACGGCATGATGATTCATTGGGGATTATATTCATTACTAGCAGGTGAGTATGATGGCAAGTCATCAAGTAATTATGCTGAATGGATTCAATCAAAACTACAGATTCCAAATGCTGAATATGAGAAATTGACCGATGCTTTTAATCCCATTTATTTCGACGCTGATAAGATTGTTAATTTGGCTAAAGATGTTGGTATGAAATATTTAGTTGTTACAACAAAGCATCATGATGGTTTTGCAATGTATAAATCAGAAGTTGATAAATATAATATTTTTGATTCAACACCATTCCATCGTGACATTATTAAGGAATTATCCGACGCTTGTAAAAAAGCTGGATTGAAGTTTGGCATTTATTATTCGCAAGATCTTGATTGGCACGACTTTAACGGTGGTGGGTATTTATCAAATGATATTGAAACTGCCGGTACAACTTGGGATAACAGTTGGGACTTTACTGGTGAAAAAGACTATAACATCTGCTTTGAAAATAAAATCATGCCTCAAATCGAAGAGTTGATGACTAACTACGGTGACATTGCAACCGCTTGGTTTGATGTTCCTATGACTTTAACTGAAGAACAAAGTAAGAAAATTTACGACACAGTTAAAAAACTTCAACCAGATTGTTTAATTAATTCGCGTTTAGGTAATGGAGAATATGATTACGTTTCATTAGGTGATAATGAAATTCCAGATACAACTGAAGTGGAAACAAGCGATGAAAAAGTTGATTACAATGCGGTTGACGGACTAAAGCCTTCGCCAAATGGACTATACGAAACTGCCGGTACAATGAACGATTCATGGGGCTTTTCATATCATGATCAAAATTGGAAGAAACCGGAAGATATTTACAAGTACAAGAAGCATTTGAATGATCTAGGTATCAATTACTTACTAAATGTCGGTTTGGATGGATTGGGAAGAATTCCAATGGATTCAATCGATAATTTAAAAGCCGTAAAGGATATGGAATCATAATTAAATAATTAAAGAGGCGTCCAATTGGATGCCTCTTTGAAGTCAAAAACTAATTATAATAATTTTTTGTAAAGGGATGTGTTCTGTATGACGTATGCAATGATTGGAACTTGGAGAATGGCCTATGAAGGATTATGTAAAGGTATGGATCTGTTAAGTCAAAATGGTAAGAGCGCTGATGCAGTGGAGACAGCTATTAAGGAAGTAGAAGACTATCCTTTCTTTAAGTCAGTTGGATATGGTGGCTTGCCAAATGCTAATGGTCTAGTTGAAATGGATGCTGGATTTATGAACGGAGATACTTTTGAAGTTGGCGCTGTTATGGGAATCAGTGACGTAAAGAATCCTATTTCGGTAGCTAGAAGTTTGAGCCATGAGCATTACAATAGTGTTCTAGTTGGTGCGGGTGCCTCTCAATATGCCACGCTCAATAATTTTGAACGGAAGAATATGCTGACAGAACGAGCACATAAGATTTGGGAAAAGCGTCGTAAAGAAATAGTTGAGAAGAATCTTTCTCCATATGACGGTCATGATACTGTAGGAATGGTTAGTTTGGATGCTTCCGGTTCACTTTCTGTCGGGACTTCTACATCGGGATTATTTATGAAAAAGCCCGGAAGAACTGGGGATACCGCACTTGTTGGTGATGGCTTTTATGTAGACAGTGAAATAGGTGGAGCTGCCGCAACTGGATTAGGTGAAGATATCATGAAGGGATGTCTTTGTTACGAAATCGTACGTTTGATGGGTACTGGAATGACCCCACAGGCTGCATGTGATAAGGCAGTTTATTCATTCACTAAAAAACTAAAAGAACGCTATGGCAAAATTGGTGAATTTTCACTAGTGGCTTTAGATAAGAATGGAAACTGGGGTGTTGCGACCAACGTTGAATTTACATTTGCAGTCGGAACTGAAGCGGGGGAACCTGCTATCTTTATCGCACATCCAGCTGCTAATGATCAGACAAAGATTGAACCTATTACTCAAGAGTGGTTAGATGCTTATTCTAAAAGAATAAAGGCTCCAATAGATTAGGAAACGGTGGGGAATATGCAAGAACAAGCTGAGAAAAACTTAATCCCTATTTCCACTAAAATTACAAATAACGTAGTTTTAAAATCTATGCGTGAAGCGTTATCGGCCTTAACACCTTTGATAATGATTATTTCCTTATTTATATTGATTGGAAATTTTCCAATACCTGGTTGGGTAAGTTTCTGGCAAAGTATTTTGGGAAACAACTTGATTGAAACACTTTCTTCATCATTTGTAGGAGTATTCAATTTTGTTGGATTATTGGTTTGCGCTGTGATGGCAAATACCTATGGAAATAATCGAGGATTGAAAGGCATTACACCGTGCATGGTCGGATTAATATCTTTTCTAATCCTGATTCCAATGTCAAATCAGATAGGTGCCGATGTATCAACGGCTTATTTTGGACCAAATGGAATATTCATTGGCGTTTTAGTTGGAATAATCAGTGTTGAATTGTATAGATTTAGCATTAATAAGAAATGGTCTGTTAAATTGCCAGATTCAATTCCTCCGGCTGTAGCAAATTCATTGACAGAACTGTTACCAGTTGGTTTTGTAATTTTAATTTTTGTGATTGTTAAGACTGTTTTGGGACTAACAGGAATTGAGTCAGTCCATAATTTGATATTTATATTTATCCAAATGCCGCTGAAAAGTCTAGGAAATTCTTTGATTTCGGTAGTACTTTATAATTTCATAGCTTCATTTTTGTGGGTATTTGGAATAAATGGACCGACTATCACCAATAGTTTTTGGTCCCCAATCATGTTTTCTTTGACGCAAGATAATTTGAGCGCTTTTCAAGCTGGGGATAAGATTCCACATATTTATACCCAACAATTTATTGATATTTTTACGACTTATGGTGGTGGGGGCAGTACGCTTTCACTTTTGATAGTCGTAGTTTTCATCAGTAAATCTAAAAGACTAAAAGATCTGGGAAAAATTGCTTTGGTACCAGGTATTTTCGGAATAAATGAACCAGTTGTTTTTGGTATTCCGGTGATATTTAATCTAAGAATCGCAATTCCATTTGTGATTGTTCCAGTGGTGAACACAATAATCTCTGGTTTAGTATTCAGTCTCAATTGGGTTCCTTATACAACAGGTGTCATGTTGCCATGGACAACGCCACCAATAATTTCAGGGTGGTTATCTACAGGTAGTTGGTTGGGATCAGTGCTACAACTGGTTGAAATAATATTGGGAATGTTAATCTATTATCCTTTTGTAAAATCATTGGATAAGCAATATATTTCAGAGGAAAGTTGATAAGTATGTAAAAACATCAAAGGAGTAATAAATTGAAGACCGTTAGAAAGGATTTTGATACATTATTTTCAGCGTCTAAAAATGAATTTTTAGATTATCTCCAACAACTTGTCTCGATACCAAGTGTTTGTGGAAATGAAACATATGGGGCTCCTTTTGGAATTGGTCCGAAAAGAGCATTGGAATTTATGTTGAAATTGTCCAAGCGACTTGGCTTTAGAACAGGTCAGGTTGATAACTGTGTTGGTTGGGCGGAATATGGTCCAACTGATAAAGAATGTAGTGAGTGTTTTGGAGTTTTGGGACATTTGGATGTTGTAGATGTGGTCAACGATTGGCGATATGATCCATTCGATGTGACTTTTGAAGAAGGATACATGTATGGACGAGGAGTTTTAGATAATAAAGGGCCAATAATGTCGACACTTTTTGCCCTTTATTTAATTAAGAAACAAAATATTGTTCTTAAAAAAAGAATCAGAATAATGTTTGGGACTGATGAAGAGAGCGGTAGTAGAGATATTCCCAAGTATTTGAAAGTTGAAAAGCCTCCGTACGCCGGAATTACTCCCGACTGTAAATTTCCGATTGTGTATGGTGAACGTGGTCTAGTTGATTTAACGATTAATAAAATGATTACTGATGATTCATTAAAGCAAATTGATGAACTGGATGGAGAATTCAACCACAGCTTTTTGCCAGATCAAGCGTCGATTACAGTGGATGGTATTAAAACAAGCTTTAAAGGTAGTAAGTCGCCAAGCAATGCACCGGATTTGGCAGATAATGTATTACCAAAATTAGTCGAGCATTGTGAGTCACTCAACGGACAGACTGGAAATTTCTTCAGATGGGTAAGTCAGAAAATAGGTAATCAAACTAATGGTAAGAATTTAGGGTTAAATTATCAGGATACTGAATCAGGAGAACTGCAACTTTCGTTTTATTCAATTAATCTAACTGAAGAAGAAATTCAATTAGGAATTTCAATGCGCTATCCAATCACAGTATCAGAACATGTTTTATTGGCGCAGTTAGAGTCGCAGTTAACCGATTCAATGGCGTTAACAATAAATCGTAGATTTCCATCAATAGTAAGAGATAAAGAATCGGATTTTATTAAACATTTCTCTAAAATTTATGAGGAAGATACAGGATTAGATGGAACGCCAGTGACAACAACTGGAGTAACGTATGCCAGAGCAATGCCGAATATAGTTGCCTTTGGGCCTTCTTTTCCAGGTCAAAAAGGAATTGCACACAAGGGCAATGAATGGATGAAGCTCAATGATTGGCAATTAATGACAGAGATTTATTATGATTGTTTTGTTTCTGAACTTTGTTGATGTAATTAAATAAAAAAACCACTATTAAGATTTTTATATCTTAATAGTGGTTTTTATGTAGATTTTTAAATTTTTTATAAATGATTTAGACAGTTTCAACTAGCCGGAGGTTGTCAGAAAAATAGTCCAGCAATGGAGGTGGCGTTATGGCTTTAGCCATTACACCACGGGACGAGTTTGGAGACTCGCGGTTTTTGCGAGGCTTCAAATCGAGGTTCGAGACCGTACTTTGGCTCGGACCGGTCCCCATAGCAGGACTATTTTTTCTGACAACCGGAGGCGGAACTACTATTCATATTTGTTCTTAAAATTATTCAAATAAGACATTTTTGACTTCATGCCTAAATTATCTAAATCGGCTTTTGGAGCTAATATAGGTAACTTGATATATTTATCCAAAAAGATTGCTAAGAGAGTGCCCATCGGACTGTCATCTAAGCTTTCAAATGAAAGTTCCAATCCGGGATGTCCTTGACTTAGAATTGTCGGCTGCACTCTGAGAATCTCTTTGCCGGCCTTAGTGACGTGATATTTGGAAGCGACTAGGTTACCGACGACGTTCCAATTGGCTTGGCTGAGATAAACATATTTTAGGTCGATCACTGGCACAGCATTGATAGTGGCTTTTTCTTCGCCGTTGATCTCGATTGAATAAATTTTCAAAAAATTATTTTTAAGTTTTATTTCACCAATTAACGTATTTAAGCGATTGTATAATTTAATCAGAAATGGATTATCTTTATCACGCGAGGCAATAAAAGTTGTTTCCTTATTCTGATTTGCAACGACAAGAATATTACCAACTGCCAAATCTGCTTTTCGAATATAAAGTTCCATTAATTAACCTTGGGTCTGATTATCCGCGATGGTCTGCTCAATTATTTGGGCAACGCCATCGTTGATATTGCTATCAGTTTGTATTTGAGCAATTTCTTTGATTGCAGGGATGGCATTGGCCATAGCGACACCGACTCCAGCACTCTTGATCATTGAGTAGTCGTTTAAATTGTCTCCAATAGCCATGATTTCTTCTGGTAAAATATTCTTGTTATCGGCGTATTGTAAAAGGGCAATTCCTTTTTGAGCGTCGATACTATTAACTTCTACGTTGTTAGGTGAAGAAGATGTTGGAACAGCATCCTTGATTGTTTTCGTAATTTCTTTCTTTAGTGGTGCTAAAATACGATGTTCGTGCTCATTGAAACCAATTAACTTCATGATTTGATATGAATCGTTGTTAAGAACATCATCGTAATTGTCGACAAAATTCATTGGCATCATTTTGACACGTTCTTGCGTATCCTTGAGGGCCTGTTTGAAGGAAGTACCGGGGTTCAACTTCATCAACAAGTTAGCTAGGTTGGTAACTCTGGCTTCACGGTCGTTTGAAAAGATACCTTTGTCAGTAATGACTTCAAAGTAGACGTTATATTTGTTGAATAATGCGACGACTTTCTTTTGTGCCTCTCGAGAAAGAGGATTACTTGAAATTAGTTTTTCCTTGGGGTCAAAGACTTCAGCCCCGTTTAAAGTGATGAAACCAGGATGAACATGATTTTTCAAAAATGGTTTGGCTTCACTCAATCCACGTCCAGTCGCAATTAGAAATTCGATGCCATTCTTTTCAGCGTCTTTGATTGCTTGGATATTACGGCTGGACACCTCCATCTTCTCATTTAGTAATGTACCATCCATATCGGATGCGATTAATTTAATCATAAAGTTTCCTCCGAATGCGTTATGCTATAAGTGAATGTTACCATATTTTACGTAGTTTTATATCAAAACAGGTAGGTGTAAATTTGAAAAACTTAATAAAAAATGATTGGCAAGAAGTTTTAAATAGTGAATTTGACAAACCGTATTATGAGAAATTGCGCGAATTTCTTGTAAACGAGTACAATACACAGACTATTTATCCGGAAATGCATAAAATTTATCAAGCCTTTGACTGGACACCTTTTTCAGAAACTAAGGTTGTTATTTTAGGACAAGATCCATATCATGAACCAAATCAAGCTATCGGTTGCAGTTTTGCGGTCGCACCGGGAATAACGATTCCACCATCATTGCGCAATATTTACAAAGAGTTGCAAGATGACCTTGGTTGTACTCCAGTTAATCACGGTTATTTGAAGTCTTGGGCTAAACAAGGTGTTCTATTGTTGAACTCGGTTTTAACGGTTAGACGTGGACAGGCTAACTCTCACAAGGGTCAAGGCTGGGAAGAACTAACTGACTATGCGATTCATGCTTTATCAGAGCGTGGTGGAGTTGTCTTCCTATTATGGGGCAATGCGGCTAAGAGCAAAATTCCTTTGATTGATGAAACTAAGAACACTGTTATCTCATCAACACACCCCAGTCCATTTGCTGCTCGCTATGGCTTCTTTGGTTCCAAGCCATTTTCTAAAGCAAATCAAGCTCTTTTAAACTATAATGAAGAAGAAATTAATTGGCAATTACCTGAAAGTGCCGATGAAACGGAGGAAAAGTAATGGATTTATTTGACAGCCTAAAGAGTAAAATTGACGGAAAGAATTTAACAATTGTTTTCCCAGAAGGTGAAGAACCTAGAATTCTAGGTGCCGCAACTCGATTAGTTAAAGAAAATATTTTGAAACCTATTTTAATTGGTAATCAAGCTGAAATTGAAAAGATTGCTGCTGAAAAATCATTTGATATCACTGGTGTTGAAATCATTGATCCTAAGAAATACGCTGATTTTGAAACAATGGTTGAAAAATTCGTGGAACGTCGCAAGGGTAAGAATACTAAAGAACAAGCTGAAACAATGTTATTAGACAACAATTACTTCGGAACAATGCTCGTTTATATGGATAAAGCTGACGGAATGGTTTCTGGTGCAATCCACTCAACTGGTGATACAGTTCGTCCGGCACTACAAATCGTTAAGACTGCTCCAGGTAACTCAAGGATTAGTGGTTCATTTATCATGCAAAAGGGTGACGAACGTTACATGTTTGCTGATTGTGCTATCAACATCAACCCTAATGCTCAAGAATTAGCTGAAATTGCCGTTCAAACAGCTCACGATGCTAAATTGTTTGATATTGACCCTAAAGTTGCTATGCTTAGTTTTTCAACCAAAGGTAGTGCCAAAAGTGATGACGTTACTAAAGTAGCTGAAGCAACAGAAATTGCCCACAAATTAGCTCCAGACTTGCCATTAGATGGTGAGTTACAATTTGATGCCGCTTTTGTCCCAAGTGTTGGTGCCCAAAAGGCTCCCGGTTCAAAAGTTGCTGGTCACGCTAATGTCTTTGTTTTCCCAGAACTACAATCAGCTAATATTGGCTACAAGATTGCTCAAAGATTTGGTGGCTTTGAAGCTATCGGACCTATCTTGCAAGGACTTGCTAAGCCAATTTCTGACTTATCACGTGGTTGTAACGAAGAGGACGTCTACAAGTCAGCTATTTTAACAGCCGCTTTAGCACTTTAAGGAGAAAGTATGCTTGAATATCAATTAACAACTCATTCATATGAGGATACAGAAAAATTAGGCGAGAAGGTTTCCCATTTGTTACAAGCGGGGGATGTTGTCGTTTTGAATGGTGACCTTGGTGTTGGTAAAACTACTCTAACTCGTGGTTTGGCCCGCGGATTGGGAATCAAGCGTAACGTTAAGAGTCCAACTTTCACATTGATTCGAGAATATAAAGATGGTCGTGTGCCACTTTATCACATGGATGCCTACCGTTTGGAAAGCAGTCCAGATGAAGATTTAGGTTTTGACGAATACTTTGATGGCGACGGTATTACCATTGTTGAATGGCCACAATTTATTAAGGATGAGATTCCTGACGAACATATTTCAATCAATATCAAACGTCTGTCTGATACTGATCGGGAAGTTGTTTTTAAATTGCATGGTGAAACATTTAATGACCGTGGTTTCGGTGACTTGGTATGAGTGAACAATTAAAATTACGTGAAGCAATTCCAAATGATGCTCAGAGTCTGCTAGATTTCTTAAAAAAAGCCAGTCAACAGAGTGATTTTATTTCGTATGATGATATGAAAGATGTCACAGTTGCTGATGAAGAAATTGCGTTGGATGCCATTTATCATTCTGACCATGATGAATTGATTGTGGCTGATTTTGATGGTCAAATCGTTGGTTATTGTCGTTTGGAAAATTCTGATGAGGAAAAAGCTGAATTTGGTGTCGTTGTTGATAAGGGATTTTGGAATAACGGTATCGCTTCGTTTCTATTAGAAGATGCACTCGATTGGGCCTCTGAATCACCACTGAAAGAAATTTTTCTAGAAGTATACAAAAATAACCCAGTTGCTATCTATATCTATCAAAAATATGGTTTTACAACTGAGTCTGAAACTGAAAAAACATTAGTAATGAAAAAGATGGTTTAACTGTAGCCGTCTCCAGAAATGAGAATATTTTACCCGCTATGCGGACCGATCCGAGCCAAAGTGCGGTCTCGAATCTCGGTTTGAAGACTTGCCAAAGTTCGGCAAATCTCCAAACGCGCCCGGTGGTGTAATAGCTAAAGCTATAACGCCACACCCACAGCGGGTAAATATTCTCATTTCTTCCGACTAATTTGAATTTTAAATAGTTAACTGTACAAAAATAGGAGTTATATCATACTTGAGAATAATCAAGTGTGGTATAACTCCTATTTATTTGGGTATTAGCCTGTAATTTTAACCATTTTTTTTATTTGTTCGATTCCAAATTGTTGCTCAGTCTTCAAAAGAATTTCTGCACAGGCCACGCTATCTGCTAAGGCATTGTGATGATTCTTCAAATCAATATTGAGTGCATCGGAAACGGTATTCAATTTGTGATTAGGAAACTGTGGATAAAACTTGCGACTTGTACGTAAAGTGTCGATTGTCTGATACTTAGGAACCATAATGTTGTAATTTGAGAGGGTATTTTTTAAAACACTGTTATCAAAACTAGCGTTATGAGCGGCAACTAAGTGACTGTTATCAAATAGGGGGCTGATATGGTTCCAGACTTGGTCAAATGTTGGAGCGTCCGCTACATCTTCAGGTCGAATATGGTGAATTTGGATATTGCGAGGACTGAAGTATTCACGAGGATTGATTAATGTGTAAAAGCTGTCGACAATTTGACTGTCACGTACTAAAACCAAAGCAAGTGAACAGGCACTGCTACGACTACCATTGGCAGTTTCAAAATCCATAGAAACAAAATTCATTAATTATTCTCCTTTGATATCTAAATCTAATTCAATTGGACAGTGGTCTGATCCGTAAACGTCGTTAAGTATATCGGCGTTACTAATTAAATCTTTGCCATTTTGAGAAACAACAAAGTAGTCAATACGCCAACCCGCATTATTCTTGCGAGCATTGAAACGATAACTCCACCATGAATATTTAGCTTCGTCAGGATGTAGTGACCGGAAACTATCAATGAAGCCACTGTCTAATAATTCCGTAAACTTGTTGCGTTCTTGATCAGAGAATCCTGGGTTCTTGTGATTACTCTTGGGGTTCTTCAAGTCAATCTCTTCGTGAGCAACGTTTAAATCACCACAGAGAACAACAGGTTTATCGGCTGATAATTTTAACATATATGCTCTTAAAGCATCGTCATAACGCATACGATAATCGATTCGTTTTAATTTCGGTTGTGAGTTTGGAGTGTAACTGTTAATTAAGTAAAAGTCAGGGAATTCGAGTGTAATCGTACGACCTTCATCATCAAACTCCTCAATATCGAGTCCTTGTTTGAAACTGATAGGCTCCTGTTTAGTGAAAACAGCAGTTCCCGAGTAACCTTTTTTCTGAGCGTAGAAGAAATATTGGTGATAGCCAGCTAATTCAAGATCAATTTGGCCTTCTTGAAGCTTAGTCTCTTGAATACTAAAGACATCGGCATCCAATTCTTTGAATATTTCAGCAAAATCTTTTTTAACCACGGCACGTAAACCATTGACGTTCCAAGATATAAGTTTCATAAAATCACCTCGCAAATATTATAGCATTATTGTTAGGCTTGTTAGTTCGTTATGTTTCTAACTATGTGATAAAATTATACAGTAAGTCTTAGTAGTAAAAGGATGATGAATGTTGAATTTTCCAGTTGAAAAATTACCAAATATTGAATTTAAATTAAATGAACCTTTGAGTAAATATACCTTTACCAAAACCGGTGGTCCCGCTGATGTTTTGGCCTTTCCTAAAACACGTGACGAATTAGTCGAAATCGTTGATACAGCAAGAGTTAACAAAGTTGCTATCACGGTAATCGGTAATGCCAGTAACTTGATTATTAAAGATGGTGGAATCAGGGGTATTGTAATAATTTTGCCTAATTTCCATGAAATCAAAGTTTCTGAAACCAGCGTTACAGCCGAAGCGGGCGCTACAATCATTAATACAACAATTGCGGCTCAAAAAGCCGGTTTAACTGGTATCGAATTTGCCGCTGGAATTCCCGGAAGTGTCGGTGGTGCAGTCTTCATGAATGCCGGTGCTTATGGTGGTGAAATCACTGATGTCTTTGAATCAGCTGAAGTTTTGATGCCAGATGGTCGAATTACAACGTTAACGCATGAAGATATGCAATTCGGTTACCGTCACAGTATCGTTCAGGATAACGGTGGTATCGTTATAAGCGCTACGTTCGCCTTAAAGCGTGGTAATAAAGATGCTATTCAAGAAGAGATGGATCGACTAAACGAGTTGAGACGTTCCAAGCAACCATTGGAATATCCTTCATGTGGTAGTGTCTTCAAACGTCCAAAGGGTCATTTTACCGGTCCTTTGATTATTAAAGCTGGACTTCAAGGCAAGATAGTCGGTGGGGCACAAGATTCCATGAAACATGCCGGCTTTATCGTCAACATCAAGCACGCAACAGCAACCGATTATTTGAATTTGATTCATTTAATCCAAAAGACTGTTAAAGAGAAATTTGATGTCGAGCTAAAAACAGAAGTCCGTATTATCGGTGAGGATAAAAAGTAAAAATCACTTTCGACCTCCGATTTAGGTAACGTTTTTTTTGAATGAATTTGTTGTGATCAGACTAATTAATAATCTGGTCATTTTCTTAATCTGAGTATTTATCACCTTTGTTGCATTGATAAATAACATGTGGTGCTAGTTAAACATGCCGCCTCCAGAGCTGGGAAATATTCTCAAGCTGTGCGGAACGGTCCGAGCCAAAGTGCGGTCTCGAACCTCGGTTTGAAGCCTTGGCATGGTTCGTCAAGTCTCCAAACACGTCCGGTGGTATAAGTACGGGAAAAACTTCCCGTACTTATACCACTTCCACGGCACACAAATATTTCCCAGCTCTTCCGACTAATTGATTGGTAATAATTGAACGTCAAATTATTCAAGTAACTTTAGGCTATGAAGTATTTTTAATAGATTATCAACTAGCGCCATGTGTTAAGTAACCAGCTACAAGATTTAAAAACATAATTTTTAATCAAGTATCTTAATTTCCGGTTGTCAGTAATGTAATCTGTTGAATCATGGTACCTTGGATTACACATCGGACTGCATTACTGACAACCGGAGACGGTATTTAGATTGATTTTGAACTAAGAGAAACTAAGGTTGGTATAACTTCATTAACTTTACAAAATGTTGTGATAGTTATTTGTTTTATTTATTATTTAAAAAGCAAATTAGTCGGAAGGGATGAGAATATTAACCAGCTGTGGGTGTGGCGTTAGAGCTTTAGCTCTTACACCACCGGGCGAGTTTGGAGACTTACCGAACTTTGGTAAGGCTTCAAACCGAGATTCGAGACCGCAATGTGGCTCGAATCGGTCCGCATAGCAGGTTAATATTCTCATCCCTGTAGACAGTCAACCTTCATTAAAATTAATAGGTAGGTGTTGTCTGTGGAAATACTTGAATCAATTATTTTGATTCTTTCACTCTTAATTATTGCCAATATTGTAAGTCACTACTTTGTGTCGATTCCGCCCAGTTTGTTACAAATTGCTGCGGGTATTTTGGCTGCATTGTTTATGCACGTTAAAATTTACGTTGATACCGAGTGGTTTTTGTTAGCATTTATTGCGCCAATTCTGTTTAACGATGGGAATAATTTCCCGAAACGAGAGTTGTGGAAATTAAAAGGTCCTATTTTAGGAAATGCGATTGTTCTGGTTGTGATTTCAACCTTGGTCGGTGGAGTCTTTGTTAAGTGGCTCATCCCGACATTACCGTGGGCTACAGCGTTTACGTTGGTTGCAGTTCTGTCGCCAACTGATCCCATCGCGGTGCAATCAATCGCTAAGAAAGCGCATATCCCTGATAAATTGATGCATTTAATTAGTGGGGAAAGTTTGATCAATGATGCATCCGGATTGATCTGTTTTAAATATGGTGTCGCTGCAACGGTCACCGGTATGTTCTCATTGAAGGATGCTACAATCGATTTCTTCCATATTTCTATCGTCGGTGCCCTAGTTGGTGCCGTGATGATTTGGATTTTCAACGGTGTTAGATTGTACTTGATGAACCAAGGTGTCGATGATTCGATTCTACATGCCATAATTCAAATTATTATTCCATTTATTATCTACTATGTTGCTGAAGATATTTTCGATGTATCTGGAGTTGTAGCGGTTGTTATCGCTGGGATTCTAAATATTTCATCTAATCGTAATCTCAGCAGCTTTACACCGGAAATTAAAATGGTCACCTCCCGAACCTGGGATTTAGTTGTGTACGTCCTTAACGGAATCGTTTTCGTGCTGTTGGGTATCGAAATTCCGTTTGCCATGGAAGAACTAGTTCATAACGACAATATAAACACTATCGGAGCACTTTTCTTAGCCTTTATTATTTGGATAATGTTAGTCGTGATCCGGGCGGCGTGGAGTTATGTCTATTCGACTTTCTCTAAAAATGGCGATAATAAAATCGTGCTCTGGTCTAAATCAAGACTAGATGATTGCCTGATGTCTGGTATTTCTGGTGTGCGTGGCGCCGTTACAATGGTCGGTGTTTTGTCATTGCCAATGACCATTAAAGGCGGAGCGCCATTCCCATCTCGAACATTACTGTTGTTTTTAGCTAGTGCTGTGATTATTTTTAGTTTGTTAGGGGCGACAATTTTAATTCCTTTATTAACTAAAAATAGTGCACCGGTTGCTTATCGTGGTAATACGTTTGTTTCTGATGAGGATGATGACGAAGACGATGATGAAGATGTACCAGTAATTGTTAAATTAACGCAGGCTGAAGCTAATCGTGTGATTTTGGACAAGACTATCAAGAAGCTGCGTGGTGAAATGGATGACGGTGATACAGCCGTTTATTCATCAGTCATTGGAGAGTATTTACAAGATCTTCGTAATTTGAGTATTCGTAACCATAATCCCAAAATGGCCAGTCACCAAATTAGTAAGCGTCGTGTTAAGAGTAAAAAAGATGCAGAATTGTGGGACATTTGTTTTAATTGTGAACTTGAAGCAATCGAAGAATTATACGTTAATCATGAAATCTCTGATGATGCGTATGATATTGCAAACCGTAAAATTGCTAAATATAAAAAAGATATTGTGCATCGTCGTTACAATTCAACAGTTGAATTTTTCTTGAGTTACTTTAGAAGAACCTATCTGCAAATCAGACGATGGTTCTATCGTTCTGTGAAGTATGATGATATCAAGCAGTTGAATCAAGATTCTATCAAAATTTCGACTGCTGGGGCAAAACGAGCTTTAGCCAAGTTGCAAGAATTGAGTCAGTCAGATAATGAAGGATTTGCGGACAATTTGATCTATATTTTCCAACGTCACTACGAAGACCGTTTGGAATTGCTTCAAGGTAAATATCGTGGTCGGACACCGCAATTTAGTGGTGATCGAGCAGCTTTGGAAGTCAAAGCTTTGAGTTATCAACGGGCTTTTGTCCAAGATATGTTGGAACAAGGTAAGATTAGTAAAGCGACTGCCAATGAATTACGGCAAAATATCAATTACAGTGAAGAAGTCATTAATATAGGGACTGACTAGTATCTAAAAAATGATGAACTTTTATAATTTTTATTGTTTGTTATAATTAGTTCGAACTGCTAAGGAGCTAGAAAAATGAATTTTATACCAAGCAATATATTTACATGGCAGAACTTGGCTAACTTGGTTGATATCCTAGTAGTCTGGTATTTTCTGTATAAAGTTCTGTCGATGTTACGAGGCACGAAAGCGGTACAGCTTCTAAAAGGAATCGTGATAATTTTTGGTATCAAACTCATTAGTTGGGCGTTAAATTTACACACGGTCTCTTTTCTGATGGATCAATTGATCAACTGGGGAATTATCGTCATTGTGATAATCTTTCAGCCTGAGATTCGTCGTGGATTGGAACATTTAGGGCGAATGCCGTTATTTAGTTCAACGAGTAACGAAGAAGGCAAAACCAAGAATCACTTGATCGAAAGTTTGGATCAGGCGATTCAGTACATGAGTAAGCGTAGAATCGGTGCTTTGATAACTTTGGAAATGAATACTGGTTTGGAAGAATATGTCGAAACTGGTATTGATTTGGACGCTGAAGTTACTGGAGCTTTATTGATCAATATTTTCATACCGAATACTCCGTTGCATGATGGGGCAGTAATCGTCCGAAATAACCGGATATCAGTTGCGGCTGCCTACTTGCCGTTGTCAGAAAGCAATACGATTCCTAAGGAATTAGGAACGCGTCACAGAGCGGCAGTTGGTATCAGTGAAGTAACTGATGCAATTACAATTGTTGTCTCAGAAGAGACTGGTGGTGTCATGATAACTAGAAATGGTCATATGATGCTTGATCTTTCTCGAGAAGATTACCTGAAATATCTTCACGCTCAATTAAAGGATCCGAATGAAAATGACAATCATTCGATATTAGATTTCTTTAGAATTGGTCGGAAGAAGAAGGAGGGCCAAGATGATAAAGAAAATAATAAATAGCAATTATTTTTATGCCTTTATCGCCCTCTGCTGTGCCTTATGGTTGTTCTTTTTTGTAAGCACACCAGGTGTAGGATCAACCAGAAATTCTAATCAATCGAATACTTCGACTGTAACCAAAAGGGCAACTTTTACAGTACCTTTACAGTTACAGGCGGATGTCGATAAATATTACATCACTGGTTATCCGGAAAATGTCAAAGTAACGATTGAAGGGCCAGCGGCTCTAGTTACTGCGACCAAAAATACTCAGAATTTTAACTTATATTTGAATTTAAAAGACTTGTCGATTGGACAGCATCGTGTTCAAATCAAGGAGTCTGGCTTGAACAGTGAATTAACTTATAGTATAAAACCGAAGTATGTCACCGTTAATATTCAACAGCGTGAAACTAAGAAGTTTGCGGTCGATGTTGATTACAATAAAGAATTCTTAGCAACTGGTTACGAAACCGGTAAGATTGATATATCTCCTGATACTGTCACAGTTACTGGTGCCGCCTCTGAGATTGAAAAGATCAACAAGGTTATCGTTAAACCAATTTTGCCAAAAGGAATAAAATCGACATTTGATCAAGAAGTTTTAGTGCAAGCACTCGATAAAAATGGTAAAACTGTAAATGTTACGTTGGATCCACAAACGGTTCACGTAAAAATTCCAATTACTATTCAAAGCAAACAAGTAACAATCAACTTGAAACAGTCAGGAAATTCTAATAACTCGAATTTCACATTTGAATCTGATGTGAAAAGCATCAGAATTTTCGGAACGCAAGATCAAATGGATGCGATTGATAATTCAATTGATGTGCCAGTTGATGTAAGTGATGTTACCGGAAATACCAAGAAGTCAATTGATTTAGGCGATGCTTTGGGCGGTAAAGTGGCCTTTACGGATCCTGATAGCATTAGTGTGACAATCAATACTGGTTCGTCGAGTTCATCATCGAACAACACTAATAGCAGCAATGGTACTAATACGTCAACTAATGACAGTAGTACTAATAATAATTCGAGTTCGTCAAATAACGACTCGACTGAAGATAATAATAATAGCGAAGAATAATACGCTGGGGGTAAGTTTTCATGACAAAATATTTTGGAACAGACGGAGTAAGAGGTATTGCAAATAAGGAGTTAAGTCCTGAACTAGCATTTAAGCTAGGCCGTTTCGGGGGTTACGTTCTAACACAACATTCAGAAAATAATGACTCACGTCCACGTGTTCTAGTTGCCAGAGATACACGTATTTCTGGTCAAATGTTGCAATCAAGTTTAATCTCAGGACTATTGTCTGTAGGTATTGAAGTGCTAGATCTTGATGTAATTACAACTCCAGCCGTTGCTTATTTAATACGTGCCGTTTCAGCTGATGCCGGAATTATGATTTCTGCATCACACAATCCTGCTGAAGATAACGGAATTAAGTTCTTTGGTTCAGATGGTTACAAATTGCCAGATGACGTTGAAGATGAAATTGAAGAATTATTGGATGCCAAAGAAGATACTTTGCCAAGACCATCTGCTGAAGGTTTAGGTAGCGTTTCAGACTATCCAGAAGGTGCTCAAAAGTATCTCCAATTCTTGAAACAAACATTGTCAGATGATCTAAGTGGTATGAAGATTGTTTTGGATACAGCCAATGGTTCAACAAGTCGTTTAGCAAGCACATTGTTTGCTGACTTGGGCGTTGACTTCGAAATCATGGCCTCACATCCAGATGGAATCAACATCAACAAAAACGTTGGTTCAACACATCCAGAAGAATTAGCAAGACGTGTTAAAGAATCAGATGCCGTTGCTGGATTAGCTTTTGATGGTGATGGAGACCGTTGTATCGCCGTTGATGCTGATGGTAATATTGTTGATGGTGACAAGATTATGTTCATCCTCGGTAAGTATTTGCACGATGGTGGCCGTTTAAAGAAAGACACAATCGTAACAACAGTTATGAGTAACCTCGGTTTGTACAAAGCTATCGAAGCTAATGGCATGAAGTCAGTTCAAACAGCCGTTGGTGACCGTCACGTTGTTGAAGAGATCCGTGCCAACAATTACAACATCGGTGGAGAACAATCAGGACACGTTGTCTTGTATGAGTACATGAATACAGGAGACGGAATGTTAACAGGAATCCACTTGTTGCACGTCATGAAAGAAACAGGCAAGACCCTAGCAGAATTAGGTGCACCTGTTAAGATTTATCCACAAAAGCTAGTTAACGTTCCCGTAGCAGACAAAAACTCATGGGATCAACACCAACCAATCCTTGATTCAATCAAAGCAGTTGAAGATGAAATGGATGGCGATGGCCGTGTGTTAGTACGTCCTAGTGGTACACAAGCATTGTTGAGAGTTATGTGTGAAGCACCTACAGAAGAAAAAGTTAATGAATATTGTGATCAGATTGTGGAAGTTGTTAAGAGTGAATTAAATTAGAGAGTGGAGACAGGGCGGTCAGCTCCCGAGCATTTTCGCGACTTTGTGAATTACACGCTGGTTTTGCGTGTGATTTACAAAGTTGTGAAAAGCGGAAGGAGTTGCCCTGTCGGAACTCGTTTTGGTGAGAGAGCGGAACAAGGGCGGTTAGCTCCTGAGCATTTTCGTAGTTTTGTGAATTACGCGCCGAACTTGCGTGTGATTTACAAAATTATGAAAAGCGGAGGGAGTTGCCCTTGTGTAGCTCGTTTTAGAGCCACTGCCTATATAAAAAAGGGCTTTTCAATACCCCCAATAAGCACAACTTCAAAAATAAGAAAATCAAAAATAGAGATTGAGGAAAAATAATCCTTCAATCTCTATTTTTTTGATCTTTTTTATCATCCACACATTAAATTCCCGATTAATTCAAAAAAACTAGCCAGAGCCGAACAGTGATGGAGCCCGCAGTAGGAGTAGAGTTAGAGCTTTAGCTCTTACTCTACTGACGTATTTTGAGATTCGTGCTTTTTGCGAAGCTCAACATCGAGGCGCGAGACCTTGGCTCGCACCGGTCTACTGCAGGCGGAATCACAGTTCGGTTCTGGCGGCCCGAAACAAATGGCCTATACATATATACCATATAGACAATATCGGTACATACCAACCGTACCAATTTTTGAAAATATTAAACTTTTCTTGACAAAAAACCATTTGATTAGTATTCTAGGCATTGTCGCAAGATGATAAAACATAAGAAATGAACTATACCATTAAAAATAAAAGAACTATACCAATACAAGAAAGGCATTGATTAATATGTGTGGAATTGTTGGAGTTATTGGAAATAATAAAACTACTGATATTTTATTGAACGGATTAGAGAAGCTTGAGTATCGTGGCTATGATTCAGCCGGGATTTACGTTAACAACCAAGACGGCAAAGATTACTTGGTTAAAGAAGTTGGTAAGATTAGTAAATTGGAAAATGCTGTGACAGACGATGTTCAAGGCCTTGTCGGTATTGGACATACAAGATGGGCTACTCATGGAACACCAACCATCGAAAATGCTCACCCTCATTTTTCAGAAGATAACCGTTTCTACCTCGTACATAACGGTGTCCTAACAAACTTTGAAGAACTCAAAACTAAATACTTGTCAGATGTTAACTTTAGCAGTCAAACCGATACTGAAGTTGCTGTTCAATTAGTTGATCACTTTGCAAAAGAAGGACTTGATGGTGAGGCTGCTTTTAGAAAAGCACTTAGCTTGATTGAAGGTTCATACGCTTTTGCAATGGTCGACAAGGAACAACCTGACCGTATCTTCGTTGCTAAAAATAAGAGTCCACTATTGATTGGCTTGGGCGATGGCTTCAATGTTATCTGTTCCGATGCTATGGCTATGCTTGATCAAACTCATCAATTTGTTGAAATTCAAGATGGTGAAGTTGTTATCCTTAAAAAAGGTTCTGTTGAAATCAGTAAGCTTGATGGTACTCCAGTTAAGAGAGATTCTTACACAGTTGATCTTGATGCTAGCGATATCTCTAAGGGTACTTATGAACACTACATGCTCAAGGAAATTGACGAACAACCAAATGTTATGAGAAAGATTTCTCAAAATTATCTCAATGATGATGGCAGTATGAACATTGAACCTGCTTTGTTGGAAGAAATGAAGAAAGCTGACCGTTTGTACATTGTCGCCGCTGGAACTAGTTATCACGCCGGTTTAGTTGGTCAAAATATTTTTGAACAAGTTGCTGATGTGCCAGTTGATGTTGAGCTTGGTAGTGAATTCGGTTATCACATGCCTAAGTTATCTAAGCACCCATTCTTCATTTTCCTATCACAAAGTGGTGAAACTGCCGATAGTCGTCAAGTGCTTGTTAAAGTTAACGAATTGAAGTTACCAAGTTTGACGATGACTAACGTGCCAAATTCAACACTTTCACGTGAAGCAACATTTACAATGGAATTGCTTGCTGGACCTGAAATTGCGGTTGCCTCAACTAAAGCTTATACAGCTCAGATCGCCGTTGAAGCAGTTTTGGCAAAAGCATTGGGAATGGCTAAAGGACTTGATGATGCTAAGAAATTCGACGTTAAGAAGCAATTAGCTTTAGCAGCTAACGGTATTCAAACAATCGTTGATGAAAAAGAAACAATCAAGAAATTGACAGCTGACTTCCTAACAGATCAAAAAGACGCTTTCTACATTGGCCGTGGTATTGATTATGCCTTATCACTTGAAGCCGCTTTGAAGTTGAAAGAAATTTCATACATTCACGCTGAAGGATTCGCTGCTGGTGAGTTGAAGCACGGAACAATCGCCTTGATCGAACAAAATACTCCAGTTATTGCCTATGTCAATGATGGTGTTGGTGCCAGTCATACACGCGGTAATATCCAAGAAGTTAAAGCTCGTGGAGCTCATGTGCTTGTAATTGCCAGTCAAAAATACGCTGAAGCTGGGGATCAAATTATTATCCCTGAAATTGACGAATTAATTTCACCAATTATCAGTGTTGTACCTGCTCAACTCATTGCTTACTATGCAAGTTTGGCTCGTGGCAATGATGTCGACAAACCTCGTAATCTTGCCAAAAGTGTTACGGTAGAGTAGTCTAATTTAATAGAAAATGTTAATGATAGCTTCCAATATGGAGGCTATTTTTTTGTTTTGGGTTTGGGGGAACTGCCGCCTGTGGGTGCCATACGATGTAGCCTGCTATGAGGACCGACTTGAGCCAAGGTCTCAAGTCTCGCTTTGAAGCCTTGCCATAGGTTCGGCAAGTCTCCAAAGTCGCCCTGTGGTGTAAGAGCTAAAGCTCTAACGCCACCTCCATAGCTGTCTACATCGATGGCACCCACAGGCTAGATTGTTTTTGGATTGGATATGTTATCTCGCTTATTTGCATATTTAATTCAAAACCAAAAAACAAACAGACCTTTATCATAGGTTGATAGAGGTCAATAATGTAGAATATTTAGTTGTATTAATTTTGAGAGATAAACTAGTCGGAAGAAATGAGAGTTTCACCCGCTGTGGGTGTGGCGTTATGGCTTCAGCCATTACACCACCGGGCGTGTTTGAAGACCGCACTTTGGCTCGAGCCGGTCCGCATAGCAGGTGAAAACTCTCATTTCTGGAGACGGCAAACAATAGATTGGTGGTTTTATGAGGGATAAAAAGTTAAATCTGTTCTCAACTGTGATGTTTGGCCTTAGTGCCATTATTGGTTCAGGATGGATGTTTGGTTCCAGTCAGGCTGCTAAGATTGCTGGTCCAGCTGCAATTGTGGCTTGGATTTTAGGGGCGATTTTGGTAGCGATGATTGCGATGGTTTACGTTGAAATTGGAACGATGTTTCCTGAAGATGGGGCGATGAGTCGCTTTACAATGTATACTCATGGTTCACTGTTAGGACACATTTTTTCATGGGCCAATTGGCTTTCACTGTTGGCAATTTTACCGATTGAGGCGGTGGCATCCACACAGTACATGAGTACTTGGCCTTGGAAATGGGCACAGTGGACGCATGGTTTTATGAAAAATGGTCAGTTGTCTTTCAGCGGTATTCTTATGGCAACGGTTTTAATCTTAGTTTTTACGTTGATAAATTATTGGTCAGTTACGATTATGGCCAAATTTAATAATTTCATTTCAGTTTTCAAAATTGCGGTACCAATTATTACAATGATTTTGTTAGTTTCAGCCCATTTTGATTTAAATAATATGGGGACAACGATTCATCAGTTTATGCCGAATGGAACGTCATCAATTTTCGTAGCCATTGGTAGTGCAGGAATTATTTATTCGTACGTGGCTTTTCAAACGGTAATTAATTTAGGTAATGATATTATCAAACCGGCGGTTAATATTCGCCGCGGAATTATTTATTCGTTGTTAATAAGTGCTCTGATTTATATTACTTTACAAATTGTCTTCATTGGAGCTTTGCCAAAATCGATCGTCAGCAGTGGTTGGTCACAGATTAGTTTCAACTCACCATTTGCGGATCTGGCAATTCTCTTAAATGTGTATTGGTTATCAACTTTGATTTACTTCACAGCGTTTATTTCACCAATTGGAAGTGGGATAGCTTTTTCAGCTTCAGCAAGTAAATCATTGTCTTCAATGCCTAAGAATAAACATTTACCTAAAATTTTGAGTAACACGAATAATAATTACAGCACGCCAAGAATTGCCTTAATGGTCGATTTCTTGGTCAGTGTGATTTTGATTTTGTTGTTTAAAAATTGGGCATTATTGTCACGAGTTGTTGCAGCGTCAACGTTGATTTCGTTATTGTCGGGTCCAGTCGTTGCTGGTAGTTTGCGTAAAATGGGACCAAATTTCAAACGTCCAACGAAGATTCGAGGGATGAGATTATTGGCTCCATTGGTTTTCGATTTAATTAGTTTGGCAATTTACTGGTCAATGTTTCCAACGACTGTCGAAGTTATCGTGATTATTATTGTGGGGTTGCCCATTTACTTTGTTTACGATTTTCGTCGTGGATTTAAAGAGTTCAAACAGAAGTTTTATGCAAGTCTTTGGCTGATTGTTCATTTGGTTGGTCTATCAGTTATTTCGTGGATTGGTAGCAGTCATTTTGGTGGGATCAATACGATTCAATATCCTTGGGATTTTCTCGTGATTATGATATTTTCAACCGTAATTTATTATTGGGCAATTAATTCCTCCTATCATTCGGGCTATTTTGACGATGCCAAGAGACTTAATTCAACCGTGAATTGGGATGAAAAATAATGGATAAGTTAAAGAAAAATGAAAAGTGGTTCTGGGGTGGCGTAGTTTTGATTGAACTGATTTTGTTTTACAGTTCGTCTATGACTTACAAACAACAAACTTCAGTACCATTTCTAGAAAAATATGTGCATGGCAAACCGCTTAAGAGTAGCTTGAGTCAGATTCATTTTAATTATGGTGGTAAGGAACAGTCGATTGCGAATGATGGCTATTATCACTTTGTGGAGTTTTTTATTCGTAAAGGAGCTCATTTTGGTACGTATTTAATTTTGGCGGTATTTCTTTGTTTAGCACTTTATACGTATTTCAAAAAAAATCATTTTTTAAATGTATTTGTTCCATGGTTAATGACAACTGGTCTAGCAGCTTTCGATGAATTTCATCAAGGATTGACTGGTGGACGGACACCTTCAGTGACAGATGTCATACTGGATAGTGCTGGAGCGCTTACAGGTGCCTTGATTGTGGTGATTATTACGTATTTTGTCATAAGACATAAAAATGTGAAAAAAGTTTGAATTTGTTATTGAAAAATGAGTCATTTTTTTAAAAATCTGCTTGTCAAAGTCGACCTAAATGGTCGGCTTTTTTGCTATATTGTTTAGTCATTCTTTTTTATGAGCCTGCCGCATAGACACCATGTGCTAAATATTTAAAAAATAATAAGAAATGTTATAGTATACGGTTGAGATGTTTAGACAGGTTCGGAGAAATTTCATCTCAATAGGACGGTTTATTATTATGGCAAATAAGAAGATCATGTTAAACAAGAAGCAGTTATTGATTGCTGCGGGCGCAGCCATGACTTTAGGACTGGGAACCACGTTCAGCCATGAGGCCGTTATTCATGCGGCTACTACTACCGATGATACTAGTTCTGTTCCAACACCTTCTGAAAGCTCAAATACAAGTGTGAAGGATGCTACGACAACTGATAGTGGCAGTTCATCAACAACTTCAAATACAACAAATGAAAATAAAGAATCCGATACACCAAGTACTCCAACACCAACTGATGTTAGTGGAGGAGATAATGGCAGTTCAACTGGGACAACAAGTTCTGATGTAGCACCATCCACAGTGTCATCTGCAATTTCAGGTGAAACAAATGAGCCTGCAACTTTAAAAACACCAGTGACTACAGATTCAAAAGTGGCTCCAGCGACTTCAATAGGTACAGCTGTAACTGCGGGCACGGCTGCATCTTCAACTATCCCTGCAACACAATCGGGTTCTACAGCGGTTGTTGAAAGTACATCAATTGAAAAAGAATCCACGGATCCGGCTACAGCAGCTGTTACTAGTTCAACTACGACACCGTCAACGACCACACCGACTACCCCAGCACCAACAGGTTTAACACCAGTAGATACTGCGGCTAATACAATTACATCAGATGCTGATCATACAGATGCAAATGACTTTACCTGGAGTACCAACGATGATACTGGTGAAGCTTCTTTGACTGGTACAACTAGTCAGTTGACTGATTCGTCAGTAAATATTCCTACTCAAATTACAGTTACGAATAATAGTTCCAAGGATAGTAAGCAATACAACGTTACGAGCATTGGTAATGATGCCTTTGCCAGCAATCAAACGATAACCAGTGTTAAAGTCAACAGCGGGGTTACAAGTATTGGCAATAACGCATTTATTTATTCAACTTTGAAAAATATTGATTTGACGGATGACACTACCCTAAAAAGTATTGGTGATTTAGCATTTTGGGGTAATCAAATTCCAACAATTGATTTGCCTGACTCCGTTCAAACTATCGGTAACGAGGCGTTTACTTATAATAGTGCGGTGACTTCAATAACACTGCCAGCCAATTTACAGACGATTGGTGATCAGGCCTTTGCCGCAAATACTAGTTTACAAAATATTGATTTTTCAAAAGACACAGCTTTGACAAGTATTGGAGAATCAGCTTTTTCTGGAGATTCTGAAAATAATAAAATTGATTTAAGCAATAATAATAATTTGATATCTATTGGCAACCAAGCGTTTGTTTATAACAGTAGAAGTACTGAAGTTAAGTTGCCTGATAGCTTGCAGACGATTGGTGATCAAGCCTTTCTTTCAAATTTAGGCCTCCAAAATATCAGTTTTGGACCTAATTTAATATCAATTGGCAATCAGGCTTTCACTTATGATGGTGATTTGACGAGTGCTGATTTTTCTAATGCCAACAAATTGAGTAGTATCGGCAATGGAGCCTTTGAATTCGCCAATCTGACTGGAACTTTGACGTTGCCAAGCAGCTTGGTTACAATCGGTAATCAAGCATTTAGTGGCAATCACATTGGAACATTGAATTTGAATGAAGGATTGCAGTCAATTGGAGAATCAGCTTTTTCTTACAATGATCTGAATAATGACTTAACTATTCCAAGCACGATTAAAAATATCGGTAATGAATCGTTTATTGGTAATCAGTTGACGAGTGTTTCCACCACAGCCTCAGACTTTTCACTAGGTGAGAATGCTTTTTCATATAATCGAATTACCCAAGTCAATGCTCCAAACGTTAAAATTGGAACGACTGCTTACAATATAAACAGTGCAACTAATCAGTTTGCGGCTATTTTCACTGATTCTGCACACAATAATATTTCCGATTACTTTAATCTTGATATTGGTGGTCTTACTGAGAATGCCTTAGGCATTACTGAATTATCCAATGGTGTAACGTATAAGAATGGTATTTTCGATATTCCAACAGGTGTGGGTAGTTTTACATTTAGTTGGATTCTGTCACCAGATTCAGAAGCTGATAAAGGTTACAGTGGTGTTTACGATGTAGTTTTGGATGATCCTAATATTAAAGCAATTAATTCTAGCATTCCTGCAGGTACTAACTGGGAACCTGTGGATAATTTTGTCAGTGCATCCACAACATCCGGAAAAGATATACCATTTTCAGAAATTGACGTAAGTGTAACAAATCCTGCTGGAGATGACGTTAAGACAATAGATACGACAGTGGCAGGTAATTATACAGTCACTTATAGTTATGATAAGACCTTTAAAAGTACGGTCAATGTCGAGGTATATAAGCGTACGGGAACATTTGATTTAGATGGTACGGGTTCTAAAACTTATAATGGTCAAAATCAATCTTTTGATAATAGTGATTATCAAGTTGTTCTATCGAACGGGACAAACTATCAAATTCAAAATGGTGATTTGGAGTTGAATCAAACAGCTAAGAATGCTGGAAACTATACGGTTACTTTGACGCAACAGGGAATTAATAACATTGAGAATTATGGACAGAATAGTTTATATGATTTAACGATGGGGACGGATACAGCTTCATTTGATATTAATAAAGCTCCGGTTACCATTACAAGTAATGACGCTACTAAAGTTGCTGGAACCGATGATCCTAGTTTTACAGCAAAAGTCGATGGATTAGAAAATATTACTGATGGCGATCAGTTAGTTTATAGTATTAGCAGACCTGATGGTCAAACGGTTGGCAGCTATGATTTATCGGTTGTTGCTAATGCCACTGACAATCCTAATTACGATATTACAACTTTGAATACTGGTAAATTAACAATCACAGCTGCTGCTAAAACTATCAATGGTAGCGACTATACAATGCACGTAGGTGATCCAACGCCAACTGCTAATGATTTTAAAGCCACTTCAACAGATGAAAATGCTCAATCTCAGACAGTTAATGTCGACCTTACACAGGCCAATCTGAATGCTGCTGGTACATATAATGTTGTTTTGAGTACTGCGGACGGACAATCAAAGAATGTTAATTTGATAGTTCTTGCAAAAGATACTACCGGACCAGTTGATCCAACGGACCCCACAGATCCAACAGATCCAACGGACCCAACAGATCCAACAGATCCAACAGATCCAACAGACCCAACAGATCCAACGGACCCAACAGATCCAACGGACCCAACGGACCCAACAGATCCAACGGACCCAACGGACCCAACAGATCCAACGGACCCCACAGACCCAACGGATCCAACAGACCCAACAGACCCAACAGACCCAACAGATCCAACAGATCCCACAGACCCAACGGACCCAATAGATCCCAAAGATCCATCAGTTCCAAACACTGAATCCAAAGGTAGCGGTGAATATATTGTTTCGGGAAATGTCTATTATGTTCCTGGTCCAAAAGGAAAGAGCAATGGTACTTTAATTGCTACCAATTATCGTCCAACTTATCAAAAATCCAATGTCGCAACGTTCCCTCAAACCGGAAATAACAGCGGAATTGGAATGCAAATTTTGGGTGTTTTGATTGGTATTTTGACATTTGGTGTAATCGATATCAAAAAAGTACATCATTAATAAAAATATCTGTTAATTTCCATGGTTATTTATGTCGCAAATATTGTAATAACGCGTTTACTTTGATAAAATAATATGCGGTTTATAATAATCATGAAAGAAGGAAACAGAAATGTCAGGACATTCAAAATGGCATAACATCCAAGGTAGAAAAAGTGCCCAAGATGCCAAGCGTGGTAAAATCTTCCAAAAGTTGTCTCGTGAGTTATTTATGGCAGCTAAGGCGGGTGGCTCCGATCCTAACGATAATGCTGCCCTTCGTTTGATAGTAGATAAAGCTCGTGCAGCCAATATGCCAAAGGACAACATTAAACGTGCCTTAGACAAGGCTGATGGCGGTAGTGATGAACATTATGATGAAGTTACATACGAAGGCTACGCTCCAGGTGGAGTTGCAGTTCTAGTAGAAGCTTTGACAGATAACAAAAACAGAACTGCTTCTGCCGTACGTGTTGCATTTACCCGTAACGGAGGAAGCATGGGCTCAAGTGGCTCAGTTGCTTACATGTTTGACCGTAAAGGTTATATCGTTCTTGACCGTACAAAGAACTCTCAAGATGAAGATACTGTTTTAATGGATATCATGGATCTTGGCGCTGATGATCTTCAAACATCAGATGACGCTTATGAAATCTATACTGAAGCTAAAGAATTCGCTGCTGTTCGTGACGGATTAATTGAAAAGGGTTATGAACTTGCCGACTCAGAGTTGACAATGATCCCTCAAAATACAACTCCAGTGCCAGAAGATAAACAAGAACAATTCGAACACATGATCGACCAATTGGAAGATGATGAAGATGTTTCTGAAGTTTATACTGCTGCTGCAGATGACGATGAAGAATAATTTTAAAAAATAAAGACTACTGACTTTTGTCGGTAGCCTTTTTTTTGCGTAATTTTTTAGAGAAGGGAGGTTGAGATATGACTGCTGAAACGATGGTTAGTAATTTGTTAACTGAAGCATGTACGAATAAAATCTCGGATATTTACTTTTTTCCACGCGATGGATTTTATCATTTGGAAGCTCGAAATTCACTGCAGAGCTATACCGTGGCTGATTTAACGATTGAGGAGACAATGGCTATTATGAATTATTTGAAATTTAACTCTGGTTTGGATGTTTCGGAAAGGCGGCGGGCGCAGAAAGGTGCGTTCAATTTTGTTTATCAAAACCGCAATATTTTCATCCGTATATCTTCGGTCGGAGATTTCAAAAATCGTGAGTCGATGGTTGTCCGCTTGATTTATCCACCAGAATTGAATTCACAAATTGACGAGGGGATTATTGAAGAACTGATGCCAATTTCCAAACGTAAAGGCATGATGATTTTTGCAGGTCCAATGGGTTCGGGAAAGACGTCATTAATGTATGCGTTGGGGCGGCAATTGAGCTGGAATAAGAAAGTTATGTGTATTGAGGATCCAATTGAAATTGCAGAGGATAATTTTCTACAATTACAGGTCAATACTGAGGCGGGGATGACTTATGAGGAGTTGATTAAGACCAGCTTACGGCACCGCCCTGAGGTTTTAATCATTGGAGAAATCCGTGATAGTCAAACAGCCAAACAAGCTGTACAGGCGGCCATTTGTGGCTATACAGTCATGACAACGATTCATGGCAAGTCTAAGTATTCAGTTATCCAACGTTTGCGACAATTTGGAGTGAACGATACCGAAATTCTCAACGCCGTAAATTATATTTCTTATCAAAGACTAGTTCCGACGGAATATGATTTAAAATTATTCCTCGATATTATGGAGAATGACGAGATTAGAGCTTTTATCAAACAAGATATTACTGATGATAATTGGAAACAACTGTTAAAAAATTCATATAATATGGGTCAAATAAATGAAGATACTTACCAAGAATTTATTTTCGGATAAGAAGATCAAAACTAGTCAACAAGCCGAGTATTTATTAATTATTAGCAAGTTGTTGAAGAATGGATTTTCACTAAGTCAGTCAATTAATTGTTTACGCTTACTTGATGATCGTCAAAAAATATTTGAAAAGATTAATCAGGATTTGCAAAGTGGTCAGATGATTTCACAATCACTCAGACATTTACAGTTACCGACGGTGATTTTTAATCAACTGGTGATTGCCCAAGAGCACGGAAATATTGCACTATCTCTGGAACAAACAGGTCAACTATTGAAAAATCAGGCCAGGCAGAAAAGTAAATTGAAGGAATTGCTGGCTTATCCATGTTTCATTTTGGCCTTTCTTTTTACGATGTTGATAGGGATGAAAATTTATATCATTCCACAGTTGGAAATTGCCGATGGTGGTAAGAATATTGATTTATTTTTACAATTACTACTTGTTTCGATTGTGATTATCTTAGTAAGCGGACTTATTTTTACATGGAAAATACGTAAGAAACACGAATATCAAAGGGCATTAATCCTTGTGAAATTACCGGCAATAGGTCAGATATATTTGAACTTTTTCCAGTTTTTAATTTTGCAAGGATTGGGAATGCAGTTGGGTAGCGGAATGAATTTATTTGATATTTGTGAATCTAACAACCGCTTTCAAAAAGGTTCAATCCAAGTATATTTAGCAGATAAATTTGTCAAAAATCTGACAGTAGGTAAAAGTATGTTGGAATTGATCGATGACGAACCACTATTGCCAAAACAATTGCGAGTGCTTTTGGAAGCTGGCGAGAGTGGTTCACAATTAGCCGACGACTTATTGCTGATGTCAGAATTAAAATTTGAGGAAACACAAAGAGGGTTGAAGAAACTGTTGAATTTGGTTCAACCAATACTGTTCGGAATCATTGCGCTAGTAGTGGTGGTGACCTATTTAATGGTTTTAATGCCAATATATGTAATGATGAAAGGGATGTCGTAATGAAGAAAATTCGTAAAGGTTTTACACTAATTGAAATGGTGATTGTACTGTTTATTATCTCGTTGTTGTTGTTGATTATGATTCCGAATTTGGTTCAACAAAAGGATCATGCGGATAAGCAGTCAACTGAAGCTTTTAAAACAACTTTAGTTACACAAGCGGGACTATATTTGGAAAATAATCCTGCTAAGACTGAAGAAAAAGTCACTATTGGGGATTTAAGAGATGGAAAATATATCACGGCTTCTCAAGCTAAAAAAGCAGAAAAACTACAAATAGGCGTGAATGATAATATTTTGGATAAGATTAAGGATGATACAACGATTAATAAGAATGAAAAGCCAGATCCAGCTAAACCAGAAAAATGATTCAAAGAATTAGAGCAGGTTTCACCCTTTTGGAAACAGTAATCGGATTGGGAATCTTTTGTTTGTTAACAACTATTTCACTGCATAACGTCAAAGATTATCAAGCAAAATTGGAAGAAAAACAGGCATTAGAATGGTTTAAAGATACTTTTAAAGGTGTTTATAATCGAGCATACCTGACACATCAAGGTAGCAAAATGATTATCGAAAATAAAAATACTATTGTTTTTGATATAACGCAAAACGGTGAGAATGGTGACAAGGTGGTAAGAAGAAAACTACCTTCAACAATGACTGTTTTTGATAACTCCTCAGGTCAACATATGATTTATGGTACGGGGAAAAGCTCTGCTGCTAGGATAACTTTTAGTTCGAGTCTGACTCACAAGAAATATATTTATAAGATTCAGATGGGATGGGGCGAGATTATTGAAGAAAAAACATGAAGGATTTATTCTGCTAGAGTCTTTGACTGGATTTGCCATTTCATTGATGATTATTTTGACTTTAAGTTATTGTGTAAATGAACAATTCAAGTTATTGAGTCACTGGGAAGAGCAAGTTAATGCAGATAAAATAATCTTGATGCATCTAAAAAGTAAACAAATACCAAATTTATTGATTATAAAAGGCAAAGAGTATTCTTTTACAAATACCTCAAATTCCTACCAAGTGGAAGTAAATAAAAATGTGTATCAAATTAAAAAGTAAGCATTCAGGATTTGTTTTGTACGAGGCTGTAGTTTCGCTAATGATAACGATTATGACGTTAGGAATACTGCAACAGTCGCTTCAGATTTTACATAATGTTCAAAAAACAACATTTCGAGACCAACTACGCTGGCATATTACCCAAGAAAAGCTACAAGAATTACTAGGAAAAAGTAAAATTACAGGCGCTTTTGGAAATAGACTTTTTTATAAAGATGAGAATGATAAAACAAAAGCAATTAAAATGTTGGGTAATTATGGCCGAGCAATATTGGCAATCGAAAACGCTGATAATCGAGGATATGAGCCGATGATGACAAATTTAAATGATATAAACATTGAAAAAAAAGATAAATTGGTTATCATTACAACAGAGAATAAAGCCGGTCAAACTTCACAGATGTGTCTGATCAATGATCCGTAAAATACTTTTCGACAATCAAAAACATAGCGGAACTGTACTGTTAAATAGTATATTAGTACTTGCGGTTTCAATTATGGTTGTCGGTTATAGCACGTCGTATTTAAGCAATCAGATCAACGATTACCGGCAGTTAGACAAGATTTACCGACAACAAATTAAAGATGAAATTCATAATAAACCTAAAGAAAAATCCTTAAGTAATTTGTGAATCCTTGAATTAAATCAGTTCCAACGTTAAAATTTTATTATTAAGCAAAGAGGTTAACTATGTCCGAAAAAGATATGCAGTCGTATTTTGATAAGCTAAATGAAGCCAATACATTATTGGGAAAGTCCTTGAAAGTTGGCAACGTCGATGCACTTGCTGAAACATTGACTAATATTTCCGACAATAAAGTTTATGTGGAAAATGATGTTCCAGATAAAGATACTGTCGCTAAATTAGAGGCTATTTACAAAGATTTGAAAGATTTAAATCTTACGCCTTCACAGTTAAAGCAAGCCATCACTGTTGCAATTATTAAAGCTCAAAAGGATGATAAAACTGAAGTCAACAAGTTGATGACTCCGGATGCAATTGGTTTGATTGCTAGTCTCATTGCTTATGAGGTACTAAATGTTCAAAATAAGACGAGTGTCAACGTAGTTGATCCAACTGTTGGAACTGGTAACTTATTGATTGAGTTTATTGAACAATTGAACATGACAGATAAGTTCAAAATCAATGCTGCGGCACTTGATAATGACGATACTTTGGTTGCTTTGGCAAAGTCTTTCAGTGAAGTGATGAACCTTAATTTGGATGCTTATCATCAAGATAGCATTGCCGAGTGGGACATTACTGATATTGATATGGCTGTTGCTGATTTGCCAGTTGGTTATTATCCAGTTGACGAGAATGCATTGAAGTTCAAGACGAAAGCCGATAAGGGCCATTCTTATGCTCATCATTTATTGATTGAACAAACGATGAAAAATTTAAATGATGGTGGAATCGGTATATTCATTGTGCCTTCACAAATTTTCCAAACAGATCAAGCTAAGAAATTATCCGAATGGATGGTTTCAAGTGTTTATTTACAAGCTGTTCTTGATTTACCTGCTACATTATTTGCTTCAAAAGAAGCTCAAAAAGCAATCGTTGTTTTACAAAAACACGGTGGTAATGCTAAGCAAGTAGGAAATGTTTTGATGGGCACAATACCAGATACCAATAATCCAAAGTTGTTTGAAGGGTTTAAGGACCAGTTGCAAGACTGGGCGAAAAATTTTAAAGGTTAGGTGAGATTAAATGTCTAAAATCATGGCCGTTAATTCTGGTAGCTCTACACTGAAGTGGAAACTATACACAGTACCCGATGAAAAAGTTGTTGCTAAAGGGATGGTTGATCGTTTAGGTCTATCTGACTCTGTTTTTGAAGTTGAGTTCGATGGCAAAAAAATCAGTGAGATGGGTGATATTCCTGATCACACAACCGCTGTTAACAAAATGCTCGATAAATTGATCGACCTTAAAATCATCAATAGTTATGATGAAATTACAGGAGTTGGTCATCGAGTAGTTGCTGGTGGTAGTATTTTTAAAGATTCCGCTGTTGTAACACCACGTGTCGTTCAACAAATTAAGAATCTTTCTGAATTTGCACCTTTGCACAACCCTGGTCAAGCTGACGGTATCGAAGCGTTCGAAAAAATCCTTCCTGATGTGCCACAAGTAGCTGTTTTTGACACATCGTTCCATCAGACAATGGATCCAGTCAATTATTTGTATAGTATTCCTTACGAATATTATGAAAAATATGGTGTTCGTAAATTTGGAGCTCACGGAACAAGTCACAGATATGTCTCCCAAGCTGCCGCCGATTACTTGCACAAACCACTAAACGACTTGAAGATTATTTCATGTCACTTGGGTAGTGGTGCCTCAATCGATGCAATTGAAGATGGAAAATCCGTTGATACATCAATGGGATTCACACCTTTAGCTGGTATCACAATGAGCACACGTTCTGGTGATATCGATCCATCACTAGTAGCTTATTTGATGCAAAAATTAAAGATTACTGATCCAACTGAAATGGTTAAAATCCTGAATACTAAGTCAGGTCTATTAGGAATTTCTGGAGTCTCACCTGACATGCGTGATTTATTAGCAACCAGAGATGAAAATGACCGCTCCGACTTGGCAATTAGAATTTATATCAACCGAATCGTTAAATACATTGGTTCGTACATTGCTTTATTAAGTGGCGTCGACGTATTGATTTTCACAGCCGGAACCGGAGCAAAGAATGCCGAAATCCGTGCTGCAATTGCCAATAGTTTTAACTATATGGGTGTAAAAATCGATAAAGAAGCTAACGAAAAGGCTAATGGAACAGCAATTATCAGTAGTAAAGATTCAACCGTTAAAGTTATAGTTGTACCAACGGATGAAGAATTGATGATTGTTAGAGATGTTGTCAGATTAACAAAATACAGTGACTAATTAGCTTGAAACGAAAGAAACCAATTGTCTCAAGAAAGTTTTCTAAAAATCACCGTCATAAATAATTAAAAAAAATATCGCAAAGTAATCAAAAAATGATTACCTGCGATATTTTTTTGCTTTAAGGAAATAGATTTGTAATTAGTAGGTTTAACAACCAATAATCAGTAAAATCAAATTAGTCGGAAGGGATGAGAATATTTACCCGCTATGGGTGTGGCGTTAGAGCTTCAGCTCTTACACCACCGGGCGTATTTGGAGACTTGCGATTTTTCAAGGCTTCAAATCGAGGTTCGAGACCGTACTGTGGCTCGGACCGGTCCGCATAGCAGGTGAATATTCTCATCCCTGTAGACGGCCCCAAAAAAGAAACAAATCATCATTTTTGTATCATAAACTAGACTGGAAATGTTTGATATATCGGCAATGAAAGCCTTTACTTTTTATTTGGAACTGCTATATTTAAGTTGTATAGATGAAATAGGAAGATTTGAATGGAGGTCAGTTATTATGACAAGAAAAGCCTACATGATTGGTACCGGTATTGGGAATTTAGCTGCTGGTATTTATTTAATTCGTGACGGTGGTTTCAATGGTGATCAGATCACTATGATGGGTCTAGAAACACACGGTGCCAATGATGGTGCCCCAGTTAAAGACTACGAGGATGAATATAGTAACCAAGCTTTGACTAACAACAAGGGATTCCTAGCTAAGGGTGGCCGTATGTTGAACGAAGAAACATATGAAAACCTTTGGGACTTATTACGTTCAGTTCCATCTTTGGATCACCCCGGTCAAACTGTTACTGATGATATTTTGAACTTTGACCACGCACATCCAACTCACGATGTTGGTCGTTTGATGGATGATGATGGCCCTCGTAACAAGCCTAATAAAGATAATTACAGACATATGCAATTTACTAACAAGGAACGTTACTTGTTAAGCAAGTTGATGTTAACTCCTGAAAAGGATGAAGAGACTTTAAACAATACAAGTATTGCTGAATGGTTTGCAAGTACACCACATTTCTTCACAACTAATTTCTGGTACATGTGGCAAACAACTTTCGCATTCAAACGTGCTAGTTCTGCAATGGAATTACGTCGTTACATGAACCGTATGATTCTTGAATTCAGTCGTATCAATACTTTGGAAGGTGTTACAAGAACTCCTTATAACCAATACGAAAGTATTATCATTCCAATGCGCAAATATTTGGAAGACCGTGGCGTAACCTTTATCAATAACCGTAAAGTTACTGATTTGGAATTCAAGGACACACCACTTCAAGACGATATTATCGTTACAGGTATGAAGTATGAAGAAGTCGACAATGACAACAAGGAAGGTCACATCGACATTGCTGAAAACGACTTAGTCTTTGATACTAATGGTTCAATTACTGACAGTTCATCAATCGGTGATTACGACACACCTGTTAAAGAAAATATGGAGTATGCACCAAGTGCTATGCTTTGGAAGAAAGCCGCCGAGAAGTTCTACTCACTAGGTAATCCTGATAAATTCTTTAATGATCGTACTCAAAGTGAGTGGATGAGTTTTACAGTTACAACTAACAACCACTACTTGGTTAATGAAATTGCTCGTATCACACAACAAGAACCAGGTAATGCTTTGAACACATGGATTCACAGTACACCTTTGATGTCTATCGTTGTTCACCATCAACCACACTTTAAGACACAAAAGCCTAATGAATCAGTCTTCTGGGGTTACTTCATGTATCCAAGAAGAAATGGTGATTATGTTCAAAAGCCAGTTATCGAAATGACAGGTAAGGAAATGTTGGAAGAATTCCTTGGTCAATTGGCATCAGTTGATCCAAGCAAAGACAATATTGCTAACCACAAACAAGAAATTATGGACAGTATTGTTAACGTAATTCCTACACACATGCCATATGCTAGTGCTTTGTTCAATCAAAGAGCTGTCGGAGATCGTCCTGACGTTGTGCCAGAACACAGTAAGAACTTGGCATTCATCAGTCAATTCTGTGAACAACCATTCGATATGGTCTTTACAGAACAATATTCATTCCGTGCTGCTCAACGTGCTGTTTACACATTGCTCAACATTCCATTATCAGAAATGACACCAATGCACCACTACGAAAAGGATCCAAAGGTAATGGCTCGTGCAACAAAGACCATGTTCAGATAAAAAATAATTCACAAACTGGAGCTGAAAATCAATTCAGCTTCTTTTTTTGTGAATTAGAAAGGCCGATTCAGCCCACTTTGTGAAGAAATATTCACAATTGGATTGCATATTTTTTTGATGTGAAATTTTTGAAGATACCAATTTTCTACCTCTACGTGTTGATATATCAACGTGAATACGTTTACATCAATTAATTGGAATAAAATGCTTGAACAAAAGATACACAGTGATAAGATAAAACGTGAATTAGTTAACAAATATAGCTTTTAAATCTTGGAGGTAATCAGATGTTGAAAGGTTCTAAAGATACAAAGGTTGAAGAAAAAGAAGATGTAAAACCTGTTATTGATGCGATGGTTGCTAAAGCTCAAAAGGCTTTGGAAATCATGGACGGATTTACACAAGAACAAGTTGATCACATTGTTCACCAAATGGCTATCGCTGGTTTGAATGCCAGTTTTGATTTGGCTAAACTTGCTTACGAAGAAACTGGTCGTGGTTTAGTTGAAGATAAAGTTATCAAGAATATGTTCGCTACCGAAGAAATTTGGCACTCAATCAAACGTGATAAGACTGTTGGTATCATTGAGAATGACAAAGAACATCGTTTAATCAAAGTTGCTGAACCACTTGGCGTTTTAGCTGGTGTTACACCTGTTACTAACCCAACTTCAACAGCTATGTTTAAATCATTGATTGCCTTGAAGACACGTAACCCAATTATCTTTGGTTTCCATCCTCAAGCTCAAAAGTGTTCAGTTGCCGCAGCTAAAGTTATGTTAAAGGCCGCTGTTGAAGCTGGTGCTCCTGAAGGTGTTATCCAATGGGTTGAAAAACCAAGTATCGAAGCTACTTCATACTTGATGAATAACGACGGCGTTGCTAGTGTCTTGGCTACTGGTGGTCCTGGTATGGTTAAAGCAGCTTACTCAACTGGTAAACCTGCTTTAGGTGTTGGTCCTGGTAATGGTCCTGCATATATCGAAAAGACTGCTAATATCAAACGTGCTGTTAACGATATTATGATTTCAAAGACTTTCGATAATGGTATGGTTTGTGCCGCTGAAAACAGTGCCATCGTTGATGCTGACATTTATACAGAAGTTAAATCATTATTAGAAAAGAACAAAGTATTCTTTATTAAGAAAGCTGATTACAAGAAATTAGCTGATGCAATGTTTAGACCAGAAGGCGGAGTTAAAGGTCCTATTGCCGGTCAATCAGCTCTAGCCATTGCTAAACTTGCTGGTATCAAAGTTCCTGATGATACAAAGGTTCTTGGTGTTGAGTTAAGCAAGGTTGGTCCAGACGAACCACTTTCAGCTGAAAAGCTTTCACCAGTTCTATCAGTTTACAAAGTTGCTGGTCACAAAGAAGGCTTTGAAAAGGCTGATGAATTATTGCACTTTGGTGGTCTTGGTCACACAGTTGGTATCCATACTATGGATGAAGATTTAGCTACTGAATTTGGTATCAAGATGAAAGCTAGTCGTGTACTAGTTAATACTCCTGCTGCTATCGGTGGTATTGGTAATCTTTACAACGAAATGATCCCATCATTGACCCTTGGTACTGGTTCATGGGGGAAGAATTCTATTTCTCATAACGTATCTTCATTTGATTTGCTTAATATTAAGACAATCGCTAAACGGAGAAATAATATGCAATGGATTAAACAACCAAGAGTTTACTATGAAAAGACATCAGTTCGTTACTTAGAGGACCTACAAGGTATGAAACGTGCCTTCATCGTCTGTGATCCAGTGATGGTTCAACTCGGTTATGTAGATACAATTACTGATGAATTGAAGCGTAGTAAAGTTAACGTTGAATATTCAATGTTCTCTGACGTTGATAACATCGTTACAACTGATATTGTTCAACGTGGTGTTACACAAATGAATTTGTTCAAACCTGATACAATCATCGCCTTAGGTGGCGGTACAACAATGGAAACTGCTAAGGATATGTGGTTATTCTACGAGCATCCAGATGTTGATCTATTCGGTGCAAAGCAAGGATTCATCGATATTAGAAAACGTGCATACAAGTTCCCTAAGCCTGAAAAAGCTCAATTTGTTGCTATTCCTACAACATTTGGTTCAGGCGACCAAGTTACACCATTTAGTTCAATCATCGATACAAAGACAGGTACAAAGTACCCAATCGCTGACTATGCATTGACCCCTGATGTTGCTATCATTGATTCACAATTTGTTGAAACAATGCCAAAAGACATCATGGCTGAATCTGGTATGGATGTATTGACTAATGCCGTTGAATCATATGTTGCCAACATGGCATCAGATTACACAAGACCATCAGCACTTCAAGCTATCAAGTTAGTCTTTGATAACTTAGAGAAAGCTGTTGCCGGTGACAAAGACGCTCAGGAAGAAATGCACAACGCCTCAACATTAGCAGGACTTTCATACGGAAATGCCTTTGCTGGTGTAGCACACTCAATCACAGATGTTTTGACAAACGTTTATGGAATCAGACATGGTCTAGCATCAATCGTAGCCTTACCACAAGTTATTAACTATAACTTTGAACAACCTACAAAGATGACAACATGGCCTGCATATGAAAGCTTCAGAGCTGATTCAGATTACGCATCAATTGCCAGTTACATTGGTTTGAGCGGTAAAGATGAAAGAGCTTTGAAAGATGCCTTAGTTAAGAAGATTGTTGATTTAGCACATGCTGTTGGTATCAAGTTAAGTCTTAAAGACAACTACATCGATAAGAAAGACTTCGATAGCAAGTTAGATGACTTAGCAGCTGCAACATTTGGAGATCAATTCTCATTCACTAACCCTAAGGAACCATTAATCTCAGAATTGAAACAAGTACTTGAGAATACTTACGTCGGAAAAGGAATCGAAAGCAAGTAATAGAGAGTGGAGCAGGCCTGGGAATTTTCGAGCATTTGCGTAGCTTCACGAATTATCCGCGTACTTTGCGGATGATTTGGGAAGGTATGCAAAGCGGAAGAAATTGGCCTGCGGAACTCGTTTCAGATCCACTGAATATATAAATATAAATAAGAGCTAATCCTGAATTTACCAAGTTAGGTAGATTTGAGACTAGCTCTTTTTTTGTACATTATGTAAAAATGGGAATCTTTCCAAGGTCCAATTAAGTTTTACAGAATATAATTCTGATAAAGAATTTGCGTAAAGAATTTACTTATGAAATCAGAAAAAAGATGAAAATTATGAAATGGTATAAATCTGTAAATTTTTGGATTGGAATGCTTTTCCTACTTTCAATTTCATTCACATATCCAGAAGGAATGACTAAATCAGATTTAGTGCAAAATTTATTTGATGTAGTTATGGCAGTTCTTTTCATGCTTAAGGCGCGTAAGGATATAACTGGAAAAAATCTATATAAGACGTTTAAATGGTATAAATCTTTAAATATGTTGATAGGGATAATTCTTATAATTCCAGGCTTGGACATGTTTTTCAATAAATTTACTTTACTTGATTGGCTAGATTACCTGATTGATTTTGTTATCGGAAGTGTCTTTATATATTTGTGGTATCGAGAAATTAGAAATAATAGGGGGAAAAGAACCAATCCTTAGTTTTCAGGAACCTTAATTCAAAACATGAGTCTAAAATGTAAATAAACATTTACCAATTTTTTCATATTTTCGTATACCAATATACCAATCAAAAGCACAACCCAACTAAGCTATACTGAAATTACTGGGGGAGAAAGCTCTGAAAAGGGGTTATCTATTTGAGAATTAATAAAGAGCAGTGGAGTTGGATCTTTTATGACTGGGCTAATTCAGCGTATGGAATCATCGTGACGACAGCTGTTTTGCCGGTTTATTTTAAATCTATTGCTCAAACTCAGCATGTTTCAGCGGCTGGTTCAACAGCCATTTGGGGTTATGCCAACAGTTTTAGCACGTTATTAGTGTCCTTATTAGCACCATTTTTGGGTGCCATGGCAGACTATCCAAATTTCAAAAAGAAAATGTTAAATATTTTTTGCTGGTTAGGAATCGTCATGACTTTCGGTCTGGCGTTAGTACCAGCAGATCAATGGCAGTGGCTATTAATTGTTTATGTTTTTTCAGCCATCGGTTATTCAGCTAGTAATTTGTATTACGACAGCTTTTTGATAGATGTTGCCGAGGATAAAGATATGAACAGGATTTCCACACACGGGTATGCATATGGCTATCTCGGGGAGTAATAGCGTTCATGTTCTTTTTAATCCTGCAATTGACCAGTGGTTTCGGAAAATTAGATGGTACAGGAATTGCTAAGTGGAGTTTTGTAATTGCGGCAGTTTGGTGGATTGTCTTCTATATCCCACTACAAAAAAATGTTCATCAGAAATTTTCAGTTGCCAGTAATTCAGCGCCGTTGGCAGATAGCTTTAAACGTGTTATTCAAACGCTCCATCATATTAAACAGTATAAGAAGGTAGCCTGGTTCTTGGTTGCATATTTCTTCTATATTGATGGCGTAGATACCATTTTTACGATGGCTACAGCAATCGGGATGGACATTGGTATCAAAACTAATGAGCTGATGATTGTCATGTTAGTCGTGCAATTAGTGGCCTTTCCGTTTTCGATTTTCTTCGGCTGGTTGGCTGATAAAACTTCGACACGTAAGGGTATTTTGCTAGGAATCAGCGTGTACTTTATCATTTGTTTGTATGCTTTGAATCTCAAGACCAGTCGAGACTTTTGGATTCTGGCATTATTAGTTGGGACGAGTCAGGGTGGTTTGCAGGCATTGAGTCGTTCGTACTTTGGAAAGATTATTCCGAAAGATTCAGGTAGTGAATTTTACGGATTTTATAATATTTTAGGTAAATTTTCAGCAGTCATGGGACCATTTATCGTAGCTATTGTGACGCAAATGACTGGAAAATCAACCATTGGGGCAGCCTCAATTAGTGTGTTGTTCTTGATTGGTCTGGTTGTTTTTGCACTTTTACCGAAGATTACAGCTAAAGAGTAAAAAAAAATCGTCGATTAATTCGACGATTTTTTTATTTTGGATAAGATTAGTTAACTTTTTTACTAGATGAAATTAATGTTAAGTGATTTTTATGAACTTTATAAAATCCAGTACGAACTTTTTGATGATAAAACTTCTTCATACCTTTGGTAAATTTTTTATCATACTTTGGTACGGCAACATATTCATATTGCTGCAAGTTCTTACGAAAGGCTTTTTCTTTGGGACTGAAGACTGCTTGACCAGTGGCATTGTTGGTGAAGAAATAATAATTTGCTAAATAACCTGCATAATACGTAGTAACTTCCACTTTTTGTGGATCAACAATAAGTATTTTTTTGTCATTGAGTTTAGTCCAAGGCTGAGCAACTTTGGTAATCATTACAGGTAACGTTCGGCGATTATAGTTATTGGTAAAATTCGTACCATTGATTTCTGAATACATCATAATAACTGAAAAGAACATAACTAAAAATGTTGCCAGTTGATAACCATTTTTTGTCCAAATGGATTGAAAATTCCGTGGTCCACGTTCAGTTAAATTCTGTTCATAAAATGTCTCATCAATAACTCTGACGAGAACAATCGCACCAATAAATAGATTTAAGACTACTGTGGTGGACATATACCGTTCAAAACCATCAAGTGTGATTGCTTCGTCGAATGGCATTGAAAGGACGTACATTCCCAATAAACTGAAGTAATAAAGAATGGAAATTAAATCGAGTACGCCCAGAAGTTTTAGTAAATCGTTGGGGTGATGACAGGCATATTTAATAATTGCCCAAGCGCCAATTAATAAGATATTTAAAACTAGAAATCCTTGAGTAGACAATGATCCTAGGTTGAAAATTTGCTTGAGAAATTGCTGTCCAATGCCAATAAAACCATGCATACCATCATGTGATAATTGGTGAGAATAAGCTTGAGCACTGATTTCATGTTTCGAAGTTGTGAAAGTTGTTTTGACGTGAATTTCCCACCAGATAAATGGTAAAGCGCCAACTAACAGCGTTCCTAGCCAAGCTCGAGCAATTTTCAAAGTTCGTTTGAACCAAGTATCGGCGTTAATTCTTTGAATGAGCATGTATAAGTAATAAGCCGCGATGATTACTACAAAGAAAGCTGCTGAGTTTTTAACTAACAATAATGTTCCACTGAATAAAGCCACATGTGCCATTTGTAGTTTGGGCTGTTGTTGGTAGATAAATATTCCAACTAATGCGGCCATGGTTAGGATAGCTAGGACGTAATCCACTAGTAAATTATTTAGACGGATATTAATGTTGAATACGTATGAGATGGAAATTGCTAAACACAATAGCATCGAATTTAGTCCACGAGTACGATCTCTCAAAGTAGCGAAAATGGCATAACTAGCTGCCCAAATTAGAGCAAACTGTGCCACAAGCATTGTTCCAGAATTGAAACCCACGAAATTTACAAATTGAGCGATGAATAAGGCCGTTGCCGGTGGGTATGAGGTGAAAGAAATAATCGTATCACTAGGTCTTGGCAAATGTCCGGTGTACGTCATGAATTTCACAATGGTGGCCCAATGTGAAAAGTTATCATAATGAATCAGAGGACTCCTGAGTAAGACCAATGCCATTACGAAACCTAAGAAAATCATCCAAGCATCGAATAGGTGGATGCCCTCGTAGTGGAAAGAAACTTTTCCAAAGTAGCCTAGTGTTAAACGTGTTATCAGTAAAATGACGCCAAGACTAGTAACTGCCCAAATGCCAAATTTTAACAATCCCAGCATTGCAAAAATGTACAGAAGTATGATTTGAACTAATATGCCAGTTATCCACGTTAGATAGGGACTGACATGAATCCAGCGCATGGCACTGCTGTAGCCGATAACGGCTAATGAAAAGAAAATAAGACCAATGAATGCCAAAGTGATACCTCCGTTATTTAATGAATCCGTTTTAATCCGTGATTGGTGATTTTAAAGAATCCAGTAACCACGTGTTGATGATAAACTTTTTGCGTTAGAACAGTGAATGTTCTGTGAGTTTCAGGGATTGCCACATAATCATAGTTTTCAACTGCTTTTTTAAAAGCTTCTGGTGTCATCATGAAGTTCTCTTGTCCGACCGCCTTGTCAGTGAAGAAGTAATAACGGCCGACATATCCCGCATAGTAATCGTCAACGTCGACTTTCTCGGGATCGACAATAAGAACCTTTTTGTGATTAAGGTGAGTCCAAGGTTTAGCAATTCGACTCATCTGTAGTGGCAACATATTGTGGTTCATTCTGTTTGTAAAATTAGTTCCGGTGATTTCAGAGTACATCATGGTTATGGCAAAGAAACCGACAACCAAAGTGGTGATTTGATAGATATTCTTTGATGATGCGCTCTTAAATGATTGGGTGCTTCTCTTTTGAAAGTTCTGTTCAAATTGCAGCCGATCCAGTACTCGAACAAGGGCAATGGACCCAATGAGTAAGTTGGCAATTACCATACTAGCCATATATCTTTCAAATCCATCAAGAACAATAGCTTCAGCGTATGGCATTGAGAGAATGTACATACCGAATAAACTTCCATAATAGGCAATAAATACGATGTCCAAAAGTATAGTCATTCCAAAGAGATCATTTTTTTGATGTTTTAGAAGTCGTGCATACACCCATGTTCCAATCAGAACGACATTGATTAATATAATTCCTTTAGTAGACAATGAATTTAAACTCAAAATTTGATTGATGAATTTGTGAGCAATTTTTAGTAGTTCCTGATGATTTTCACCATTTAATTGTTTGGAATAGGCTTGTGCACTGATTTGGTGTTTGGAGATAGGAAAAGTTGTTTTTACGTGATGCTCCCACCAAAGAAATGGCAAGAGACCGATGCCAATGGAAGTTGCCAGTTTTATGGGGATGGTAATTAGTTTTGTATACCAATGACCTTTTGAGTTAGTTAATAGGATGTAGAAAAAGTACACGCCAATCATTACAACGTAGAATGTGGCAGAGTTTTTCACTAACATTAGTGCACCGATAAAAATTGCTGTATGAACACAAAGCAATAAGGGACGTTGACGATAGACAAAGATTCCGATCAATGCGGCGACCATAATAATAGGTAGAACATAATCGACTAAGAGATTATTTAGTCTAATAGCAACGTTAAAGACAAATGAGATTGCCAAGGTGAAGCAGAGTGCAAAACTAGTTAAAGCTCGGGAACGGTCCCGAAGGCCAGCAAAGATAGAATAACCGGCTGCCCAGATTAAGAGAAATTGGGCTACTAGCATAGTTCCGTCACTAAATCCGGTCCAGTGGACAAATTGGGTAATGAATAAGGCTGTAGCAGGTGGATATGAGGTAAAGGAAATTAATTTATCAGCTGCCCCAGGCAAATGGCCGGTAAATGTCATGAACTTTACCATAACAGCCCAATGTGAAAAATTGTCATAGTGAACTAGTGGACTTTTGAGTAATGTTTGGCACATAGCGGCACCTAAACCAAGCATCCACAAGTCAAAAAGATGAATACCTTCAAATTTCAACTGACCTTTGTGCCAGAAACTCAAGCCAAACCAGATTACCAACAAAGCAATTCCGAAGTAAGTGACTATTTTAATCCCCAAGTTGAGGAGACCAGTCATAGCGAAGACGTATAAAATTAAAATTTGTACCAGCATGGAAGTGATCCACGCCAAGTAAGGACTAACGCCGAAACGCCGCAGGGTTCCGTTATATCCCGATAGTCCCAATATATATATAAGAAAACCAATCCAAGCGTTCATTATAGTTACTCCCCTTAAAAGCGATTAAAGTAATGACTTAATTTACGTTCATAGGTTCTAACACGCACAATTAAGTTCATATAAAGTTCGTCAAATGGTGTTACCCAAGTATCTTGAACACTTGGTAGCGTTTTGTTGGCACCGTCGTAAACCAGTTGTAGATAGTGATTCTGGCTTTCACCAGCTTTCACCTTAACTTGTGTACTGTAGATGGTGGTTTTATCACGATGGCTGATTCGAACGACTTTGCCAGATAACTGAACGTTGTAATCCTGGTGCTTTACCGTTAAGTTCACAACGTCATTTTCTTTAATGTCACTATCAGCTCCGTCAGTGGTAGCGAAGGCAACGCCACCTTCAGAAATATCTTCAGTTTTCATTGGATGCCATTTACCATCATTGCCCTGAACTTTGCCAGGTACTCGCCGAATAAACCGTTCATTTTTGCGATAAACGGGACGTCCCATTGAAATAAATAGACACATGCTGAGATTGATAAAATGCATTAATAGCCAGAAAGTAATAACACTACCAACCAAAATTTCTGAGCCATATTTACCATAATTGAATTTGATAATTGCGACTAATGTGATAGTCCAAAGAATCAAATATGGAAGAATATAGAGTTTGTCTTTCAGTGAATAAGTGACATTTTTGGAAGTGACTTTGAATTTTTTAGCCTTAATTCCGATTGATTCAAGCAGCACGGGAATAAACAAATAGGGGGCAAAGAATGTTTCTTGAACTTCACCCCAACGTTCATTCCGAATTTTGGCAGCGTCACCCATACCTGACGTATCGCCCATAACATAGTGCAAGAGAAAGTAACCGGGAGCCCAAATAACCATTAAGATCCAGAAGTTAGCATTAACAACTTGGATTTTGAAGAGTGCATATAGAATTGGTGCAATCATATAAATCATTCGTCTGAAGAAAGCCCACCAATAGAAGTAGGCATTAATTAAAATGATTCGATTTATCATTGATAAGTGTGGATTAGTGAAGATATGTAAATTACGGCAACTTTGCATAACACCACGTGCCCATCTAGTCCGTTGTTTGATAACACCCTTCATATCAATTGGGGTGATACCACTAGACTGTGGGACCTTGGTAGCCAGACTGACGTAACCGGCCATATTTAGTTCAGTTCCTAGTTCGAAATCTTCAGTGATTGTATCAGTGGGAAAATCGCCAACCTCGTCAACAGCACTGCGTAAGAATACTGCATTGGATCCGGTGAACAGAGCTCGTTTATTACCACCATTGAGGACATTAATATCTCGTGAGAAAAAGTCTTGTTCGTTAGGGATGATTTTTTCTGAGAATAAATTAAATTGAAAAATATCGGCGTTATAGAAACTTTGTGGCGTTTGAACGAAACCCAAAGGATCAGTGTGGTCAGGATCATCTTTCAATTGCTGAAAGTTTTCGGTAAAAAACGGAACAGTATTGCGTAAGAATCCGGAAAATGGAATCATATCGGTATCAAAAATTGCAAATAATGGGGAATGCATTTTGGCCAAAGTATGGTTGATGTTTCCAGATTTAGCTTGCTTATTGTCTTCCATACCGGAATATCCAATGTGATACTTCTTAGCTAACGCCATTACCTCTGGACGATTACCATCATCGGCAATAACGATATGAACCTTGCTTTTATCGGGATAGTCGATGTATGTTGCTGCATTGACAGTTTTACGTAGCAGTTCGACTTCCTCATTGTGAGTAACGATAATGATATCGACATCAGGCAATGGTTGAGTTTTACTGTAATCGGGAATCTTTAAATTCCATTTTGTTTTAGTTGAAAGCATTCGGAAGAAAATAAGAATGAATCCGGTGGCATTGGATAAAATTTCACTTAATACTAATAGCAACGCAAAAATTAATGTAAAAATATTAGAATGCCAAGGAATTGTAAAAAATACTCGCCATAGCAAATAAATTACTGAGAGAAGAATTGCCAAAAAATATAATAAACGGCGACTGTTAGACATGTTGTGGACCTTCTTTAAAGATGAAATTGCTCTGAATACGATAGCTGATCATAAAGAGAATGAAATCAACAATCATTTTGGCAATTGTCGGCATAATCGGGCCACTTGTAACAGGCAAAAGGTCTGTTAGCAAATCAGTGAAGTATCCTGAGGCAAACATCTGTGCAACAAAAAGAAGGGCATACTTGATCAAGGTTTGATGTCCAGCACGATTGAAGACCACTTGATGATTAATTGCATAATTGGCAATAGAGGATAGGACTCGAGAGGTTATTGTTGCAATCAGAATACTGTTTAAACTATGATTTCGCAGGAAAAAGAGGACAAGATAAAATAGACTAATATCGATTAGAAAAGATATTAGCCCGCTGGCAGCAAATTTTAGAAAACGTGAATAAATTGCGATTGAATCACGAATTACTCTAAAGTGAGATGAGGAATTGCCGTCTAAATAAATTGTAGGAATAGGTTGTTCAACAACCTGGATGTCATATTTTTTTGCCTGTAGCAACATATCAAACTCGAATTCGAAACGATTACCCGGAAAATCAATTAGAGTTGCAGTGTAATCGATAGGAATAACCCGTAGACCAGTTTGGGTGTCTGAAATATTTTGGTGTGTTAATAAGCGTACTAATCCACTAGTTAAAAGATTTCCAAATTGGCTTCGAAATGGGATGTTATTCGTGAAATGCCGAACCCCAATTACTAAGCGACGCGGATTTAAAGAAAACTTATCCAGACAACTTTGTAATGCGGATACGGTGTGTTGCCCATCGGAATCCATTGTTGCTACACCATCTAAGTCAGATAGGTGTTCTTGAACATAAGAAAAGGCAGTTTTTAAAGCTGCTCCTTTACCTCGATTAGTGGGATGGTGCAGTATGACTAATTCAGGGTAACTTTGGTTTAACTTTGTAAAAATATCTTGATGATGAACGTCACTACCATCATCCACAATGATAGTTTGTTTGACGATGTTATTTAAGGACACAGTTTCAGTGATGTTTTTGATTAATTCGATTAATTTTTCGTCCGGATTGAGTGCCGGAATTATGATGTCAATTTTCAAAATAATATTCCCCCCAAATAACTTTAGAGATACTGGTAGGTACTGTAAAAGTTAATAAAAAACTGCTCATAAATTATAAAGAATATATATGATTCTTGATTAAATATAATTAGTTTTGTATAAAATTATTTTGTTCTTATATGACCTTATTATAGTTCATAGGACGACTAAGTTCGATACACTAATTAGTTTTTTTATATTGAAAAATAACAAAGATTGTATCGGTATTTTTAATACATATGATAAGAAACAAAAATAGCCCCAATGTGATCAATCTTTACGATTCTCACATTGGAGCTATTAATTTGTTAATAATTTAATTATTTTATTTTTTAAGTAATAATTTGGGTGACCAAGGATTGGATTTAATCATTATTTCCAACGATTAATCAATTTCGATGTTTCCTTGGTATTGTTTGTGAAGACACTGTCCAATTTCAAAGTGTTTAAGGCAGTGTAATTATCATTATATGTGTTGAGAATCCAGCCATTAGTTTTGAAACCATTTTTATGAGCTAGTTTAACTAACTTAGGAGTCCATTGATCCAATCTGATTGAAATAAACTTGATGTAACGTGGGGCATTTTCAATCTGTTCGCTGTATTGGCGCTCAGTTACGGAGTCTAGTAGCCAGAGTGTAGGGACACTTTTCAAAGCTTTGTGGACTGCCTCGATACCGGGTAAGCTTTCATCTTGCATGATGATATTATTGGCCATCTTATGACGTTTTATTTCTTTAATGAGAGCTTTTTCGGTGTCGGTATTGTCGCCAGCATTCTTTTTAGTTTCTATAATATAGTGAACTTTTTTACCATAACGTTTGAAAACATCTTTTAATTGATGAATTCTTTCACCATTATGTAGTTTAACTTTATTAATTTTACTTGAAGTAGATGTTGAAATAGTTACGTTGTGACCGGTCGACTTTTTGAGATTGTCATCGTGAGAAACGTACAATTTATTATCCTTGCTTAACCAAACATCTTGTTCGATATATTGAGTCCCATCTTTAATAGCTTGATTGTAGCCGCTAAATGAATGATCCGGATTGTTATAAGGGCTGCCTCGATGTGAAAAAATTATCGGTGAGTCTGGTGCCGCGTGGTTGACGCTTTGTGTTATGGAAGTAAGATTTTTAGCCTTGGGAGCGGCAGCTGCCAGAGCAGTAGTAGCTACCAGTGGCATTGTCAAAACTGTCAAAAGCAATAGAATTGATGCAATTTTTATTTTCTTCATTTTTTCCCCTCGGAATCAATATTATCTTATTTTACCCATAAAAAAAGTGTTACCGCAAGCTAATGGGTAACACAAATTATTTAATGAAACTTGAATGGACGATAGTTCTTATTTTCGTGATGACCTAATGCAATTTTCTTTGGTTTTTTACTGCAACAAGCTTCATCATTTTTATCGGTAGCCATGGGTTCTAAAACCAATCGTTTAGTTTTTTCACGTTCAATTTTTAGCTTCTTACTTAGTTGGCGATTTCTCCAAAAGTCATGGATACAAATAGCAACGGGAATGGTTGTTAGAGCGATTGTAGCAGGAATCAACCAAGGATTTTCTTGAACCATTTTCATTTGGAATTCGTTATATTCTTTCATTTCAGCGTGCAATTCTTCAGGTGTCAACATAATATCCCATCCTTTTAACTTTGATGACTAAAGCATAAGCCAAAATGTAACCGATGTCATCAATTAACCTTCAAAATTTGTTAGAATTAAATTAACTGCCTGAGGTGAATTTGATACCAATGATGCTGATTAATAATAAAGCAACGAATCCCCAAGTCAGTGGAGATAATTTATCACCAAAGAGAAATACCCCCGCGATGATGGAACCAACAGCTCCGACACCAGTCCAAATTGGGTAAGCTAAACTCATTGGCATTTTCTTAACAGCTAAGGCCAACAAGCCCATGCTTAAAGCGAGACCAACGATTGTCATAATTGTGTAGTTGAGTTTGGTGAAGCCATGACTGAGTTTCATAGTGGTAGCCCAAACAACTTCAAATAGTCCAGCAGTAATTAAATAGATCCAATTCATAATATTTTCCTCCAAAAAAATAAGTATTCCCATCAATTCCTTCTTTGGCCTAACGGAATTGACGAGAATACTTTTGTAAGTGACACCCGGCGGTGTTTAATGATTTCAGATTATTTTAGCAAAGATATAGAGGTGTGGCAACCATGATTAGGAAAATGCGTCCAACTGAAGTAGATGTAGTTGGCGACATATGGCTCAATGGAAATTTAGAAGCACATGATTTTATTGATAAAGATTATTGGATAAATCATTTAGATGAAGTTAAAGAACAATTCAAGCAAGCAGATATTTATGTGTATGATAGCCAAGGTATTCAGGGGTTTGCTGGCTTAACGGATAATTATATTGCGGGAATTTTTGTTAAGAAGGAAGCTCGTAATCAGGGTGTTGGGAAACAGTTGTTGGATTATCTCAAGCAACGTTATGACAAATTGACTCTAGATGTTTATGCTAAAAATAAAAGTGCTTTTAAATTTTATCAAAATAACGATTTTCGTATTTCTGTAGAAAGTATTGATGAAGATAGTAACGAGAAAGATTATCAAATGGTTTGGAGCAAGGGGTGAGTGTATGAAAGTTTGGCACGGAATTAATTTGATGTGGTTCGTTTTGTTTGCGATGGGTGCAATTTTTATTTTGATGAGAAAAGTTGATGGTGCAGGGGCTGTGCAGACGCCTAAGGTTAAAACATTGTCATTGTTAGTTTTGGGTGCTTTCTATATTTTCATCTGGCTGTGTCAGTTGATTACATTGAGATTTATAAGGAGACATAAATAAAAGGCTAGAAAACGATTAAGTTTTCTAGCCTTTTTAATAGCTGAGAATTTATATATTTTAAATAAATAGTCTACTGATACCCAGAAACGGTAACTACTCAGCTTGAACAAGTGGATGCTTTCTAACAATAAATGTTAACAAGTATGATAACGCTAAAATAACTGTAACAACCAAGTATGGATAATGTGTATTCCAATCCATCAATGCCCCTGACATCAATGGTCCGATAACATTACCGACACTAGTTAGTGACATATTCATTCCGTTGATCAAACCCTGGTTGGATCTGCTTGATTTAGTCAACAACGTTGTAATTGCTGGTCTCAACAAGTCAAATGACGAGAAGATGACCAACGTTGCAACGATAACTTCAATGTGTGAATGTGCTTGGGTAATCCAGAATACACAGATGGCACTTAGCAAGAATGCAATACTGATTAAACGCATTTCACCAATCTTACTAATGATCCAGTTGAACGCTGCCACTTGTAAGATTAACGAAATAATTCCGTTTAATGTCAAAACTAAGGCGATGGTACTCAAGCCAAAATTGAAGACTTGGTTAACGTAAATACTATAAATACTTTCGAATCCTTGCAGTCCGAAGGATGATACCAAAATCATTCCGAAAAGCATGACCATTGGTAATGTCAAAATTGAACGAATCGTTCCTTTTTCAGCAGCTTTCTTTTCAGCTTCTGCTTCCTCGAGTTCGATAACTTCTTTGTTTTCCTTCAAGAAGATCTGCGTGAAGATGGCACTGGTGATACTGAGGACACCAGCAACCCAGAATGGCGTCTTATAACTGATACCAGCTAGAATACCACCAAGTCCTGGTCCCAAGATTAATCCACCACTAAAGGCGGCAGATAGCCAGCCAATAACTTTAGCACGATCTTTTAAAGTTGTTAGATCTGATCCTAAGGCCATCGAAGTAGGAATAACCATGGCATCTGATAATCCACCGATGATACGGGAGATATTAAAGATTGGTAAAGTCGTTGCCACGGCGAAGATGAATTCGGAGATCATGTACGTGAAAAGTCCGAAAACAATAACCGGTTTACGACCAATTTTATCGGACATCTTACCAACAATTGGCGATGCGACAAATTGTGCAAAGGCGAAGAGTGAAGTCATGACACCCATCTGTGAAGTGGTGAAATGATATTCATTCTTGATGAATGGTGTGACCGGAATAACCAAGCCAATTCCCAAACAGATTAAAAAGTTACTAAATACTAGAATATAAATCGATTTTTTATTTTTCCCCATATATTCCCCTCTCCGTAAATTTATTTTTTCAGTTCAAAAAAACTACCATCTGCCGATAGTAGTTGATTATAAGAAAACCGATACCCTAAGTTGCCTTAGATATCGGTTTGAACTGGAAATCTCACATTACTGCTAATAATACTATCCATTTATATCATTGTCTAATAATTAACCTAAATTTTTTTATTAAAAATATATAACTGAACTGACTTTTGGCATACAAATAATTTAAAAGCTTCTATATTAATGGACATTTTGTATTTTAGTGGCTATCATGGATACATGGCTAATTGAAGGAGGTCATATTTTTGGATTTTAGGAGCGGGTTAAATAGTGATAAACCCCAGATAATAAATTTACTAGCAGATTCATTTAAAGAATACATAACTACTAAGAACATGTTCCAACAAGAATTTCGTTCAAGTGCTAAATTCGACAAGTTAATTAGAAAGTACTTTGCGCTGGAAGTTAATGTATTTATGAAAAAAGGTTTGGTTTATGTTGGAGCTGACGGAAAGGGAACGCCTAGAGCTGTTGCTCTAATTGAATTTAATCAAGGAAGACAGATCAGTTTTTGGGACTATCTATCAATGGATGGTTTGAAGATATTGCCTGAAATCCTAAAGAGTGGATTCAATGGTTTCAATGCATTCGATATCTTTAAGTTCGAAGATCTTTTCGATAAAGTTAAGGGTAAGAAGAAATGTGTCGTTGAATATCTAGCGGTCGATAAATCCTTGCGTGGTCAAGGTATCGGAAGCAAGATGTTGAATAATCACATTAGTCCTTACGTTAAAAGAATTGGTTATCGAAATATTATTTTGGAAACTAATACTAAAAAGAATGTTACGTTTTATAAAAAGAATAATTTCTCAGTGCGCTCAGTTAAGAAAGTTAATTTGAGTCATGGGGATGTAAAAGATTGGGTCTTGTCTAAGGCCATTTAAATACGACACCTGCGGGTGGCGTATTTTTTTATAGAAAAACAAAAAGGGTCGTCCACCTGTGTGAACGACTCTTTTCTTAATAAAAACAACTGATTCTACCGTTTATTAGGATATCAGATTGTAATAGTAGTGAATCTTTTATTAAGGAAACTTAATTTTTCTTATGTTTTTTTTAAACAGATTCAGTTAATCCCCAAGTTAAAGTTCCGTTGTAAGCTCCTGGTAACGTATTTGCAGATAACCTAATTTGCCAATCACCTGCACCGACGTAACTAGTTAAATTGACGGCACTGTCGTAATTAGTGAAGTTTGAACTTTGAATAGTCGTACCTGTGGGAGTTAAGGCCTTCCATGTACCGGGATCTGAGTCCTTGTCAGTTCTTTGTCTGATAAAGAGTAGGCCTGAGGTATTAGCAGGTAGTGTTTGACCAGAACTAGTTTTCATTTGTGTTTCCGAATTATCGTTGTCGTAGGAAACCGTGACATTATAAGGATTATTGTCCGGGTGAGTAACGATTAGTTCACCAGTTGTGCTGACATTGTTCAAAGTTTTATCTTTGCCATACATGTTTGTTGAACCAAAGTTGATATTGGTTGGATAACTAGTAATTGCATTGACGTTTTGAATATTTATGTCAGCACCAGTTGAAAATTGTTTAGGAAAACTTTGATTTCCGGTGGTGTTGACGTTGGTGATATAAGCTGTGTTGGTTATTTTTCCAGCGGTTGCAGCAGTGACTTTGGCACTGAATTCGATTTTTACACGTTGGCCTTTTCCAACATCATGAATAGTACCAGTGTTAATGTGGGATTGAGAGTAGCCACCATTATCATCATCTCCAGGACCCCAAATTTTGATAGAATATGTGTCTAGTTCCAAACCGTCGGGCAAATCATCATCGATTACAGCACCAGCTTGGAGTGTATCCTTACTAGCACTATTAACTGTGTAGAGAATTTGGTAATCAACGATGTCACCACTTTTAGCATTGACACTGGTTGTATAATCAGTATCGCCATGTTTCTTGATTAATTTGGTAAAAGAATAGTTGTAAGCAGGTGGTTCAACTTTAATATCAACTGATGCGTGGAAAGTTTTCTGCGTAGTTTCATGGTTCCCGACATCTAGACCTGTGAAGTTAGCTTTGTTAGTGATAGTATTTTCACCTCCAGAACTTGATAGAGCAGCGTTAGTTATTTGAGCTTCAAAAGTTACTGTAGCGTATTGCTCATCAGTTAATGACAAGGCTGGTGGGATTGTGATGGTGTTAGTGGAAGAGTCATAATCACTTGGATCGAGAATTTGCGTTGCACCATAATTGTCAATTAGTTTTAAAGTACTGGGATCAACGTGGAGTCCAGCAGGTAATTCATCGACCAATTTATCATATCGCCATTGTGCTCCATAACCATTGTTGATCATTTTTAAACTAAATTTTAATTTGTCACCGACTTTATTAGTACCGTCGGTTCTAGTTTCATTAGTGTATGTTTTCGTTGGAGTAGGAATTGAGTAAGGTTTAGCTGTGACACCGATAGTAGAACCGAAGTGAGCTGTTTCATCTGGAGCCAAAGTTGTAGAATTCCATTTTAGAATATATGCGGTATCAACAGCTCCAGTCAACTTTGTTCCTTGGGGATTATTATTAGTTTCAGCACCGGTACCGGTTACTTTTCCATTAGTTAATCCAGTGGCCCAATTGTCTGATCTTACTTGTCCATTATATGAATTAAAACCATCTGGTGTTTGATTAGTTACCATCAATCGAAAGTCTTTACCTGCATATGTATCACCGATATAAAGTCCTTTTTTGTCGCCTAAATCATAAACGGGGACCATATCATTACCACCATTACTGTCACCCAATTTGGTATCTTCACCAAACAAAGTGATAAATTCCGCAGGACTGGAGGCAGTATTTTTAACGTACATCTCCCGCTGAATAATTGCAGAATTAGTTGGTGATGGTCTTAAAAGTATTTCAATATCCATATCATAGGTTCCATTTTTATATCCACTATTATTGGATCTGGTGAAATGTCCAGTGATTTTGTATGCAGGATTACCATTTGAATCTGTTCCGTAGTAGTAAGCCTTATTAGCCAATCCGGTATTGCCGGTACCGTTTAAAGAGCCAGGATTTCCTAAAATTGAAAAGGCTGTTGAGGTTATTCCGTTTAAAGATGTTGCGGTACTAGGTGCAATCATAAAATTAGGTGATGTGGGAGAAACATTTTCCCTATTTGTTGATGAATTGGTGTAACCACCTTGGAAGACTGAACTAATATAATCTCCATTATTGTTCAAAAAAACATTCATTTTGGAATATTGGGAATTGATACCTGTTGAAATGGAATCACTTGCTACAGTGTAATCTCCTCCGGTAGTCACTTTACCGCTTGTATTTTGAGCCAGACCAAAGGCATAGCCTAATTCCAAATTTTTTCCATCAATAGGTAATTCACCGACTTTATTGTAGGCAGAGCTAGTCCAATTAGTAATGCCGTCGTTAAATTCGTATGGACCAACAGCTGCTGCTGAAACAGTATTACTAAAGCAAATAAAGGCTAATGGTATGAAAAACAAACTAATTAAAAATAATTTCAAATTATTTTTAATATTCATAATTATTTCCCTCCAAGAGATAATATTTGATAATCATTTAGTCGGTTTATATAGATGATATTTAGTTATACTAATTCACTTATCATGATATATTATATAGTCTTTTGAGTATTATTATGTTTCACTTTTCATAAAGAGTATTATAAAATGTTGACTTAGTTCAAAAAATGGGAGTAATAGTTTCTCGATTATTGACTTTTTTGTCATTTAATAAGGATAGAAGACTAATTTTCAGAAAATTGCTTTAAATGTGTTCTAGCTCGCTATATTCATAAATAAGGAAAATTAAATAATGAAATAGAGACTATGTTAAACTTTAAGCAATGTTTCAATAATCAGATATTGGAAGGTATATAAATATGACAACGGAGATCACCGGTAATTTTTCAGATAATAAAATAACACTACAATTAAATGATTTAGGAATAATTAATTATTATTTCACTAAACCAAAAGAAATTGATGAGGAATCAATCTTCATCATTATGAAGGACCAATTAGTAATTGGTATGAGTTACGGCAGCCTTGACGATTTGGACGATACGGAGAATTTTATCGAGCTGATTGTCCCAGAAAATATTATTCCGGCTGACTTTTTCTATTTCTTAACTTTGGAGATGGAACAAGCTGGTTATGAAATTAATGTTGGCTATCAAATGACTATTTCACCTGAGTCAACCAAGGTATATGACAAATATTGGGAAACAATTATGCCATTGTTGAAAGCATTTGGGCTTCAAATCGTTAAGCCAAAGAAAGTCGCCGCTAAGCCTCGTCATAAATTTTCTGCTTCCTTGGCTGATGTGCCATTTTCGATTGATTATATGGGCAGTCAGGCAACTGTTTATTGGATCAAGCGCAATGAATTCGTTGTTAAAGCTGGAGCTAACTTAGTTTCTGAAGCTCCGTTGACAAAAGCTGGCGTAATTGGATTTGCGGGTAAATTTGGCTTACGTTTGCGTGATGAACATGCCGATGCAATTAAAGATAATGTTTTGACAGCCGATGTTAAATTACGAAGCGTCAATGAAGTCGGAACCTTCCTATACTTTGCTGGAACCAACAGTTGGCTACAATTGAAGTCACCTGAAGGCAAGACGTTAAATGAATTGACTGTGGTTAAGTAAAGTCTGTATTGACAAGGCCTTTTAGAATGATAGGATTTTCATAAGTTGATCGTCAGTTTAGTGCTGGCGGTCTTTTTTTAGGAGGCTCGGGGATGAAGAAAGTAACTGCACAAGCTCTGATAATTGGGGCTTTTTTAGAATCAGTCGGTGCCAGTTTTATTTGGCCTATCAATACGATTTTTATTCACGATTATTTACATAAATCGTTGGCTGTGGCTGGAACTGTTTTATTCTTCAATTCAATACTGACATTTTTGGGAAATTATGCTGGTGGAAAATTATTTGATAAAATTGGCGGTCATAAAACAGTTATGATTAGCACTATGATAGGAATGCTGGCCTTAGTTGGCTTGATTTTTAATCATGGTTGGCCGGCGTATCCAATTCTTTTACCGATATTAGGGTTTGGTGTCGGCAGTGCATTTACGGTTATCAATTCCTTTGGAGCCCAGATTGATGAGGTTGATAAGTATAAATTATTTAATGCCATTTATGTTGGAACTAATCTGGGGAATGCGATTGGTACGGCGCTAGGTGGTTATATTGCGGGTATTCAAATGACATTGGTTTTCATCGCTAACTTCATTTTTCTCAGTTTGTTCTTTCTATTGGCAGTCTTTTGGTATGGCAATCGAACTGTTGTGACTAAGCAAGCGCAAAAGAATGTGGGAAAGATTAAGTCAAAATTAAAACCAGGGACTGCCTTAATAGCTATTTTCCTGGGTACGACTTGGGTGGCATATGCGCAGTGGAGCAGCAATATTTCGGCACACTTGACTAAACTGGGCATTCCAGTCAGTAAGTACAGCCTTTTGTGGACGATTAATGCCATCGTAATTGTCGTGTTTCTTCCATTAATAAATCATTTGGCTGAAAATAAAGATTGGTTTAAGAAAATTCAGATACCATTGGGTGTTGTTTTTTTCATAATTGCCTTTGGATCATTGATTGGTGCAACAAAATATCTGTCATTCGCAATTGGGATGGTGGTGCTGACGTTGGGTGAAATGCTTGTTTATCCAGGGATTCCAGCATTGGTCAGTGAATCGACTCCTAATTCTGAGGCCGGACGTTACCAAAGCATCATCAGTATGGCAGCCACTTTTGCGCGGGCGATTGGGCCATTGCTTGGTGGGATGTTGATCATGCGTAGTTCTTACGATGTGATGTATTTAGCCGCAATTGCCGTCTTGATTGTTTCGATATTTATTTTCAAACGTGGTCGTAAAGAATTGGCTCGCGGTATTACAGCTGAATAATTAAAAAAATCCGTCATATTGGGAATGAGTTTCCTAAATGTGACGGATTTTTTTGGCATAACAATAAATTATGATTATTTATCTATTATATGTATTAGACATAGAATTGCTATGCGGTTATTGTAGATATAATCATTAAGCGAGGAGTGAATGGCTGGTTATATGAAAAAATATCGAGTGATTTTTACCTTATTATTAACATCTTTATTGGTAGTACTGGGATTTACTTTCCATAATAATGAGCAAGTTGTTTTGGCTAAGGGTACAAAAATAGATATTCAAGTCGGTGAAAAATATCTTAAGGGATACTTGAATAATAGTTCGGCTGCTACATCCTTGAAGAAAAAATTACCTCTGACAACTGTGTTTGTTAGAGGTGGAGCTGGATTAGATGAGAATACAGCTGATCTGAACTTTAAACTGAGTAACTAAGAAGATGCCTAAAGGTGCCAGTGCCAAAAAAGGTAATATTGGTTATTGGTCACCAGACAAAAGGTTGGTATTTTACTGGGGGAAAGCTGATTACTATGAGGAAATTCATATTATCGGTCATTTCAAATCTAAGGATGATTTAAAAGTTATCAAAAATATGAAAGACAACCAAAAAGTAATTATTAAACTACATAAATAAAAAGAGGATTTTAAGCTGGATCTAAGATATTTGTTGAAATATTTTCTATGACTCTTAGAATGGAATCAATAGAATTCAGATTCATGCTAAGGGGAAAAACATGGGAAATAATAAGCAGTCTTTTAAGTGGGTTATTTTTCTGATTATTATTGTGGTAATTGCTGTCGGTGGATTTTTATTAGTTGGTAATAATAAATCTTCATCAAAGGATAATAATGTTAAAACTTCTCAGGTAAGGAAGAAACCTCGAAATACTGTCCCCAAAAAGAAAACTGTCAAAAAGGCTGTGGATAAACGGACTCCAGCTGAAGAAGAACGTTATATAGAAGGTGTTGGGCAGGCTTTTGGTCAAGAGGATTCCCAGTCAATTCAGAAATACGTCGGTAGTATTTATCAGTCGGCTTTTGTTGATGGATTAGGGATGACTTATACTTGGAAGACTTCTGACGCTAAATATATCAGGGTTGATAATACTGATAATGGTATTACGATAGTTTATTTGTATGATGATACTGCTGAAAATCATCTGGGGAAGTTGCTTTATCAAGGGGAAACTATTAAGCAGATTGCACCTCGGGATGGGTATAATCAGTAAGTTTTATTATGTGAAAGGTTATTTTAAAATATGAAGAAGAAAACGAATTGGATTTTTAGCACTCAACAATAAAATTGAGTGCTATTTCTGTATTAAAAAGATTAAAATTAGATAATGCTTAATTTGATATTGCTCTTAATCAAATATAAGCAAGCATTAAAGCCAAATAAACTTTTTATTTTAGAATTTAATTATTGAACCAATTTTTGTAAAATGCTATTATTTGAACACAATAATAGAAAGAATAGAATCTGCATTGTTCAAATAACGTTGTGACTATCTTTCAAATGTGTTTTTTGAATAGAGAAAGGGGAAAAGTATTATGACAACTGTGTCAATTGGGACAAAGGTTGTGGTTAATAATGAATCTGAAAGAAAAAGAATAGACGATGTTATTAATAAATCATATACCCCAAAAGAAAAAGAAGAACGCCTAAAGAAGATTAAGAGTCACATGAAATCTAATTATAGGATTATAAATTAAAAATTGAATAATAATGAGTTAAAAGCCATAAGATTGAATACATCATTTTACAATACAGAATCATTAAAATCATTTGACTGTGGTGATGGCAGAATAAATGATTATTTTGTGAATGAAGCTATCGGATTAGATCAAGAGAACATTTTTGCTACTACGATATATGTTGATAACAGTGATAATATTGTTGGCTTTTATTCAACCTCAGCTTCACTCTTACTCATTGATAATAGGGACGATGGGTTTGAGAAGTCTATTACTAGGGAGACAATGACCGAATATAGTGCAATAAAGATTCAGTATTTTGCGGTTGATGAACAATATCAAAATAACGGTGTTGGCATGTCTCTGATGCAAAATATGATTGAACGGTTAATTTTGGCAGACATGAAATATAATATTGGATTTAAAGTTTTATATCTGGAAGCTTTAACTAATGCTATGGATTTTTATGAGTATTGTGGATTTAATTTTTTAAAATCATGGGAATCAGAACAGAATTTAAAAAGTGCAATTATGGTTATGAATTATGAAGAAATGTGTGATAGCGTAGATATTTGAAGATGTGCAGATATTATGCACATCTTTTTTTTATTAATTATTAAGTGATTATATATATTTGGGGTTTATTGATGGTAAAGGAGGAGTAGCAAGCGATTTAAACGTAAAAATTTTTCTCTAAATTTTAATTGGTTTTAAGGATGTATAAAGATATGGGAGGATTGATCATGATTAATTAGATTTAACTAAGTGTGCTTTTAGATGATTTGTATTTAAATTAGAAAAAAATTTAGTTTTAGGAATTATAAAAATAATGGATAAATTATTACCAGAATTAACTTGGATCAAGACTAAGGATGAGAAGATGGGAACTATTGTCTGCGTCCAAAATAAGGAGACAAACTATTTGGTCGAGTATGTCCCACATTCTCAGGATCCTAATGATGATGTAGAATTTGTTGTAAGAAAAGAAGATATAGTTGAATATGAATTACCCTGACGTCTGGCAATAGTTGCTGGACGTTTTTTAACACTGTCAATTTTGCAAGATTTATCAGTTAATACTAAGAAAATGTAGTCAAGCATTTTAGATAAATAAACTTTTTATTTTGACGATTAATTATTGAACCAGTTTTTGTAAAATGCTATTATTTGTCCACAATCTTAGATGAATTTTTAAGTGAATCAGAGACGAAGTTGCTATGAAAATTAAATGCCTCTAAATTGAGTTCACATTTGATTAGAGCTATAGTAAGAATTTTGTGATTGAGTACTATATAAAGGGTGAGAAATCGATATCAAATTGTCACTCAATAGGTAAATATCAAAAGAGTAGGTGCTTACTATGTCATTTGAAGTAATATTCTCAGATAAACAAAAAGAGGAACTTAGTTTACAAGTTTATTCAGTAGTGTCTGATGCCATTGAAAAAGCAAGATCAGATGCTGGGATGGACAAAATGTTTTTCAATAAGAAAGAAACTTGTGCGTATTTGGGAATAGCTAACAATACATTTGACAAATACTTTAGAGATTTAAAGCCGCATGATGTTAATGGATTTTCAATATACAGCAAAAAAGAAATTGACGAGTTTGTTTTAAGCAAATAAAAATTTAATTTATTATCATTAGCAAGTACTCTAAAACTAATCTTTTAAGGGGTGATGCAAATTAATAATGAAATCAGGTAATTCAAAAATAAAATTTTGCAGTAACCTAATAGTTGTTGCTAGGCTTGAAATGATATAATTTGCTTTAGATAATTTGAATAATGCGAAGCATACCAGATACTCAGTAAATTGGTTACATATGAGTGTTGCTATATCAAAATATAATAAAAATTCTAAGGAGGAAAAGATGGACATTAAAAGAGATATTTTAAGAAAAAATAAATTTTTGAGTTCTTTGAGTACTGTCTTTACGGATTCTTTTAAAATTGTTCTTTCTCCCCAAAAATCAAATGTTGATAAATATTTAAACTTATCTACAAGTAAAGACATTGATAAGGTTAAATTAAGTAATGATTATTTAATGGTTGGCAATGACTTGAGGAAAGCAATGTTTGACTATGACGGTAAACACTAATGAATCTTTGCCCAATGATGATAGCCAAAATCAGGAATTAAAGACGACTGATGAGGCAAAAGCTAAAGAAGATTTAGATAATGTTTTAAAAAGAATCCCTAAAAAGGAAAGAAATGAAGTTAGAAGAATTATTACATCCTCGACTTTCTCTGGCCCTATACCTCATCCGGATATATTAAAGGGCTACGCTGAAGTTTATCCGGAAGCTCCAAAGCAGATAATTGAAAATTCTATAGAGGAATCAAAACATAGACGAAAGTTTGATGATAATGCACTTGAGGCCGCTGTTTCTGAAAATAGAATTCGATTATACTTGGCGACTTTAGTATGTTTGACGATGATCATTGGGGGAGTTACATTAATTCTCTGTGGTCATGAAGTAACCGGTGGAATTTTGACTGGATCAACTTTAGTAGGTGTGCTGAGTGCTTATCTTGCACCATTTAATAAGAATCGAAATTCTAACGATAACAATGAATCAGAAGAAAAAGAAATAGATAAATAATTAATTCAGACCAAAAGAGATTCTCACTCTATTAATTTCGAATGAGAATCTCTTTTAATTTGAAATGCATTTCTCCTGATTTGCTTCCAAACATATTTTTATTTAATTAAATTGATTGCACTTTTGATTGACATATTCATGCAATCTTATCAGATGGTTTCAAACTTAAAAACCCCCGATTTAGAAATACTTAATCGTTGATTAGGTTGAGAGATATATAAAAAGAAGTAAAACTTCACTTTTAAGTGTGGCTTTACTTCTTTTTGTTTCTATAAATTATTCATTGTTGATAATAGTTCCAAGATTTTTTCGGATAAAACTTCACGTTTGTCACGTGGAAGACTAGCTAAGAAGTCTAGCAATTCTAAATATTTTATTCCATTGTTAGCAGGTTCATTGAAAATATCTGATAGTTTTAAATTCATTGCGGTTGAAATTCTTTCAAGCTTATTGATTGAGATGTTGTTATTAACACCACGTTCAAGTTGTGAAACTAAGCTCTCACTAACGTCGGCTTTTTCCGCTAATTGCTCAATGGTTAAGCCCAATGATTGTCTTTTGTCACGTATTATTTTACCGATTTCGTCGATCATTCATATACACCTCAAATCGTTCTTAATGCAACCTTAGTTGAGATGATGAATGATTTGAACAGAAGATAATACATATTTTGATGAATAAAAAGTAATATAATACATTGAAATGCTTTTTAAAAAGCTTTATTTCAGACTAATAGTGGTCGAGTAAATTATATAATACATGTTTTATATAGCAATGTATGTATATTAGTTTCGTATTCTATTTTTTTACCCATATTATGTAATATAATACGTATATAATCCTAATATAAGTAAAATAATACCAATTAACTTTGCTTCATTATTAATATCCGAAATTGGGATATTTTAAAGAAACCACTTATATATTAAAGGAAACAATTTGTAAAGGAGAGGGGGGGTAGATAATGAGGTTTTGTCCAAATTGTGGTGCTAAATGTAACGATGAAAGTATATTTTGTTCAACTTGTGGAAAGAAGCTTGAAAAAAGTGAAGATTACAATACTGAGCAACTTACTCAAGAGACAGTCGATAATACTCAACAAGCGAGAATTAGATATGCAGGGGGACCATTAGGATATGTTAATCCCAAAATTTTTTGGCCAATTACAGGAATTTTATTTTTCTTTGTCTGTTTGTACGGTCGATCGAACTTTATTTTTGGGATAGCAATAGCACTGGTAAGAAAATTAGATAGTCCTAGAGAATGGATTTACGCCTGTATAACTTTGGTAATCGCTGGTATTTTAGCATATGTTTAGCATGATAATTTTGAACAAATATGTTATTTTATAAAGCTTTTCATAGGGGGAAGACATGAAAAAATCAAATAAAACACTTATAATTTTATTTTTCATAATATTGGCAGCTATAGGAATATATCAATATACCAACAGGATGCCTCAGGGGGTAACTGACAGAGATACTATTATGACTAAAGCATCAAATTCTATAGATACAGATTTGGGGTTAGATTTGAGTGCTAATGCTTATGATGTCTATAACGATCAAGATGAGTACAGAATTTTCCTTTATCGTAATAGCCGAACCAAGCGGTTTGTTTTTCCAGTCAAGGAAAAAAAGAGCGGGGATGTACATTATTGTTATTTAGTTGCCTATGAAGATACACGGGGTTATACAAACAAAATGGCCGTAGATATTAATAATTCAAAATGGGCTAGATTTATTGATAAAAGGGTTGCAAGTATTGAAGGCAATAATCCCTCAGAAAAGGATTATGAATATAGTTATTCATATTACTATGATAATTTTTCGAATTTGGATGACTATGATTATATCGGTTAATAAAAAATGGGAGAGAAACAAGTATGAAGAAAACAAGTATTTTTTTAATTTCAGCAACAGCATTAATTTCAGGAGCTTTTTTATTTAATAACCAAACAGAGGTTTCAGCCAGTGGAATTGCAACTACACATGATGACATTACCTTTTTGTACACTGATACTGGAGATATGGTTGCTGACCGTGCATTGGCGCCTAGATCACCATGGGCAGTTGGTAAAATAATTAATTTGAATGATGAAACGTACTATCAGGTTGCCACAAATGAATATGTTAAATCTAGCGATGTTGATTATACTAATAAACCAGTGACTTCAGTTAAGAATCAAGTGAAAAATGATGTGACTGTTTCGGCTCAAGGTCAATCAGCACCAGTCTATAGTGATGAAACTAATAATGTCCAACAAATGATCAATTATGGTGATGCGTATAAGGTTGGACGTATTGTGGAAAATGAATATGGACAATACTTTTATCAAGTATCTGGTCATGGTTGGGTAGTTGGCGACATGATGAATATTAAAGGGAATGCCAGAAACATTGAACATATTAATGGCTTCTTCCCTATGGCAAATGATACAAAACATGGAATCAACGCTGATGAAGAAGTAAATATCTTAATTGGATCAGGTGCAGATGCAGACTTAGTTTATCAAATCCCTGATGAGGTACTTCAATATGTGGGAACAGTAGATAACTGGCTAGGTGGAGATACAGGTACAAATTATCGTCGTATGTCAAAACTTTATCAACTTCAATATTAAAAAGGAGGAAAGGTGATTTTTTATGAAAAAATTTTTTTTGCCTTTAGTCTCAATATTATTAATTGGAGTCGTGTTAACTGGATGCAGTACAACGTCGAATCAATCTGCAAAAATAAACACCAAGAAGACAGAAGTAGCAAAAACGGCTACGTCATATTATCAAAGTTTAAATAAAGCAGATAAAAAGAAGATTATTTTTAAATTTTCTCAAGACCAAGATGAAACTAGTGATAATTCAGCTGATCCAGTATATGCAATCTCACTAAAAATTACGAATAATACTAAGAAAATAGTTAAATTTGATCAATCTAAATTTATTGTATTTGTTAGTGAAACAACTAAATTTCCGTCCACAAAAAGCGGAATCATTACGTTAAAACCTGGTAAAAGTGTTTCTATAAACCAATTGATTGAAAAGGTTAGTGAACAAGCGTTAGTGGGAAATGATAGTTACTTTATTTATATGAATATGGATAATAAATTAGCTAAAACACTGACGGTGGTTCCCAAGGCAAGTGTTCAAAACAATACGGGTACTGATTCTTCAAACGATGTCCAACAATCACAAGATAACTCAAGTGCTGGGACTAACGATTCAACTACGGGTGCACTAGACAATACTGATGATAGCCAGTCACAAGAGGATGGTTCTTCTACTGTAAATAATTCATTTGATAAAGGCGGTAATCCTCAAGTTAATCCTAATGTAACTGATGGTGGAATTTCTGATAGGATAGCTGCATGGCAGGAAGAGGCTAGACAAGAAGCTTTAAACCAAGGGATGTCTGATAGTGAAGCCAATGACTATTCATATAAAGTTGCTTGGCAGAAGGAAAATGCGTTCGAAGAAAGTTTGGATAATTAGATTCAGATATCAAATTATATGTTAAGAAATTGGATGCCAATAATTATGATAATAGTATTGCTAAGGAAAAAAACGGTTACTTAGTAGAAGAATACAATAGTTATTACGAGTTGGATTACGATTAGTTTAATCATTTATTGTAACAGTGACTTAAATTGATAGTTTAAAGAAATTTTAAAAGGGGTAGTAAAAATGAAATTTTGTACAAATTGTGGGTTTAAAATGAATGATGATGTTGAGTTTTGCCCTAAGTGTGGAACGAAACAAGTAATACCTGATTTGAATAATAATGGATCAAATAGTAATTCTTCTAGTGAAACTCACCAAGTTGATAATCAAGGGTATGTTGATGAGCAATCCAACACTCAACAGGCGGGCCCCGGCATCAATAATAATTATCAGAGACGGAATGTACTTAATAGTAAGATAAAGATTGGGCAACCCAAACATCTCAATTTCATGGAAAGCGTTAGTTATATATTTTCTAATATGTTTGACTTTAGTTCAACTGTTCAGGATAATCAGAAATCAATTTTTTGGTGGAATTATCTACTTATAACAATTGTGTCTGTGGTTTTAACTCCGACGGTACAATCAATAGGTTACATTGAATATTTAGTTTTTAATTCAGGAATCATGCTGTTTACTGTTGCTTCTATTATGCGTAGATTAAACTACCTAGGAAAAAGCAAGGAGTTGGCCTGGCTAGCTCTTGTACCAGTTGCTGTCATATATCCTTTGATAATGATGTTCTTCAATAAAAAAGAGGATAGTGTTAGATAACAAAAAATTGAATGCCTTTTGAATGCAATCCATGTTAGATAATATGAAACTCGTAAAAGTAAAAGCCTATAATACTAGGACAGTAACCTGCTTTAATATTACAGACTTCTTTTGTATTATGGAGTTATCTCAATCAAATATATGCAAAGTTCATGATTTTTAGGAAAGTAAAGGAGCTATCAACCTATTTTGATAATAGATTGATAGCTCCCTTTTTGATTTTTATTTGTCTAACTCGTGTAACCTGTTCCCACACTTTGAGTTTTTGTTGTTAAATTGAATGCCATTTTGAATGCCATTCAAGTGGAATAGTATGAAACTATATGAATTTTGAGAAAACAAAAAACCAGCTGTATCAAGGCTTGTAGGCCTTAACACAACTGGCTTAATTCTACAAAATGGAGGTGAGGGGAATTGAACCCCTGTCCAAGCATAATGCTATGCAAGCATCTACACTCATAGTTGTATCATTTAATGTTTCGCCACTCTGAACGCCATACAACCAGGCTAACCACAGTGACTATTCCGGTAATCTCTTTTTAACTATTCAGAATGCACGGTTAAACGTAGCCCAATTAATTTGAGACCCATTTCCAGCCCTTGGGCGAAACTAGAATGGATCACGATTAGACTGTTTTTAGGCAGCTAATGCGTAAGAATTATTATTTTTTGCAGTTATAATAAACTGTGTGTTTTTAGAGGGACACGAAACCCTAAGTGCAGCTTGCACGCTACTACACATGTCGAATCCAGAACACCCCCATGAATGTTCACCTTAATATAATAGCTAATTTTCCATAATATAGCAAATTGTATGACTTAATTATTATAAAAATATTGATGCGTTAGAGGTGCTACTTGGCATAAAAATTGTTAAAATACTGGTGTGAACGGAGGTATGCAAATGACAGATGAAAATAACAGCAAACCTTTCTACAAGAGAAATTGGTTCTGGATCACAATATTTTCAATCTTTATTATCGTGTCAGCCACAACATACATCGCAAATTTTTCTTTCTATAAAGACCAAGCTGATAAAGCAACCACTACTCAAAGCAAGAATCTGACTGAAAAGAAGATGGATTCTGATCCTTCATTAGTTGATAAATACAATTCTATTAAAACTGGTAAAAAGGGTTTCAGTAAGGACAAAATCGTTGAATTACTGGGTCAACCAACCACTACTCAGCAATTAGATGTCAACAATCCAATTACAACTTTGATTTGGAAGGGAACCGATAATCAGAATGTGACGATCCAAATTACATTTGAAAAAAATAAATCGACATCCAAATCGATTCAAGGTTTAGATATCGACCGTAAGAAAATGTTAACTTCCAAAGATTTGAACAAACTACAAGTCGGTGATAGCTATAAAAGAGTTATCAATACGCTGGGTGATCCGGATGATTATTCTGATACAAATGGTATAAAAACTTTAACTTATGAATCAGATTTGTCAGAAATCGACCAGACATCTGATGCGATGATTAGAATTGAAATTTCCAACAATCAAATTATTAATAAAGAACAGCAAAATTTGAAATAAAAAAAAGGTGCATATGTCAAATACTCGAGTTTTCGATACTTTGATATGTGCGCCTTTTATTGTGCCAATCTTCTGGCATGTATGATTCCAAAACCTTTAATGGATAGGCTGGAAATTCCCACTGACATAACAGCTAGGAGGAATGAGAAGATATCAGTTAAAGCAATGTTGCCTAAGCAGACGATTGCATCAATAATGAATAAACTGATATATTTGTCGACTCCGAAGTTCTTATGGATGATCATTGGAGGAACCGTTGTCCCACCACTCGACATGTTTAATGTATATAAAATTGCTAAACCAATTCCAAAAATAACACTTCCAACGATTATCGAAATGACACGACTGTTGGGAATCAAATTGTAAACCGGTGTGATATATAACAACAATGGAAGCATGAAACTTCCTAGTGCTAATTTAATTGTTGTTTGACGATCTAAATGTAAGTAAGCCAGTACTAACATCACAATATTTATGACAAGAACCGAGATGAATGTTGGGATTTTCCATCCTGCTTGCAACAAGATAGCGATTCCGGTAGCTCCACCGGCTGCTATGCTGTGCGGCTCGAAGAACATATTTAGACTAAATGCGATAAGTTCCAAAGCGACTAACATTATTAGTAGTTTTGCGGACAATCTATTTTTCTTATTCTTCATATATATAACTATAACATGAACATACCTTCATGACAATAAAAGTCTAAATTACTTTTAATATTAATATTTCAGTAACATTACTAAGATTACATAAAATCCTGAAAATGTAACTCTGAGGTTGTCGTCATGTAATATACGGCTGTTAGTATAGCACCATAGCAATTGAGAGAAATTAAATTTTAAACATTAAGGATGTAATTAATTTATGAAAAAAGTTTTATCTATCGCTTTAGTAAGTGCCATGGCTTTAACAGGAATCTTAGCATCAACTAACACAGCACAAGCTGCCGTAACAAATGGAAATACAGTTACAGTTGAAAAAGGAGATTCTTATAAGAGTATCGCCGAAGCTAACGGAATTAGCATTTCTGCTCTAGAACAAGCTAACGGACGTGAAGTTGGCGGATTTGACTTAATTTTCCCAGGCGAAACAATTACATTACCTGGCGTTACAACTACAAATACAGCAACTGACACATCTGCTGATACACAAGCTGCCACAACAACAGCTTTTACAGATACTAGTGCAAATACACAAACACAACAAACAACTGACACAACTTCACAAGCTACAACACAATCAACAAGTACAACAGGTACATCACAAGGAACATTCAAGATTTCCTTCTATGATCCATCTGTTTTAGGTTCAAACATGGGTTACAGTGGTGTGGCAGCCAATCTTTCAGTATTTCCAAAGGGTACACAATTGAAGATCACTTTATCTGACGGAACCGTATTATACAGAACCGTTAATGATACAGGAACATTTGCCAACTCTAATTCACAACAATTAGATGTTGCCATGCCTAGTTCATCAATCCCTTCATATGGTGTAACTACAGCTTCAGTTGAAGTTTTATCATAATTTAGAGTAAGATGTACGTGGAACAGACAATTGCAAAAAAAGGTTCTCTATTAATTTAGAGGACCTTTTTGTCGTTTTGGACTGTTTCCAGAAGATGTTACGAGTACAGGCACATCGGATTCTTCATAAACAGGTCTTCAGTTATTAGCTTAAAAGAAGTGTATTATTAATTAAGAACAAGTTAAGCGCTTACAAAAATAGTTCTACTATACGCATGGTGCTAGTTGATAACCTATTACAAATATTTCATAGTCTAAAATTGTTTGAATGCTTTCACATTCGACTAATAACGATTAATTAGTCGGAAGAGCTGGAAAATATTTGTGTACCATGGTTCGAGACCGTATTTTGGCTCGGGCCGTTCCGCACAGCTTGAGAATATTTCCCAGCGCTGGAGACGGCATACTTAACTAGCACCACGCGTTTCTACTATACAATATTTATGAATCATGTCCTCAAATTCACATTATCATTATCTTTTTGGTATATATATCATTTGAAAAATGGGTTAATATTGATAATATGAATTAGTGTATAAGTATTTAAGGAATTACGCTATAATGTGAAAGACACCTAGAACATTGGTTATAACAAATTCTAGACGTCAAAGGATGATGTCGGAGGGAATTTTATGAAGGAAACACCCAAATATGTGGTGGTAGCAAATCATTTACGACAACAAATCCTGGAAAAACAATATCAAATCAATGAACAACTACCTCAAGAAACTGCAATTGCCAGTTCTCTGAATGTCAGTAGAATCACCGTTAGGAAGGCATTGGACATCCTAGTAGAGGAAGGGTTGATATATAGAATCCAGGGCTCAGGGACTTTTGTCAAAGACAATCAAGCTAACACGGGCTTCAGTCATGGTAAAAAATCTTTAGAAATATTTGATTTCAATAAGTATCAAGTTGATCTATTAAAGTTTGGCGTTGATAAGCCCACTGGTAGCGTTATGGGTCAGCTGAACATTAATAAATTTGATTTCACCTACGGAATAGAGCGTTTGATTAAGGATAAAGGCACTGTTATAGCGTTACAACGGACGTTTATGCCGGTGAAAATTATCCAAGGAATGCAGATGGATTCTCTGAAAGGTTCCATTTATGATTTTGTAGATAAAGAATTGGATTTAAAAATTGATTCTGCGATAAGGACCATTTCAAGTGAAATATCTGATGATCAAGTTACTGAAAAACTTGGTCTGGATAAGCCAGAACCCTTGATAACAATGGAACAACGTTCATTTTTAAGCAACGGACAAATCTTCGAATACTCTTATACTTATATACGAGCATCCAAGTTTTCAATCCATGAATCAATTTAAGACAATGGAATTATCATTTAATTGATAATTTTATTGTCTTTTTTTATTGTCTTCAATAATTTGTTATAACAAATTATTATTTTGTATTGACACAGAAATATAAATGAACTTATAATGTAACCGTTAACAAAAAGAAGGGGGTTTCATTTATGAAACAATTAAAGATTGCTATTTTTTGTAGCGGTGGATTTTCCACAAGTCTTATCGGTGCCAAAATGCAAAAGGTATATGACGCAGAGGGTAAGGATGTAAAAGTTGATGCATACGACTTTGGTATGGTTGACGAAGTTGGCGATGATGCCGATGTTATTTTGTTAGCACCACAAATTGGTTGGGCCTTTGATCAAACCAAAAAGGGTCACCCAAATACAAAGGTCATTCTTCTAACAATGCAACAATTTGGTAGTATGGATGGTCAAGTTTTAGTTGATGTATTGAAAGAGAAGGGAATAGATTAATATGGCAAAGGGAAAAGGTTGGCAAAAGTTCCAGATGGAATTTACCAAAACCGCTGGTAAAATTGCTGCGAACAAATTGCTTCTAACATTACGTGATTCCTTCATCATTGTTGCCGCAACTTCAATGATTGCTGGATTCGCTATCATGATTCAAAATGTTTTCATCGATCCTACTAATGGACTTATCTTTGGTCAACAAGGATTGGGACTTGGTAAATTAATCAGCGGTTCTTGGAAAGCTTGGGCCGCATCAGGTTTATTTAATGGATTAACAACGACTGGGAACTTAATTGGATTAGTTTCTAATGGTTCTCTAAATACTTTCGCTATTCTACTTGTAGTTATTTTTTCACACACATTTTCACGTAAGTACTTCCCAAAGAGTAAGGAACATATGACTTCAGTTCTTTATGCTTTAGGTGCATTCTTCATCTGTATGCCTTGGAAATTCCAATACACACCAGATGGTTCTAAGAAAGCTATCGATGTTCTAAATTATATGGATACTACATTCTTTGGAACAAAAGGTGTTTTCGCCGCACTATTGATTTCAGGATTTTCAGTTTGGATTTACAACAAGGTTCTTGAAAAGAACTTTACTATCAAGATGCCAGATTCAGTTCCACCTGCAGTTGCTCGTAGTTTCGAGTCATTGATTCCCGGTGTTATTACAATGGGCGTCTTCATTATTCTTACAGGTATCAGTACAACATTAACTGGTGAAACAATGCCAGAACTATTACTAACAGCTTTGCAAAAGCCAGCTCTTGCTATTTCTGGTACAGGATTGTTTGCCTTTGTATCACAAACTACATGGAGTTTACTTCAATGGTTTGGTATTCACCCAACATCAATTTGGGGACCTATCTTCGGATTAACATGGAATATCAATGATACACAAAACATGTTAGGCCAAGCACATCACATTTACTCAACATTATTCATGAACTTTTCAACTGTTGCTGCTGGATCATGTTCAGTATCACCAGTTCTAGCATTGATGCTATTTTCAAAGAGACTTGCTGCCAAGAAAGTTTCAAAGATTGCTTTAATGCCAGCTATCTTTAATATTTCAGAACCTGTTACATTCGGTCTACCTATTATCTTGAATCCTTTGTACTTCATTCCATGGCTAGTTGCACAACCATTGGCATTCTACATTGGACTATTCTTTACAAAGATTGGCTTTATCGGACCTATTGTTAATAACGTTCCATGGACAGTACCAACATTGCTATCTGGACTATTGTACACAGGATCTATTAATGGATTGATTGTACAAGCAGTTATCGTTGCAATTACAACCGCAATCTATATTCCATTCATTAAGATGGATAACAGATTAAACCCTGATAATCCTGACAAAGAAATGGAAAACGCTGCTACAGCTGCAGAAGCATAATTTATTAAAAAAAACGGCAAAGGAGAAAAATATCTTGGATGAAAAACAATTAAAAAGAGCAATGGAGTTGATCTCAGTTGCCGGTACTGCAAAATCACAATGTGTTGAAGCTATGACTATCGCCGAAACTGGTGATATTGATGGTGCAAGAGAAAAGTTAAAAGTAGCACACAAGACTTTGCACGAAGCACATAATATTCAAACTAAATGGATGACCGATGAAATGAACGGTGAAAAAGTTGAGAAATCAATCATGTTGATTCACTCGCAAGACCACTTTATTTCAGCAGATATTATGATGACAGTAGCTGAAAAGGTTATCAATTTACACGAAGAACTAAATACTCTTAAGGCTAAGGAATGATTTTATGGCAACTGAAGTATTAGAGCTTGATCCACTATATTCAAATAATATGGTCATACCAGCTAATAAAGCCTTCAAAATCAGTGGGACTGCTGTCAGAGATACGGAAGTCTATGCAGAAATAGACAATCAAGTTTTGCGTACAACTTCTGATGTTGATGGTAATTGGTTGATTGAAGTTGCTCCAATCGAAAGTCAAGTTGAGACAACTTTGAAGGTCCAAAACTTAGATGAAGAAATAATTGTCAATAATATTAAAACTGGGCAAGTCATTCTTCTGACAGGTCAATCTAATATTGAATATGAATTTCAAAATGATTGTGAATATCAGGATCAATTAAAGGATATTAATTTTAAAGATGCTTATTACTACAATGTTCCTAAACTTGAATATCGTGATGAGAAGCAAACTTTGCCAGATGATTTACCAATTCCTGCTTGGAAGTTAGTCAAGGATACAACCGTTGGCAGTTTATCAGCAGTTGGTTACTGGATGTTAAAGCGTTTCAAACAAATATATCCGGACCGAGTAATTGGGATTATCGACTGTTATAAAGGCGGTACTTCAGCGTCATCTTGGGTACCAGAGACTGTGTTGCAGAGTGATAAGGAATTAGTTGATACTTTTATCAAACCATTTCATGAAGCAATTGATGGCAAAACTGCTGATGATTTTAAACAAGAATTTGTTGCGTATAATGCCGCGGTGGCTGATCACAATACTAAATTGAGTGCCTTTACTAAAAAGTATCCCGAGGTTTCACTGAGTGATGCTAAGGATAAAGTGGGACACACGCCATGGCCACCTCCAATGACACCAACGTCGTTCTTAAGACCCAATGGTTTGTATCACACGATGATTGAAAAGGTTAGAAATTATCCATTCAATAAAGTTGTCTGGTATCAAGGTGAAAATGATGCTCCAAATCCTGAGGTATATAAGAAATTATTGCGTGGATTGATTATTAGCTGGAGACAATTGTTTAAAAATACTTCGTTGCCATTTTATATTGTTCAACTTCCAGGATACTTTGATGAACCAAAGGATGCATGGCCAATGATTCGTCAGAGTCAGTTGGATGTATCTCAAACAATTAATGATGTTCACTTAGTTTCAATTTCTGATACGGGCGATATGCACAATATTCACCCTGAATCAAAACGGATTGCCGGAACACGTCTGGGAGAGATTATATCAGGTATTCAATATAGCGATACGCCAACAGTTTATAAACAAGAAATCGTTAATAATGGGTTGCTACTATTTGTTAAAAATGCTTCGATGTTAAGCGCTAGAGGAAACGCTTATGTTTCAATCAGAAATAATCAGGAGTGGATCGAGCAAGAAGTATATACACAAGGCAATACAGTGATGATTCCAAATGCGGAACATGCAATTGAGATCAGATATGAGTATAAGAATTTTCCTAAATGTACGATATTTAATGAGTACGGGGCACCATTGTCACCGTTCGAAATGAAAGTAGGCAGAGGCTAGTATGAAAAATTTAGGATTGATTGATATCGGTGGAACTTCTATCAAGTTTGCCGTATGGAAAGATAATGAATTAAAAAAATTAAAACCAGTACCAACGCCTTCAACATTAGGAGAATTTTACAATGTTCTGACTGATCAAGTGGAAAAAATGAAGCAGTATCAAATTGTGGGTGTCGGAATTAGCTCACCTGGTGCTGTTAATAAGAAGACTGGTGTAATTGAGGGTGCGTCAGCGATTCCTTATATTCATAATTTCAAGATTCAACAAGCATTGGAAGAAAGGTTTGGATTGCCAGTAAGTATTGAAAATGATGCTAATTGTGCAGCTTTGGCTGAATTGGATTCCGGAGCTGGAAAAGATGTCGATAGTTTGGTCTTCTTAATTGTTGGAACCGGTGTGGGTGGTTCTGTGATTATTGATCATAAAATTTGGCATGGTGCCCATTTATTTGGTGGCGAGTTTGGATATATGCTATCGGACAACAAAAATACACTAAGTAATTTGGGAACTTCGGTAAATGTTGCTAATAGATATAATATAAATTCGAAACCTGTTTCAAATTATTCAGGCAAAGAAGTATTTGATTTAGCTAAAAAGGGTGATGAACGTGCTCAAAAAGAGGTACACACGATGTATTACGCTTTGGCTAAAAGCATTTACAATTTGCAATATAGTTTTGATCCCGAATTAGTTGTGCTTGGAGGAGCAGTTTCCAATAATCCTGACTTGATTCCAGCAGTTAACAAAGAGATTGAGAAAATTAGAAAAATAGTTGAAATTGCATCGATAAAACCTCAAGTTGTCGCTTGTCATTATACGGATGAAGCCAACTTGCGCGGTGCTTTGGTCGATTTCAATCAACAGAAATAAGGGTTGATCGTTTCCAGAAATGAGAATGTTTACCTGCTATGCGGGCCGTTCCGAGCAGCAGATGAATACTCTCAGCTCTGGAAACGGCATACATAATAACTTCTAACAAAAAATGGAAAGGATGGTTCAAGGGGCACCGCATGTCACTTGGGCCTTTCTTTGTAATTAAGGAGATAAAATAAATGCTTAAATTTCCAAAAGATTTCGCATGGGGTGCTGCAACGTCTGGCCCTCAATCTGAAGGTAACTTTCACAAGCCAAATCAAAATGTCTTTGATTATTGGTATGAAAAGGATCCAGATGCTTTCTATGATGGAGTAGGACCCGACACAGCTTCAAATTTTTATAATGATTATAAAAAGGATATTCCATTGATGGCCAAGGCTGGTATTCGTTCATTGCGTACTTCAATTCAATGGACTAGATTGATGGCCGATGTTGATAAAGGAATTGTCGATGAAGACGGGGTAGAGTTTTACAACAATGTCATTGATTGCTTGTTGGATAATGGTATTGAACCTTATATCAATTTATTCCATTTTGATTTACCTATTGATCTATATAAGAAATACGGTGGTTGGGAGTCAAAGCATGTAACTGATTTATTTGCCGATTACGCTGAAAAATGTTTTGAGTTATTTGGCAGTAAAGTCAAGAACTGGTTTACATTCAATGAACCAAAGGTGATTTTGGATGGCGAGTATTTGTATCAATTCCATTATCCATTGAAGGTTGATGGCCCCGCAGCTGTTCAAGTTGCTTATAATATCAATTTAGCTTCAGCCAAGGCAGTTGCTAGATTTAAGAAGTGGCGTAAGGAAAATAATTCCGACGCTAAAATTGGAACTATTTTAAATTTGACACCTGCATATCCTGCAACCAATGATCCAGAGGATGTTGCTGCTGCAGAGTTTGCAACCCTTTGGGACGATAATATGTACTTGGATCCAGCCGTTAAAGGTCACTTCCCAGAAAAACTGGTTAAAATTTTGGACGATGCTAATGTTTTATTCGACAGCACTCCAGAAGAATTAAAGATAATTGCTGATAATACAATTGATGTTTTGGGAGTCAACTTCTATCATCCAGAACGTGTCATGCGTCCAAGCGTTTCACCAGATAGTTTGCAAGATTGGATGCCAGATATTTATTTCGACAATTACGAAATGCCAGGACGTGTTATGAATGTTGATAAGGGATGGGAAATTTATCCTAAAACACTTTATGATATTGCCATCAATATTCGTGATAATTACGGCAATTTGCCATGGTTTGTATCTGAAAATGGTATGGGAGTATCACATGAGGAACGTTATTTGGATGACAAAGGCGTTGTTCAAGATGATTACCGGATTAAATTTATCAAAGACCATTTGACTGAATTACATCGTGGTATCGAAGCCGGTTCTAACTGCCACGGCTTCTTTGTTTGGACAGGAATCGATTGTTGGTCATGGAAGAATGCTTATCGAAATCGCTATGGACTGATTAGAAATGATATTCATACGCAGACTAAGACGATTAAAAAGTCTGGCCAATGGTATGCCAAATTAAGTGAGAACAATGGGTTTTAGGTATTTGTAGATCTGAAAAAGGGACTTCCTATAAAGTGTTACGTAGAAAGTCCTTTTTTGAGTTGGTAAGAGTTTTAGAATTTATTCGATTATGATTAAATGACTTTGGACTGTTGATCTTGATATAAGAAATCAGGTGTAAATAAATTTAGATATTTTAGTCGGAGGTTGAGAGATAGTCCACTGGCAGTGACAGTGGTGTTAGGACGACGAAGTCGTTCTTACAGCACAGACGTATTTTGAGATTCGCGTACTTTGCGAAGCTCAAAATCGAGGCGAGAGACCTTGGCTCGAACCGGTCTCACAGCAAGCGGACTATCTCTCAACCGGAGACGGCCCACATTAATAAAATTCTAATTTAACTAATGTAAATCAGTAAATGAAAAAGGTATTTAAAAACTTTTTATTTCTAAAAATATATTGCTACAACGTTATAAAACGCGTAACGGCAAACTTAGTAAAACATTGAAATAACAGTATTTTTTTCAATATCATGTTATAAATGCTACTTGGCATATAAATTGAAAATTAGAAAACCAACTGAAAAAACTTATTTTTATTGATTGACATTTCAAAAATTAGATTGTATTATCTAACCAACGATTAACAAAAGATATTTATTAAACAATTTGATCGGGGGAAGTAATTCAATCCCGTTTGTACAGAAAACCTCTGTTTGCTGAGATGAGGGCAACGACTTGAATGAAAATGACCCGTGATTGGTGCGCTGAATCTTCGGATAAAGATGCAATGGTTGGTACCCTTTACAGTACACGCATATAGAGCTTTTGTATGTTGTAAAGGGGGTAAGTGTAAGCTTATTCCGAATTAGAATGGTACCGCGAGGAGTCGCTTCTAACATTGGACAGAGATGTTCAGTTTAGGAGCGGCTTTTTTTGTTTCTATAGATATTTTTTAGTCGATTAAGTATTAGTTAAGGTGGGAGAAAGATATGAGTAAATTTAAGAAATTTGGCAAGGTTATTTTATTAGCCTTCACAGCATTATTTATTTTTGTACTAGCTGGTTGTGGAAATCAAAGCAAAACACAAACAGTTAAAGTTGGGATTAACCCTTCAGATGCACCGATTTGGAAAGTTGTTCAAAAGAATGTTAAGAGTGAAGGAATCGATTTGAAGATTGTTCAATTCAACGATTACAACCAACCAAATACAGCCTTGGTTCAAGGAGAAGTTGATATCAACGCTTATCAACATACAGATTTCTTGAACGCTTGGAACAAAGCACACAAGTCAGACTTAGTTTCAATTGGTAAGACAGTTATCCAACCAATGGCTCTTTATTCACACAAGATCACTAAACTTAGCGACCTAAAGAATGGTGCTAAGATTGCCATTCCTAACGATGCTTCAAATGAAGCCCGTGCATTACAATTACTTGAATACAATGGTTTACTAAAGCTTGATGACAGCAAGACATTACCTTCAACAAAGGATATCAAGGAAAACAAACTAAACTTGAAGTTCACAACACTTGATGCCGCACAAACAGCCCGTTCACTAGATGACGTTGATGCCGCGGTTGTTAATGGTAACGTTGCTAACGATGCTAAATTGAACCCTAAGAAAGCTGTTGTAACAGAAAAGATCAACAAGAACTCAATTCCTTGGATCAACATTATCGTTGCTCAAAAGAAGAACAAGGATAACAAGACATACAAGAAAGTTGTTAAAGCTTTCCAAACAAAAGATGTTGAAAAAGAAATCAAGAAAGTTTACGGCGGAAACGAAATTCCAGCATGGAACGCAAAACTTTAGTATTAATATAGGAAATAAAGTTTACTTTTTGCTCTAAATTGATATCTTGCGGAATGCTTTTTAGATATAGTTTATAGAGGATATTAATCAGTTTCGGAGTGCCAGCAATTCGAAGATTTTAAGTTAAGGGAGTAATTATTAAATGGCAGAACAAAATGGGATAATTCAGCTTAAGAATATTGACGTTACCTTTCAAAATGAAGGTAAGACGATTGAAGCCGTTAAAGATGTTTCAATTGATGTTAAGAAAGGCGATGTTTTCGGGGTAATTGGTTACTCTGGTGCTGGTAAAAGTACGTTGGTTCGTGTAATTAACTTGTTACAACAACCAACTGCGGGATCAGTTATTGTTAATAATCAAAATATGCTCGAATTAAGTCAAAAAGATTTACGTAAAGCTCGTCGTAATATTGGGATGATTTTCCAGCATTTTAATTTAATGAATTCCTTGACCGTCTACGGAAACGTTGATTTTCCACTACGAGATTCTGGATTGAGCAAGGCAGAACGCAAGCAGAAAATCGACCGTTTGTTGGATATTGTTGGCCTATCTGATCGTGCTAACAACTATCCTTCACAACTATCTGGTGGGCAAAAACAACGTGTTGCGATTGCTCGTGCGCTTGCCAATGACCCTGAAATTCTAATTTCCGACGAAGCTACCAGTGCTTTGGATCCAAAGACTACCACAGAAATTTTGGATCTACTTGGTCGCTTGAATAAAGAACTTGGAATTACAATTGTTATTATTACCCATGAAATGGACGCTATTAAGCAAATTTGTAATCGTGTTTCAGTCATGGAAAATGGTCGTTTGATTGAAGAGGGCGATTTGTTGTCAATCTTCGGTCAACCTAAAGAGCAATTGACCAAGGACTTTGTTAATACTTCAACTCATATCGGTTCAGTATTGGACGAGATCCGTGATAGTGGGATTGTTGATAAACTTTCGGGACGTTTGATCGAACTTAACTACATCGGTGATTCTACCAATGAACCAATCGTCGTTGGGTTGTACAAACGTTTCGAAGTTGAAGCTAATATTCTCTTCAGTAATATCGAAAGATTGCAAGGTACAACCGTTGGTATCATGCTTTTCGCTTTAACAGGCGATGATGACAAGGTTGAACAAGCAATTCAATATCTAAATGGTTTAAACGTTAATGTTAAAGAAATTGATTTAAAGAAAGAAGGCAAATAACTCATGGCAGGATTAATAAATAAGTTTTTACCTAATGTTGTCGCCAACTGGGAAGGCGATAATGGATTCGTTACCGCAATTTGGCAAACACTTTATATGACTTTTGTCAGTGCATTATTTGCTGGTATTATCGGTATTATCTTAGGAATTCTCTTGGTCGTCACAGCAAAAGACGGTATCACGCCACATAAGAATTTCTACTATTGGCTAGATAAATTAGTCAACCTATTCAGATCAATTCCGTTCATCATTTTACTAGCGGTTATCGGACCGTTCACTAAATTGATTGTCGGCCAAACTATCGGACCTACTGGTGCCTTGGTGCCATTGGTTATCGGTACTGCACCATTCTTCGCTAGACAAGTTCAATTGGCATTAGTTGAAGTTGACCCTGGTGTCATTGAAGCTGCTGAAGCTATTGGATTATCACCAATGAAGATTATCTTTAGAGTTTATCTTCGTGAAGGATTGCCAGAATTGATCCGTTCCGGAACTTTGACAATTATCAGTTTGATTGGTTTAACAGCCATGGCCGGTGCTGTCGGTGGTGGTGGACTTGGTAACATGGCCATTTCCGTTGGATACCAACGATTTGAAAATGACGTTACCATCGTTTCCATGTTATTCATTTTAGTATTAGTTTTCATTATTCAGGGACTGGGAGATTTAGCAGTTCGTAAGTTAGAACATTAATTTAATTACGACTACCACAATAGTAATTAAGTTAATAGGTATTTTGAAAAGTAGATATGAAAAAGTTTGCTTATAAATACCGCGTCAAAAAAGGCGCTTCTATTTGGCAAACATTTCCCGATAGAAGCGCCTTTTCAAATTGAGGAGGAAAATCATGAAAAGTCGAATTAAGGGAATATTTCTAATATTCATTACCACACTTAGTTTATTTATTTTAGCCGGTTGCGGAAAGAGTGCATCTGGTAAGACAGTGAAAATTGGTATTACTGGTGCCAATGATCCTGAGCTTGAGAAAGTCGCCCAGATTGTTAAAAAGGATGGAATTAACATCAAGATTGTCGAGTTTTCCGATTATAGTCAGCCCAATACCGCATTAGCTAACGGGGAAATCGATATGAACGATTTTCAAACATTTACATTCCAAAGCGATTGGAATAAGAAGCACAAGACGAATATCGTTACCATGGGAACTACCGTAATTGCACCAATGTCACTATTTTCTAAGAAAATTAAGAATATTAATCAATTGAAAAAAGGCGATAAGGTTGCAATTCCCAACGATGTTACAAACGAAGGTCGAGCATTACAACTATTAGAGAGTGCTGGTTTGATCAAACTAAATAATGCCAAGATTCCAAGTTTGCGTGATATTACCGAGAACAAAGTTGGTATCAAACTTTCGTCACTTGATGCCGGACAAACTGCCAAATCACTTGATGATGTGACTGCCGCATGTGTTAATAGTGGAGTTGCCAGTGATGCTAAATTGAACCCTCAAAATGCTGTCTATCGTGAAAAGATTACTGCCAAATCTAAGCCTTACGTCAATATTATGTCAGCAAACGCCAAGGACAAAAATAACCCAACATTTAAGAAAATTGTCAAAGCCTACCACACACCAGAAGTCGCTGATGTTGTTAAGAAAGAATTCCACGGTTATGAAAAAGCTGCTTGGACATATAAAGTTTTACAGTAAAAAAAACAAAGTTTTTTACATATGAACGGAAAAATTCCATAAAGTTACGTAATTTTATGTATGAGCGGATATTGAAGTGTCATTTGATTTTTAGAAAAAATTTGACGTTTTAATAACGTGATTAATAAATAATTGGAAGGTAATATATTATGGAAGGCAAGTATAAGTATCAGGAATTAAAAGATTTTATTAGAGACAATAAGAAGAGTATCAAGGCTTTATCAAAAGAAGGTGGAAAATTACCACTTGATTATTTAATACTTGATTCTGATGTTGAAGAATTGGCGCTATTCATAGAAAAAGAATTGGAACAAAAAACAGTAGGATTTGAATACGCAAAAAAACTAATTACAATATATGAATATATGAATTCGCAGGTTGATAACGAGGGTAACAGTATGTTCTATGATTGGAGCAATGGAAAAGAATTTCGGAAAGATTTTCACTGAAGGAATAATTAATTCAAAAAGTTTGAGGAGTAAATCCATGCAGACGTTAGAATACAATTTTCCCAAGGGAACATATACCTTCACAACAATGAGTAGATCAATTTACCGAATCACGATTTCCGATTCAAAAGTCGTCCTAAATAGAACGCGTGATAATTTAAGGGGACGAGAGTTACGAAAGGATTCGGAAGATATCGAAGTTTTAAATGATTTTAAGATTGAAGTTGGAAAACCGGCCATTTTAACATTACAACCTCTAAATCCAGCTGCAACATTTACGACACGAATAACAACTCCAGTAGTAAAAATTTCACAGGAACTTTAACTTATATAGAGGGCAATCCAATTGGGATTGTCTTTTTTTTATGGAATTAATTTATTGTAGATATTTGTATAGATTGTATTTCGGTATATAAAATGAGCTGATCATAAAAATAATTGCATACTGTGACGTTCAATTAAAACCGATTAACTCAGTCGGAAGAGCTGGGAAATATTTGTGTGCCGTGGTAGTGGTATAAGTACGGGAGCTCCTCCCGTACTTATACCACCGGGCGTGTTTGGAGACTTGACGAATTGTGTCAAGGCTTCAAACCGAGGTTCGAGACCGTATTTTGTCTCGGACCGGTCCGCACAGCTTGAGAATATTTCCCAGCTCTGGAGACGGAATATTTAACAAACACTGCATTCTAAATTATTAAGTTTATAAATAAATATGAAAACAATTCCTTTTCTATGCATTTATTTTATTTTTACTTTAGAATTGAAGTAGGTTATTAAATAGAGAAGTCAGGGATTGCATATGAAAAACTTAGGGGCTGTCTTAAAAGAATTACGTAAAGAAAAAGGTTTAACACAAAAAGAATTGGCTGAAGGTGTCTGTGCTCAGTCAATGTTGTCAGCGATTGAGAATGATGTTTATATTCCCAACGCTAATCTGTTAGTGAATCTGGCAAAAAAATTAGAGGTTGATCTAAACGAGATTAGTTTGGCAGCTAATTATAAAATTAGTGTTCACAGTGATTTCAACGAAACAGTGGATAAGCTGTGCAATAGTCACCAATATCAAAAGTTATTGGAATTTTTGGAACAAGATGCTGTGACAGATTCTTTGGAAACTTCACAACAAATGCAGGCTTACTATTACTATCTTGGGGTTGCTCAATTACAAACTGGTTCGTTAGATGCTGGTTTAAGTTCATTCAGACTATCCTTAGCAGAAGTAAATCATTTACACTTGAATACCATTTCTAGATTAGCTTATTTGGCAATGGGCGTAATTGACGTTTTGCAGAATAATAAAACGGGAGCGGTCGACAATATTGATCTCGCATTTCGTAATTGGAATGAATTTGCTTATGATGAAAATCAAAATATCATTTATTATTTAGCCGCCTTAATTTATTTCAAATTGAACGATTATCAGAATTCAACGGCTTATTTGGTTGATGGCATTGCTTTTATTGCTAAGCATGATTCACATTATATGTTGGCAAATTGTTATTTTCTAATGGCTCGTTTAGCACAAGAGGCCCACAACGATGATGAACGTTTGGAAGCGAATCAACGGAAAGATTTATTCTCAGAATTATATGGAGAACAAATTTTCAAAGATTTCTAAAATATCAGAATACTGATTTTTAAATGAGCCCGTTTTTTCATATGATTGCCTTATCAAATTAGGGGAGAAACAATCATGAAAAAATTATTTGAAAATGAAATACTGATTAAGGCTGATAAAAATACTGTTAAAAAGTTTTTATTGGAAGTACCTAATTTATTGAAATGGAATTGGGCGATTGGGAATATTAAAGAAATCAGTGACCGTACTTATGCGATTCATCGGGATGTTAATGCTTTGAATAAAGATGAAATTGTTGAAATTAAACAAAATAATAGTGATGAAATTATTTTTCAAAGCACTACTGGAACACTGGAGTATCAACTGGTTTTCCAATTAAATGAGGAATCTGGTTTTACTAGGATTACGGAACAGCTTTATCCAACTAACGATTTGAAATTACCATTAGCTTTGTTCGCACCAATTGTTAAAAATGCTTTTAACCAAAATCTACATGCTTTAAAAAATCTGTTAGAGCTTCAAGTGACAAAAATGTAAGTTTGTTGTAAGCGAATTCTATGTACTATTTGTACGGAATAACTTATTATGTAAATGAAGATAAAGAGGAGGAGTAGCTTATGCATATTTCAATTAGACGTTCGAGAAGTAATTATGTTTTTGCTGGTGTGATTGGTGGATTGGCAGAACATTTTCAATGGAATCCAACTATCGCCAGAGTTTTGTGGGTAGTACTATGTTTGACACCATTTCCGGGTATCATAGGCTACTTGGTACTCTGGATGTTAATGGAAAATCCTGATTAATAATAGAGGTTAAGACAATGCATATTCCAATAAAGAGATCGAAGAACAATCAAATTTTAGGTGGAGTTATTGCCGGTTTATGTGAACAATATGATTGGAATCCAGCGATTGGCCGAGTACTTTACGTGGTACTCAGTTTGACACCAATGTTTCCCGGAATTATCGTTTACTTGATTCTGTTGTTATTGATGGAAAAGCCAGACGAAGCTTAATTAAAATAAATTGTTAAATAATAAAAGCCATAATAATCTGTATTTTCAGATTACTATGGCTATTTATTTTATAGTTGGAAAAATTCACCGATGGTATTTAAAACTCCATCGTGATCGTTGTCATCTTTAGTAATGTGGTCAGCTGCCTTGAGGACTGATGGTTTGGCATTTTTCATGGCGTAGCTAATACCAGATTCTTCAAGCATTTCCAAATCATTGGTATTGTCACCAAATGACATGACATTTTCTAGAGATAGATTTAATCCTTCGGAAAGATGTTGTAATCCTAGGCTCTTATTGACGTTATTGCTCATGATGTCGATACTGCCGAAACCACTAACAGCTGCATAAATTTTGTTGCCGTATTTTTGGTTTAACAATTGGATAGCTGCATCTAGATCATCGTGTTGCAATTGAATGTTAAATTTGAATATTTCATCGTCAACTTTTGTAAGGTCGGGGACAACTTTAAGATTATTAATGTGGTAGAGTGGCTGATTTTCCTTAGATTCTGAGTAACTTGCTTTTTTACCAGAAAGTGAAATTGCTTTGAGGTCTAATTCATTTGTTAAAGTGGTAATCATATCGTGCACTAATTCTTTTGGAACTAGTTTTTCATACAAAGTTTTTTGATGTGAAATGATTTGTGAACCATTTTCGGCAATAAAGGCATCAATATCGGGACTCTCTTTAAAAATTCTTTCTAAGTGGTCGTAATTGTTACCACTGGCAATGGCAAATTTAATATTCTTTTGATGCAATAAATTTAAATAATTATTCAAACGTTTTACATCATAATTGTGTTCAGTGTCAAAAAGCGTACCGTCAATGTCGGTCGCAATCAATTTAATATCGCTCAAAGAAAATCCTCCTGAATAATTAATAATAGAGATTTTAATAACGTAACTTAACCTTACGTTTATAAAGCGGATATTTCAACAGAATGTTTAGAGATTCATGCTACAATTAATTTCTGTAAGTTTAGTTTCAAGAAAGGAAGATCACTGTGGATTTAAATAAGTTTAAGGTTTTTGTCGATTTATCAAAAACACTCAATTATACTGAAACAGCTGAGAATCTTTTCACGACTCAGGGAAATATATCCAAACAAATATTAGCTCTTGAAAAGGGCTTAAATGTTTCCTTATTTAAACGAGCGCATCGAAAGATTGAACTGACTGAACAGGGGAAATTAATTCTTCCATACGCGCAAAATATTTTACGTGATTATGAACAATTAACTGTTAAATTGGATGATTATCAAGCTGCTCAAAATATGACGATTGAGATGCATACGATTCCGACGATGCCTAGTTATCAAAGCTTTGGCTTAATTAGTCAATTTTTACGTGACTATCCAGATGTCCAAATGCAGCTTAAAGAGGAAGAAAGTTACAATTTAATAACTTCTTTGAAAGCTGGTAAATGTGAAGTGATTTTTGCACGGACTTTTAAGTTTGTTGATCCAAAATTGGAACGGATTGTCATGGAAGATGATAAATTCGTGGCTGTTTTACCACAGGGACATGTTTTAGCCACCCAAGATAAATTAGATTTAGCTGATTTAAAGACTGAAAAATTTTTAATTTTAGGTAATTCGACTAATCTCTATTTGCCAGTTTTAGAGCTTTGTCAGCAGGCTGGATTCAAAGCTAACGTTGTTTATGAGGGCACACGTGTGGACTTGATCATGCAAATGGTTCAAAATAATATGGGTGTATCGGTGATGACAGCTAAGACTGCCAAGCAATTTGCGAATAAAGCAGTTGCCATTGTGCCTTTAACGGCTAATATTACCAATAAATTGTGTTTTATCAGAGTTAAAGGACAACATTCGAAAGCAAATAATCTCTTTTGGAATTATATTCAAAAGCAGGTTGGAAATGATGGGGGACGAGACGATTCAAGAATTATCAACTAAAGAAATAATTGATCTGATGGAGTCAGGTCTAAATATGAAGTTCTCCGCTGAACAAATAAAAATTTTAAATAATGATTTCATGAGACCGTTATTAGTTAATGCATGTGCTGGTTCAGGTAAGACGACCATTTTTATTTTGATGGCTCTGATTGCCGTAGCTAAGGGTAACGCCGCTCCAGACGAAATATTAGGAATAACTTTTTCTCACAAATCTCGAGTAGATATGGGTGAGCGTTTTGATAAATTTGTCAAAGAATTGTCTGATACTGGGTTAGAGTTTCCTATTGGACGCCCCAATTTCACAACTTTTCATGCATTATTCTACCAATTATTAAGACAAAATCCTGAGTATCAACGGTCTCAAGTTTTGACTAGTTATCGCTTATTTATGCGTGATTTATCTGATCAAATTAAGCATCCTAGTAACGTTATAACGAAGGCTGAAATGTTGGGAGAGATGTTTGACCTCAATGATTATATGATTAATCAGGGATTGACAACCAATGGCGTTTTGCCGACTGTAACGGAAGATAAGCCTTTGCGTGAATCGATTAAAGTTATGTCAGAGTATTCACGTCAGAATCACGATGATGATTTTTATGCTGACTATTTGGATGTCATTAATAAGTATCAAGAACTCAAGCGTCGCAATGGTTACATTGATTTTAATGATATGAAATTATTGTTATTGGAAAGCATGAATGATCCGCAGTATTTGCAGTATTATCAACGTATTATGGCTCGGTATAAGATTGCCGTAATTGATGAGTTTCAGGATATTGATAACTTGCAGTGGGAGATTATTTCTAAGTTATTAAGTCCCGAAACGATGCAACATCTAATTGTCATTGGTGACGATGACCAGAGTATTTACTCATTTAGAGGTAGTAATCCACAGTATATCTTGAATTATAAACAGCTGTTGCCAGATGCTCAGAAGCTGAATTTGTCGACTAATTATCGTACGGGGGAGAAAATTCTGAAACGAGTTATTCCTTTGATTAAACAGAATCATGTTCGTTTGGATAAAGAGTTGCTGTCAGGCCGTCCTGATGTTGGTAAATTTGTACTTTATAGTAGTAAGAAATCTGGTTTCAGTGGTGGTTCAAAAATGTTGAAACGCCTTGTAAAACAAGTTAATGATCCAGAAATCAACAATAATGATATTGCCATTTTAGTACGTTATAACTCGTCAAGAATGCTTTTAGCAGACTGGTTAGCTAACCAAAAAATTTACGCTAATATCAATAATTCAGGTGCTATTCTCCAAAATAATTTGATTTATCGAATTATAACTGAATTGATGAAAGCACTATGGCAAGATAAATATAAGTATTTTAGTAGTCAGGCCAATCGAATCGGATTTCGAGCTTACAAGGATCATACGACTAAGGTTGAAAAACGAGCTGATGATGAATTCAATAAATTAAGTAAATATTTGTTAGCAGCTGAAGCGTATAACGCCGAAACAAATACTCCGTATAAGCGGACCGATGAGCGGGTTCAAGTGTATTTCAACAGTATTAAACGTTTTAAGACTCGTATGGATGAAGCTGATAATGATGAAACTCGACAGAAGCTATCCAAAAGTCTGATTAAAGATTTGTACACTGCGGCAACAAAATTGACTGATAGATATTTTGATTTTATGGAAGAAAAGAACTTTATGTCGAAGGTTGAAGTGAATGATATTAAAAAGTATTTGGAAGATGAATTAGACGAATACAAAAATATTGATGATTTCTTCTTTGATGAAGAGCATAAGAAGGATATTCTTTCGAATCGGATGGAGCAGGATAAGCAACAACATCGAATTCAATTTTTGTCACTGCATCAAGCTAAGGGCTTGGAGTTCAAGTATGTTTATCTATATGGCTTGACTGATAAGGAAGTCGAACGTGCCGGGGTGGTCTTGAATAATTGGTTCCCACCGGAAATGACAATTGAGCAATTTGTTAAACAGTGGAAATATATTTATAATCGCAGTTTTGAATTTCTGGAACGAGCACTGCAATCGGCACATATCGACAACTATAAAGAAATTACGAATAACAATGCTTTTAATCCCATTAATATGGATAAAACTTTGGAAAAGTCCAAAGAATACGCTATGTTTCATACTTTCTATAAAGAAGTTGAAAATTACTCAGCTTTTATCGAAGAGGAACGTCGTTTGTTATACGTTGGTGTAACACGAGCACAACAGGAATTGTCATTACGGATTGCTCCAGATTCCAATCCATTATTATTTGAATTAAAGTTGCCAAAGAAGAAGCCTAAGAAATAATTTTTAGAGTATGATAGTTGTATATACCAAATATGCTAATTAAGTATGCCGTCTCCGGATCTGATAGTATTCCCCTGCTGTGCGGAACGGTCCGAGCCAAAGATCGGTCTCGAACCTCGGTTTGAAGCCTTGCATAAATCGCAAGTCTCCAAACTCGTCCGGTGGTGTAATGGCTAAAGCCATAACGCCACTTCCACTGCGAGTAAATACTATCAGATCCTCCGACTGGGTTCTTAAAAATAAATTGAGTGTTTTATCATAGGTATTTAAGAATCATTGAAATATGTACGGTGCTAGTTGATGACCTAATATGAATATTTCATGTTTTTAAAAATTGTTTGAATACTTTTACATTCAACTAATAACGATTGATTAGTCGGAAGAACTGGGAAATATTTGTGTGCCGAGGTTCGAGACCGTACCTTGGCTCGAGCCGTTCCGCACATCTTGAGAATATTTCCCAGCTCTGGAGACGGCATATTTAATTAGCATCACACCTATTTAAAGTAAGTTATTAACAGGAACTAAAGATGGGGGAAAGTAATGAAAATTCGTCGTATTATTGAAATAATTCCAACTGTTATTTTGATAGCAATTTATTTATACAGTTTGTCATTGCACATGAGCGGTGGGGCTTGGGGTACGCCGTTTGTTATCAGTGTTACTGGCTTGAGTTTCTACATTCCGGTAATATCATTTATAGAAGCAATGATAAGTTCAACACGGAATCCTAAATATAAAAAACAAAATAAAATATTTTATGGTTATATGATTGCGGTTTGGGTTATCTCATTGGTTGCCGCTATGTTTTCTATGTAAGCAGGAATATAAAAAGAAAAAGCATTCCATTTTGGAATGCTTTTTGCTTTATCTTGAATTGTTCTGAAGTATAGTCAGTCCTTATAATTGACCTTGTTAAGAAAGCGAGGCAATTGTATGTCAGAACAACTATATGATTTACGAAAAGTTATCGATGAACTGAGAAATAAACCAGATCAATACCACGAGACTAATGTTGAGGTTGACCCTAACGCTGAATTATCTGGAGTTTATCGTTATATCGGTGCTGGTGGTACGGTTCAACGGCCAACTTCGGTTGGTCCATCAATGATGTTTAATAATATTAAAGGTTTTCCAGGTAGTCGGATTTATATTGGTTCGATGGCTAGTCGTCAACGTGTTGGTATGATTTTACACCATGATTACAAAACTTTGGGGCGCTTTTTGAAGGATTCAGTTGAGAATCCAGTCGCTCCAATTGTAGTAGATTCTGACCAAGCACCTGTTCAAGAAATTGTGCATAAAGCTACTGATAAAGATTTTGATATTAGAAAAATTTTGCCAGCGGCTACAAATACTGAATATGATGCTGGTCCATACATTACCGTTGGCTTGGTGCTCGGTTCTAATCCTGATAAAACGATGAGTGATGTTACGATTCACCGGATGGTTTTGGAAGATAAGGATACTTTAGGGATGTACATTATGCCCGGTGGTCGTCACATTGGTAATTTCCAAAAGCAATTCGAAAAGCTCAATAAACCGATGCCTATTACGATTAATATCGGCTTGGATCCTGCAATTACCATTGGAGCAACTTTCGAGCCACCTACAACGCCACTTGGTTACGATGAATTGAATGTTGCCGGAGCTTTGCGTCAACAAGCAGTTCAATTAGTCGCTGCCAAAACGGTTGATGAAAAGTCGATTGCTCGTGCTGAATATGTAATTGAGGCTGAAATTATGCCTAATCAAACTATGCAAGAGGATATCAATACTAACACTGGTAAAGCTATGCCCGAATTTCCTGGCTATGATGGTGACGCCAATCCAGCTGTGAATGTTGTCAAAGTTAAGGCAATTACTCACCGTAAAGATCCAATTTTCCAAACGATGATTGGACCTAGTGAGGAGCATGTTTCAATGGCTGGAATTCCAACTGAAGCCTCGATTCTGGAACTAGTCGACAAGGCAATTCCGGGAAAAGTAAAGAATGTTTATAATCCTCCTGCTGGTGGCGGTAAATTGATGACTATCATGCAAATCCATAAAGATGATGAAGCAGATGAAGGTTTACAAAGACAGGCAGCCATCTTGGCATTGTCAGCTTTTAAGGAGTTAAAGACAGTCATTTTAGTTGATGATGATGTGGATATTTTCGACATGAATGATGTGATGTGGACGTTGAATACACGTTTCCAAGGCGACAAAGATATTATGGTGCTGCCGGGAATGCGTAATCATCCGCTTGATCCGTCAGAACGTCCTGAATATGACCCTAAGTCGATTCGAGTTCGTGGAATGAGTTCCAAGACAATTCTAGATGGTACGGTTCCATTTGATATGAAAGATCAATTTGAACGAGCTAAATTTAAAGAAGTAAAAGATTGGCAAAAATATTTAGAGTAAGGAAGTATTGATATGTCACGAATGAGAAAGATTGTTATCGGTGTCACTGGCGCTTCGGGTACGATTTATGCACTTGATTTGATGAAAAAATTGCAATCAATGAAAAATGTGGAAACGCATGTCGTTTTCAGTGCTTGGGCTAAGAAAAATTTACAGCTGGAAACGGATATGTCACTAGCTGAAGTTAAAAGTTTGGCTGATTATTTTTATAGTGATAGCGATTTAGGCGCAACAATTGCCAGTGGTTCATTTTTGACCGATGGGATGATTATTGTACCAGCCAGTATGAAAACAGTTGCCAGTGTTGCCATTGGTATCGGTGATAATTTAATTTCTCGTGCCGCTGATGTAACTCTAAAGGAACAACGAAAGCTAATTATTGTACCCCGAGAAACACCACTGAATACGATTCATTTGGAAAATATGACTAAGCTATCGAAGATGGGTGTCCAAATGATTCCGCCGATTCCAGCGTTTTACAATCAACCACAGACGATTCAAGATTTGGTGGACCATCAAACGATGAAAGAATTGGATGCACTAGGCATTGAAAATGAAATTAGTGGTCGTTGGGAGGGAATTTAATGAAATTCTCAATTACGCAAGAAAATTATACGATGGTAGCTGATGTAGAAGTTATCGGTAAGGATTTATTGATAAAAATTATCGGTGGCGATACACCACACATTGGAACTGTGACGACGTTAACTAGGACAACTGATTTGGAAACTGTCCGGTATCCTAGTCATGACGGTCGGCTGCACAAAGATGATGTTTTAGCAATTCGCATCGGTAAAATTATTCAGTCTGATTTGCCCGGTAGTTGCACGATAACTGCCGGAGTTCACGTTAATCATATTTCTAAGAAACAAATTATGGTTTCGGCGATGATGTCAAAGAATTTAGGTGAGCAAATTAAGAATTGGCTAGAAAAAACTGAATTCAATATTCTTGAGCCAGTTTATTATAGTGATAAAGAAAATCCGCAATAGAAAAAAGACATTCCAATTTTAAGGAATGTCTTTTTGAGTTATCTGTTCAAATAAAAGTCCCAGAACTTTTTAGCAACGTCGATTTTAGACATCAGTGGCCAAGATTCAGGTTGTTTATTCTTTCGTAGAAGTGTCATGCGATTAGTATCAACGCCAAATCCAGCGCCACTCTGGGCAACATTATTGGCAAGAATTACATCAGCATTTTTACTTGCCAGTTTCTTCTCGGCGTTCTCTAAAAGATGTTGCGTTTCGGCCGCAAATCCAACAACGAATTGGTTAGTTTTAGTTGCCGCAACAGTTTTAAGAATATCCGGATTCTTAGTTAATTTGATGGTGAAAATATCTTCATCGTCATTCTTCTTAATTTTTTGCTCAGCAACATTGATTGGTTTGAAGTCTGCCACAGCGGCGGCCATCACGAGAACATCACTTTCAGGGAAAACACTCTGAATTTGAGTCATCAGTTCAGCAGCGGTTTGAACTTTGATTAAATTTATTCCGCCTAGAGTAGTGTCAACAGTTGTAATTAATGTAACATCAGCTCCTAAGTCTCGAGCAACTTTCGCCATGGCCAGTCCCATTTTTCCAGATGAACGATTACCAATGTAACGAACGGGATCAATGGCTTCTTTAGTACCACCAGCTGTAACGATAACCTTTTTGCCAACCAATGGACGAGGTTGAAAGTTCTTTTCGATAGCTTCCATAATTGTTGGAAGTTCAGGGAGACGACCTTTACCAGTCATTCCTTCAGCTAAAAATCCAGTTGCTGGTTCAATAATTTGTACGCCCATTTGTTTCAAATTTTCCAAATTATTTTGAACGGCTGGATTGTTATACATGTCAGTATTCATGGCAGGGAAGACTAATTTCGGAGCAACAGTTGCCAACAAACTAGTTGAGACAATATCGTCAGATAAACCGTTAGCCATTTTTCCAATAATGTTAGCAGTGGCTGGAACGACAACAGCCAAGTCAGTCCAAAGCGCTAATTGAATATGGGGAATAAAATCATCTGGGCTAGTTTGTGGTGTAAAATTATCAGTAATCACAGGTCGTTGACTGAGTGTGGCAAAAGTTAGTGGAGTAACGAATTTTTGAGCAGCATCCGTCATGATAACTTGCACCTGAGCTTCTTCTTTGATCAAGCTACGTACAATATTTAAAGTTTTATAGGCAGCAATTCCACCGGTAACGTATATGGCAATGTGTTTATCTTTAAGCATTTCTTCACCTCAAAAGTTTTAGTTATATATATTTCATTGTTAATATTATTTGAATCTGATTTCAGAATAATTGCATTATAAAAGTAATTTTAGCTTCCAGATTTCAGAATTGCAGAGGCGCATTGCTGAAAACAGGAGGCGGTAAATCTATAATTATATGATACTATTCATTTATCGGTATTAGGAGGAAATCCATGAATATTTATACAGCAGATATAATTCTCTACTTATTATTAATTTCCATATTTAATAATCCTATTCTGAATACTTTTCAAGCATTAGGATTGAATTTTATAGTTAGTGAAATAATTATTGGAATAATATTGTTGATTATTTTATTTATAATCCATAAATTTGTTTTACGAAAATATATTTATAAAAAATAAGTGATTGTGCAAAAACTATAACCGTGCAATCACTTTTTTTATGCTCAAAAGTGTAAAATTAAGGTAATTACATTTCCACCAAAGGAGAGATTAGATGGAAAGCGATATTTCGCAACGTGAATTTGAAAATCAAGAATTAGCTAAAACGGCTGCTGAAGAAGCTATCGTTTTGCTTCAAAATAAGAATAAAACATTACCTTTGAGGAATAAGACGGTTGCACTGTACGGCCATGGGGCTTTTGCTACAGTCAAGGGTGGCACTGGTTCTGGTGATGTCAACCAACGCAGCGTTATCAACATCATGCAAGGCTTGGAAGATAATGGCTTTACCATTGTTTCAAAGTCATGGTTGGTTCGTTTGCAACGGTATTATCAAAAAGAACAGAGTATTTATGAAGATAAGTTAAAAGACGATCCGATGTCATTATTGGCACCAGCATTTAATTTCAAAGATCCAGAAATCGCTGAATTTGATGATGCAACGACAGGTATTTACGTAATTTCTCGTAGTTCGGGTGAAAATTATGACCGTCGCAATCATAAAGGCGACTTCCGTTTAACTGATAATGAACTGGCTAATATCAAGGCAATGAGTGCATATTACAATCACAGTATTGTCTTGTTGAATGTTGGCGGGGTAATTGATACGAGTTTTATTGATGAATGTCCAACGCTCGACAGCGTCGTTTTAGTTTCCCAATTGGGGATGATGAGTGGAAAAGCTGTAGCTGATATTTTAGATGGTACGAAGAGTCCCTCTGGTAAATTGACCGATACATGGGCTTATTCTTATCATGACTATCCAACTTCTGAAAACTTTGGGATGGCAAATCCTGAGTATAATGAAGGTATTTTTGTCGGCTATCGTTATTTTGACAGCTTTGGAATTAAACCACGCTTTGAGTTTGGTTATGGTCAAAGTTACGCTGACTTTTTCATTAAGACACAAAAAGTTAATGTCAATGAAAAACGGATTCGTTTACAGGTAAATGTGGAGAATACGACTGAGAGTTTTTCTGGTCAAGAAACAGTTCAAGTGTACGTTTCTAAGCCACAGACGGAGATTCCAGTGCCATATCAAGATTTAGTTGAATATAGTAAGACGACCAATTTACGGCCACATGCTCAACAAACATTGGAGTTTGAAGTCCCAATCAATGATTTGAGCGTTTTCGACACTGAGTTAGGTGCTTATGTTTTGGTACCCGGAACTTATCTCGTTCGTGTCGGTAGCAGTTCTAGACAAACGGATGTCGTTGCCAGTTTCAAATTAGACGAAAAGGTTGTTTTGAAGAAAGTCGAAAACGTCCTCAAACCAAGAATCGATCCAACTACTTTATTGAAAGCTAACGTAGCTTTGAAACAAGTAAGCGGCGTACCGTTCTTCATTTTAAAAGCTGCCAATTTCAATGAACCAGAATTTGTCCAATATCAAGAGAGCTCTGATGTGACAACTTTTGTGGCTGAACGTGAAGATTTGCCCGGAAAAGGATTGGATCAAGTCATTGAACATGTCCGCAACGCTGAAGGAAAGACTTTAAAAGATGTTGCTGATGGGGATGTTGAGTTGGCTGAATTTATTGCTAGTTTGTCAGAGCAGGATTTGGTTAATTTAGTTGAAGGCCAGATGTCGAGCGTCAAAAACAATATGGTCGGTATTTCATCTGATATCGTACCTGGTGCTGCTGGACAAACTGGAGCCGATATGGGTAAAAGAATTCCGTCAGTCGTTATGGCTGATGGTCCCGCTGGAATTCGTGTCGATCCCGTATTTGAGAGAAATCAACAGACAATTACTCACTATGCGACAGCTTGGCCAATTGGAACGGCGCTCGCACAGACTTGGAATAAGGATTTGTTGGAAAAAGTTGGCTTTGCGGTCGGAACTGAAATGAAAGAATTTGGTGTCGATCTCTGGTTAGCTCCAGGGATGAATATTCATCGTGATCCACTCGGTGGTCGTAATTTCGAATACTTCGCTGAAGATCCATATTTATCAGGAACGATGGCAGCTTTTGAAACTAAGGGTGTTCAAGCACATGACAAACTTGGTGTGACACTCAAACATTTCTTAGGCAATAATCAAGAAAGTTTCCGTAATTTTGGTAACAGTATTATTGGTGAACAAGCTTTACGTGAAATTTATTTGCGTAATTTTGAGATTGCTGTTAAATTGGGTCATCCCATGGCAATTATGTCATCATATAATCGTGTTAATGGGATATTCTCAGCCGCCAATTTTGAGTTGCTAACGAACGTTTTACGTGATGAATGGCATTTCCAAGGAACAGTCATGACCGATTGGTTCAGTGCTGCCGATCCAAAGCAGAGCATGCATTCTGGAAATGATTTGATCATGCCCGGAAACTCGAAGTCAGAGTTGATGAGTGCGGTTAGTGACTTTGGACCAGAATTTGATGAACAAGGCAAAATCAAAGTTAAAACAGATTATGATTTACTGAAGAAGAAATTCGTCGAAACTGAAATGTGGAATGACTTTATCGTTGATTCAGACGGTGAGGTAATTGTTAAAGTCAGAGTTGATAGTGATTCCAGATTGAGAGATCGTATCAAAGATTGGGTTTACAATGGTGAAGCTCAGATTGTTGATGATAACCATATATTGTTGACTGGTAAGTGGGAAGATAATAATGATATGTATCTTGGAGACTTACAGAAGTCGGCGATTAATGTTTTGAAGATGGTATTGAAATTGAAGTACTAGTTTGATTCCATTTTTAATACTATAGAAGAAAAAAATCCAGATAATCAAAAGGGACACTAAAGTTCCCAAGATTATCTGGATTTTTTGTTTTATATTTAGTTTTTAATATCTATTTAGCAAATCAACATAAGCATCAACGATACTTTGTAGGAAGCCAACTGTTCCTTCAGCAACGTTTCCGTTGTCATCAAGAATTTTTGTAACATTACCAATATATGCTTCTGGTTGTTGCAATGTAGGCATATCCAAGAATACTAATGATTGACGTAGGACGTGGTTAGCACCAAATCCACTGATTGCACCGGGTGAGACGCTGACTACTGCAGCAGGTTTCTTTTCCCAGGCATTTGCACCATAAGGACGTGAACCAACATCAATAGCGTTCTTCAAGCCACCAGGGATTGAACGGTTATATTCAGGTGTTACGAATAGCACACCAGCAGCATCCTTGATCTTATTTCTGAATTCTGTATATTCTGCAGGGACATTTTCAGGTGTATCAATATCCTCGTTATATAGTGGCAAGTTTCCGAATTCTACGAACTCTGGTTCATAGTCACTAGGGAACAATTTCATCATGTTCTTAGCAATTTGTTTTGAGAATGAACCCTCACGCAAACTACCTACAATTACAGCAATTTTCTTTGACATATAAAATACCTCCATTACTTTCGATATTTCTAAATTAGCACAAAAAAATTTATTCAACAAATATTTGTTCTCGCAAACAAACATTTTTTTATTTTTACGATAACGGTTACAAAAATATTGATAAAAGTATCACAATATGTTAAAATATCTCGCTTTGATTAATTATTGATAATATATTTAGAACTTTTTGATGCTTATTACGAAAGTGTTACAGAAACTTCATTCAAATGAATTTTCTTATTGTTCCTGTAATCTGTTTGTTATATTTGTCTTGTATAGTTTCATCTGGTAAACATACAACCGGGGAGAGATTAGTTGCTAAAGCAAATTAAATTAGATGCACTACTTATTATTAGTTTGATCATCACAGGGGGAATGGGATATACAGTTGCCTACGCCTCAGATTCATCATCAAGCCAAGTAAGTAATACAACAGATTTTCAAAAAACATTAACTAACTTGGAGACAAAGCAAGCAGTTAATGATGATGCTAATACACTAAACAAAAAAGTATCATTATCAGACAATAAGGAATTTATGCCTGGTATTAGACATAGTGAAAAGGATCCAAATATGGGGGACGTCACAGCAGAGTCAAATGATGACCAAGTTGTTGACCATGCGCCAGTCCAAACTTCACAACCAGAACAAATCGAAGAATCACAACAAGCTATCACACAAGCGGCTGCAGAGCCACCAGTAGAAATGCAATCAACATGTAGGAATGTTGGTACATTTAAAATTAGTTTTTATGATCCAGCTGTTTTAGGGTCAGATATGGGTTATTCAGGAGTTGCTACAAACTTGAGCGTTATCCCACGTTGGTCACGCTTGAAGATTACTACAGCTCAAGGGGATGTTTATTACCGTACTGTTAACGATACTGGTACATTTGCTTATGACAATCCATACCAAATTGATATGGCTATGCCAAACAGCATGATTCCTTCTTATGGAATTACTAGTGCTACTGTCGAAATTATCGGCTAAAAGTATTTAAATATAACACCTGCAGGTTTGAATCACCTTTTTAAACTTGGTAGATAATATTAATCGTTACTTAATTTCTCGGTATTACTGAGTGAATGAGGTGACGATTTTTTGTTTGGACAAAATTAAAGAGACTTCCAAATTGTTGGAGGTCTCTTTTAATCTAATCCTTTAATGCAGCACCATTAGTTTCAATGATATGTTTCATCCAATTGTAAGATTTCTTTGGTGTTCGTTTTAATGATCCATTACCTTTGTCATCCATATCAACATATATGAAGCCATAGCGTTTCTTCATTTCACCAGTTGATAGAGAGACCAAATCGATTGGAGCCCACATTGTATATCCCAAACATGGCACCTTATCAATGTTGATTGCATCGGCCATTGCTGAAAGGTGATCTTGTAGGTAATCGATTCGATAATCATCTTCAACGTAATCATTCTTATCAGCTTTATCAATGGCACCCATACCATTTTCAACGATGAATAATGGTTTTTGAATGCGGTCATAAATTTCGTTCATACAGTAGCGTAATCCTAATGGATCAACTGGCCAGCCCCATGGTGTTTCTTTCAAATAAGGGTTCTTATTGCCACCAACGTTGAACCAGTCATCGCCAGCTTTAGTTGTGTTTGAACGGTAATAACTAAAAGCAATGAAATCTAGTTGACCTTTCATCAATGTTTCTTTATCTTCGGGATCCATCTTAATATCTTTGACATCGTGACGGTTCCAAAGTTCTCTGGCATAACTAGGGTAGTAGCCACGGCCCATGATGTCGATGAAATACCAGTTTTCACGGTGTTCCTGAAGGTGATGGAACATGTCTTCTGGTTTACATGTAGCAGGGTAAACTTCACTCATCGCATACATTGTTCCAAATTGGCTGCCAGGAACTAGTTTGTGGCCAAGTTGGACTGCCTTGGCTGAAGCAACAAACATGTTGTGATCGGCTTGATAACGGTCTTGTCCAGTAGCTTTTCTAACACCTGTAGGTCCGAATCCACGAACGGCATTAATTTCATTAAATGTTAGCCAGTAACGACAACGGTCACCAAAGTGTTCAAAGAGAGTCTTAGCGTATTTAACGTAGGCATCGATAACTTTCCTTGAGGTCCAGCCATTGTACTTGAGAGCTAAATTCATGGGCATTTCATCGTGACAAATAGTGATGAGGGGCTCCATATTGTATTTAGCCATTTCGTTGATAACGTCATCGTAAAATTTTAAACCCTCGGCATTGGGCTGTTCTTCTTCGCCATTTGGGAAAATTCGACTCCAACAAACTGAGAAACGGAAGACGTTGAATCCCATGCCCGCCATTAATTTGATGTCTTCTTTGTAATGGTGATAGAAGTCGACAGCTTTGTGGCTAGGATAGTATTGATCGTCCAAAAAGACCGGTTGAGCATCTTCAGGAACATCGTCCGCCAAAATAAATGAACTCTTAGGACTGATAATTGAGCCGTCGGCGGTTTTTAGCGTGTGATGACGAGGGTTATCTTGTGAGCCGTCAGTTTCATAATCGTGAGAAAGAATTCCACGACCACCTTCGTTAAAGCCACCTTCGTATTGAAAATCAGCGGTAGCACCGCCCCATAAGAATCCGTCTGGTAATTTTTTAGTCATGATTTACTCCTTTAAAGATTCAATTATATTTTGAAAGCTCTATTTATTAAGTGATTTAATAACAAGTTAATATTAAATCTAATTGAGTAAGTAAATATAGTGGATAAAAATTTTATCGAAACTTTTTTTATTGTAAGATGGAACTAACGTGGAAAAGAAGGTCAGATAAATGAAAGCATTTGGTGTAACTGATAGTAAAATAGATAGTTTTGTAGAATTTGATAAAGTTAAAGAAACACCTACTGGACGTGACTTATTGGTCAAAATTGAAGCCATTTCGATTAATCCAGTCGATATCGCTACGAGAAAGAATGTCACTGGTGAATTGGATAGTCCTAAGATTTTAGGCTATGACGGTTATGGAATTGTGGACGCTGTAGGTTCCGACGTTGAGAATTTCAAAGTAGGAGAGAAAGTCTTCTTCGCCGGCGATTATACGCGGGATGGCTCAAATCAAGAGTATGAAATAATCGATGAGCGTATCGTTGCCCATGCACCTAAGGATATTTCAGTTGAAAAGAGTGTCGCTATGCCATTGGTAACTTTGACAGCTAGTGAGCTACTTTTCGAAAAATTACAGATTAATCCAGCTGCTGATAATCGTGATAAAACTATTTTGATTATCAATGGTGCAGGTGGTGTTGGTTCAATTGCCACTCAGTTGGCTTATTTAGCCGGTCTAAAGGTGATTGCTACAGCATCAACACCAGAGAAAGTCCAATGGGTCAAAGACCTTGGAGCAGACTTAGTGGTTAACCATCATCAAGATTTAATCAAACAAGTGCGTGATTTGGGTGTTGAAAACGTCGATTACATTATCGGTCTGAGCGATAATGATCCACATTGGAATGAAATCGTTGAATTGATCAAACCTTTTGGAACTTTTGCAACAATTACTAATTTGCGTGAATCACAGATTGGCGATTTGAAGTCGAAGTCAGTCAATTTTGCTTGGGAATGGATGTTTACTAAGGCCAAGTTCAAGTTGGATTCCATGTCTGATCAAGGAGCCTATTTGGAAAAATTAGCTGCTGGCTTGGATAGTGGGATGATTAAATCCACTGTTACAAAGGTTTTCCATGGTTTTAATTTGGAAAATATCAAGACAGCTACCAAATTGGTTGAAGCCGGTCATATGATGGGTAAGGTTGTTATTAAAGCATAATGGTTTGTACTAATAATCTACACGATAAGGAAATTGCTTATTGTGTAGATTATTTTTTTGGTTCTTTTGCAGATTTTGTCACTTATAAACACGCTAAAAGCGGTATTTCATGATAATTTATGAATAAATATGAAAAAGAATGACAAAAGATGCAAAACTTGTGCTATACTAAAAGCGCTTACAGGAGGTATGAGAAATGAAATTAGCAACAAGAATTAATTCGTTTTTACCAGTTAATGAAAATAATATGGATAAGGTATTTGGACAATTTCAAAAATTAGGCTTGGGATATGTTGATTTAAATTACCCTGAACATACAAATGGATTTGAACCAGAAGAAATGAAAACTCTTTTAGATAAACACGATTTGAAACTTAATGGTGTAGCACTACGTTTTAAGGATGATTACATCAATGGCGATTTGGGAAATAGTGATGAGAAGGTTGCCAAACAGGCACTTGATTTATGTAAATCAGCTGCTGATTATTGCAAAGCTGTTGGTGGACATGTCGTTACTATTTGGATGGCACATGATGGATTTGATTATAATTTCCAAATTAATTATTTAAAGGTTTGGAATCAATTAAAGAATGCTTTCCAAGAAATTGCTGATTATGCTCCAGATTTGAAGATCAGCATTGAATATAAACCATTCCAACCACGTGCTTATGCTTTTGTAGATTCAATGGGTGTTACTGGAATGATGTTAAGTGAAATAGATCGTAAGAATATTGGCGTTACTTTAGATTATTGCCACATGTTAATGAAACACGAAAATCCTGCTTTTGCAGCTGATATTTTTGGATCACGTAAGAAGTTATTTGGTATTCATATCAATGATGGTTATGGGATGAATGACGATGGATTGATGATTGGTACTGCCAGTCCATTCAAGACATTAGAATTCTTATATTATGTTAAGAAACATAACTATGACGGAATGTTTTATTTTGACACATTCCCAGTAATTGAAAATGCTACTGATGAATGCAAAGCAAATATTGACATGATTACTAAATTAGATTCATTAATTGATTCAGTTGGAATGGATAAAATTGGTGAGGTAATCGATAAAAATGATGCAATTGCCGCTCACAAATTGGTGATTGGTTTCTTTAAATAAAACTATGAGCGATGGAACTCTGGGGGAATCGTAATTATGAATTATAAAAAAACAGCAACTGAGATTTTACAAGCTGTCGGAGGCAAAGAAAATATTGCCAATATGACACATTGTGCTACAAGATTACGTTTGAATTTAAAAGACGAATCTAATGTTGATGATGAAAAAGTTAAGCAGATTGATGGAGTAATAAATGTTGCTCGTGCTGCTGGTCAATATCAAGTCTTGATTGGTCTTGAAGTACCAAAGGTTTATGCGGAATTTGAAAAAGCTGCTGGAGGAGAAGAAGCGGTTGAAGATAACGCCGATTCTGAAAAGTCCGGTAGTGTTATCAGTAATATTTTCTCAGCTATTTCTAGTATTTTTGCACCACTACTACCAGCCTTAGCAGGTTCTGGTATTTTACGTGGTATATTAATCCTTTGTGTTCAATTAGGACTGATCAGTGAAAAGAGTGGTACATATACCATCTTCTATGCTGCATCAATGAGTGTATTTTACTTCTTGCCAGTATTATTGGCTTTTACATCTGCCAAGAGATTTGGTGCTAGTCCATATTTATCAGCTATCATTGGTAGTGCCCTGTTATATCCAGATTTCATTAAATTAATGGGTACACATGGTAACGGTGCGATGACTACATTTATGAAGATCCCAGTTGTTTTGATGAATTATAATTCAACCGTTGTTCCAATTATTCTATCGATTTGGGTATTTTCATATTTATACAAATGGTTAGATAAACACGTAACTGAGAATTTACAACTTGTTATTGTTCCATTGGTTTCATTAGCAGTTATGATTCCATTGACAGTTATTGTAATTGGTCCACTTGGTGTTTATGGTGGTGAAATGATTGCTCAAGTAGTTAACTGGGCTATTACACATAGTCGTATTTTAGCCGGAGTTCTAGTAGGTGGCGGCTGGAGTATTTTGGTCAGCTTTGGTATCCACTGGGCAATTAATCCAATTATGATCAATAATATTGCTACTGTCGGTTTTGATTATATTTGTCCATTAACTTTTGCCTGCAACTTTGCAGTTATCGGTGTAACACTTGGCGTATGGCTAAAAGCACGTGATTTACAATTACGTAGTTTTTCATTGACTGGTTTAGTAACTATTGTCTTGTCAGCTATTATCGAACCAACTTTATTTGGATTATTAGTTAAAAATAGAAAAATTTGGTTAGCTCAAATTATTGGTGGTGCTGTAGGTGGTGCATATTTAGCTGTAATGCATGTTGCAACTAATGCGTTTGTCTTTGGTAGTGTTACTACTTTCCCAGCATTTATTATGAAGAATTCAAATAATTTTATTCAAGCAATGATTGGACTCACAATCTCACTTGTCGTAGGTGCTGTACTTGCTTACTTCTTTACAAGTAGAGATGAAAAATTGGCTTAGTAATTAACAGATGATAATTGTATGGAATAAATGTCTATCATGATTTGATATAATTACATTGGTTAGTAAACGACAGTGTAAAGGAATGACAAAAATGATTCCATACGAAAGACAAGAAAAATTATTAAGGATATTAAAAGAAAAAAGGTTAATCAAGATTGAGGACATCAGCAAAGAGTTTCCTCAAGTGTCGGATTCAACCATTAGACGAGATATTAAAGAGTTAGAAAAGCTTGGCAAAGTTGAGTCCATGTATGGTGGTGCCGTAAAGTATTTGTCCAATACCGATGAATTACCAATTTCAAAAAAATCTTTGATCAATCAAAAAGAAAAAAATGAGATTGCTGATTTGGCAAATGACGTAGTTTGTGATGGAGATAACGTTTATGTTGATTCTGGATCAAACGGATCAATTTTATTGAATCGGCTAATTCATAAGAAGATAACAATATATACGACTAACACTGATATTTTTCGACAATCAATGGAAAATCTTAATGCAGAAATAATTGTTATTGGTGGATCATATAATCCAGTGACGTCATCGTTAAGTGGATCATTCACCGAAGAGGGATTGAAGAACATTTTCTTTAATAAATCATTTCTCGGTGCAAATGGCATTGACATAACTAATGGTGTAACAACTCCTAATATTTCTGAAGCATTGAAAAAAAGAATTGTTAAAGGACACTCCCAGAAGACTTACATTATGTGCGATAGTAGTAAATTCAATTTAACTGCCAATGTAAAAGCATTCGATATTTCTGGTGTAACAATTATTTCCAATGAATCTGATGCTGAGCTTGCTGAATATACTGAATTCTTGACACCTAAAAGTTGAGGGTGAATTTTAGATGGGGTTATTTTCAAAAAAAGTAGAACTATTTGCGCCAGTTGATGGCGATTTGAAACCTATTTCTGAAGCAGGTGATGAGTTATTTGCTTCAAAAGCAATGGGTGATGGTTTTGTTGTAATACCAACTTCAAATAGTATTTATAGTCCAGTTAAGGGCAAGATTGTTTCGGTATTTCCGACAAAACATGCTCTAACTATAAAGAATGGTAAATTTGAATATTTATTACATTTAGGAATCGATACCGTAGAACTGAATGGAAAAGGATTTGATATTAAGGTTTCTGAAGGTGATTCCGTAGACGAGAATACTTTATTAGGTACTGTTGATTTTGATTTTGTTAAAAAGAGCGATAAGAAGGCTGATGTTATGCTCATTTGTACGAACTTGAAAGATTCCCAAAAGGTCAGTTTGGATGGTTTAGATCAAGTTGGGCATTCAAATAAAATAGGTGTTATCAATTAAAAAAGACTTTCATAGATTTTAGTCTGTGAAAGTCTTTTTTTGCTATTTGCTTGATTCTCTCTGAATTAATGAAACTGGTATAGTAATGGATTCTCCGGTAATACCTGTATGATTAATCAAGTTGATTAAATTATCAACTGTGACTTGAGCTATTTTATCGGTGTCTTGCTTAATAGAAGATAATGTTGGATATGAGTGAATATCTTGAGGATCATTATCAAAACCAATGATCTTAATATCCTTTGGAACTGATTTTCCTATTTTAAGAAGTGCAGATAGTACATTGATTGCAATTGAATCATTTATTGCAAATATGCCATCAATTTGAGGTTCTAGCTCTAAGAATTGGTTTAACTTTTTGGTGATATTATCTGAATCCAAAACAATATGGTTTTTTGATTTATTATAAGTAATATTATTTTTTGCCAATGCGTCTTTAAACCCTCGAAGCCTATAGCTTGATGATGATGATGTACGACTGTGGGATGCAATAATGGGAAACTTACATCCAGCTTCAAATAAGGAATTTGTGGCCTCAACGGCTCCTTGATAATGGTCTGATGATATAAAGACTGTATTTTGTTTATCTTTAGGTTCTCGATCGATACAAACGAATGGGATTTTTTGAGGTGTTTTTAATTTGCTGATATCAAAGGCTTTGGCCCCTGAAATAACAATTAGTCCATCAATACCTTTGCTTTCCAGCATTTTTAAATATGCCAATTCTTTTTTCTCATCGCGTGCAGTGTTACATATGATTGTAGAGTAACCTTGCTTGAAAAGAATTTTTTCGATTTTCTGAACAACGTTAGCGAAGAAGTAATTACTAATATCAGGGACCAGTATTCCAACTGAAAATGATTTATTCATGCGCAGATTTTTGGCACTAAAGTTAGTATGGTAATCAGTATCTCTTATTACTTTTTGAACTTTCTTTCTAGTCTCTTCTGAGAAACGACCATTGTCATTTATAACTCTAGAAACAGTGGCCACAGATACACCGCTTAATTTAGCGATATCTTTAATTGAGTATTTTTTATTCATGATGACATTGTAACTCCTATTTGCTTACTAAAAGTAAGTTTTACATAATTTATTTTTTTGTCAAATATGTTTTTTCATTTTAGAAAGCGTTGACATTTTTGAAATGCGATGATACACTTTTGTTGTTGAGAAAACGATTACCCAATGGAAATGATAACACGAAAGCGGGAATAGGATGGTTCTTTAAAAAGAATATTACAAAATAGTATATCGATGACTTTAGAAATGTTAATTATAGGTATTTTTTAAAGGGATTTATTGGTATTAATCTTAACGAAATTATTTGCAGTGAGATTTTAAAATATGGAAGTCTGTTAGTTAAACTTTAAATAGAAGCTTTTCTCGGAATTTTAATAAGTCTTTAAATAAAATAGAGAAGGTTTGTTTTAATCATTGAGTAATCGATTTCCCAAAAGGATGTAGCTATTATGAAAAAATTGATTTGCCCATCACTAATGTGTGCGGATTTTACAAATATAAAAAGAGAAGTAACAGAATTGGATAAAGCCGGAATAGATATTTTCCATATGGACGTTATGGATGGAGCATTTGTTCCTAATATGGCACTTGGTGTAGAAGATTATAAATCTGTTAGAAGTCTTACAAATACATCTATGGATGTTCATTTAATGGTTAACAATCCGCAAAACTTTGTTCCGATTTTCGCAAATTTAGGAGCAAATATTATCTATATTCATCCGGAAGCGGATCCCATGCCAACTAGAACTCTAGATGAAATTAAAAAGGATGATATTCATCCTGGAATTGCTATTAATCCAGGTACTTCGATTGCAACAATTAAAGAGCTGTTACCTTTAGTAGATTACATTTTAGTTATGACTGTTAATCCTGGCTTTGCAGGACAATCGTATTTAGATTATGTAAACGATAAAATTAAAGATTTAGCTGGTTTAAAAGAAAAGTATCAATTTAATTTGATGGTTGATGGTGCTATCTCACCAGAGAAAATTAAATTATTATCAGGTTTTGGTGTGGATGGTTTTATTGTTGGAACGTCTTCATTATTTGGTAAAGACAAGAGTTATAGGGAAATCGTTAAGGAATTAAAGGAGCTTTAATATGAAAAAAATTGCTATTGGATCAGATCATGTTGGTTATGAGTTAAAACCCACAATTATTGATTATTTAAAAGAATTAGGCTATGAAGTTAAAGATTTTGGTACTTATTCAACTGAAAGAACTGATTATCCAATTTATGGAAAAAAGGTTGGAGAAGTGGTTGCGAGTGGAGAATATGATTTAGGAATCGTAATTTGTGGTACTGGAGTTGGTATTTCCTTGGCTGCCAATAAGGTTCCAGGCATTAGAGCAGTTGTATGTAGCGAACCATATTCTGCACAATTGTCAAAAATGCATAACAATACAAACATTTTGGCATTTGGGTCTAGAGTAGTTGGGCCTGAATTAGCTAAGATGATTGTAAAAACTTGGTTGGATGCCACCTTTGTTGGCGGTAGGCATGCTCGTCGAGTTGATGAACTGGGAGCCATTGAAGACCGTGATAATAAGGAATTTGAAAATATTGAATATTCACAAAGTGATAAGTATATAGATAAGAACTAATAAAAGACGATACGGGGTGAAAGTTATGTCAAACGATAGGTCTCTGGGAAAAAAGATTCTTGACTTAGTCGGTGGTGAGAAAAACATTTCCGGTATTACTCATTGTGCTACCCGGCTGAGAATGCTCTTACGGGATGATAGTGTAGCAAATAATAATCGCGATAAAATTAAGAATTTAGATGGAGTAATAGATGTTGCAGAAACAGGTGGTCAATATCAAGTTATTATTGGGCCGGCCGTTGCTAATGTATATGATGATTTGGTTGATGGAACCAATCTTAATAGTGACAATTCTGATGTAGATGATGGTCCAAAAAGTGGCAATATTCTTTCAAGATTGTTAGATGTTGTGGCTGGTATTTTTACACCTTTATTGCCATTGCTAGCTGGATCTGGTGTACTTCGTGGTGTTGTTTTGCTATTAGTACAGTTAAAGTGGTTAAGTAATACCTCGGGTACGTATCATATTTTGACAGCTGCTTCAACAGCGGTATTTTATTTCTTGCCTATTTTATTAGCAATTACATCTGCTGAAAAGTTTAAAGTTAATAAGTATGTTTCGGCAGCAATTATGGGTTCCTTAATTATGCCTGAAATTACTAATATTATGGGTTCCCATGGTAATGGTGTTGTTACTCATTTCTTTGGAATTCCAATTGTTTTGATGACATATACATCAACCGTTATTCCCGCAATTTTAGCAATTTGGTGTTTGTCATATTTGGAACGTTGGCTTAAGAGAGTAATTCCTGAAAGTCTACAATTATTATTTGTCCCACTAATTTCATTATTCATAATGGTTCCATTAACAGCAGGATTGTTTGGACCGTTCGGTGTTTATGTAGGTGAGGGCATTTCTAATGCTATTAACTTCTTAATGAACTACAATGGTTGGATTGCTGGTGCACTTGTTGGTGGTGCTTGGAATGTGTTTGTTATTTTTGGCTTACAGTGGGCTGTAAATCCAGTTATGATTCAAAATATTAGTAGACTGGGCTTTGATCAGATTGTTCCTTTGACTGCCGCTGCTAATTTTGGTATGGCCGGTGCCACACTAGGTACATTCTTTAGAACACATGATAAAAAGATGAAAGCTTATTCAATGTCAGCTTTGCTTTCAATCTTTTTTGCAGGTATCACAGAACCATCTATTTACGGTGTTGGTGTTAGATACAAGAAGCCATTAATTGCCGCGGTTGCTGGTGGTGCAGTTGGTGGTGCATTTATCGGTGGTATGCATGTTAAGGCTTTTGCTTTTGTATTTGGTGGTCTAACAACATTGCCTGCCTTTGTTGGTTCAACATTCGTTTCATATGTTATTGGTTTAGCAATTTGTTTTGCCGTTGCTTTAGCTATTACACTAGTTATTGGTATTAATGAAGAGGCAGATATTAAAACTAAAACAGATGCAGTTGGTAATACTAAGGCGGTATCTGATGAATTAATTCAACAACCATTAAGTGGAGTTGTTTCTGATTTAGCCACAGCTAATGATCCTGCCTTTGCTTCAGGAGCAATGGGTCAAGGAATGGTTATTAATCCGGATGATGATACAGTTTATGCTCCCTTTGATGGAACTGTAACAATGTTATTTAACACCCATCATGCTATTGGTATAACTTCCAGTAAGGGTGCTGAAGTTATGATTCATATTGGTATTGATACTGTTAAATTGAACGGAAAGTATTTCAATGCACTTGTAAAGCAAGGAGACATCGTAAAAAGTGGAGAAGCCTTGATTAAATTTGATAAAGATAAAATTAAAGGCGCAGGTTATGATCTTTCAACATTTGTCATTGTAACGAATACTAATGCTTACAAAGAAGTTCGCTTGGTTGCAGCTGATAGTGGCAATCATGGCAGAAATACTTTACAGGTAACATTATAAATAAAATGAGTTTTCAATTTTTAATGGAGATTGAAAACTCATTTTTTTGTACATAAGTGTGAATCCCATAACGTGACAACGAATAAATAACTAGCTACAATTAATAAGTTGAACGAATAAGGGAGAAAAAACTAATGGCAAATGTTCTCATTACAGCAGCGATTCCACAAGCCGCTTTAGAAATCTTGCAAAAAGCAGGACTAAATGTGGAAAGTTATACTGGCGATGCTTTGATAACTAAAGATGAATTGATGAAGCGGATTGTCGGTAAGGATTACTTGATTACACCTCTATCAACTCAAGTGGATCAAGATGTAATTGATGCCGATCCACAGCTAAAATTGATTGCTAATTTTGGTGCTGGTTTCAATAATATCGATGTTAAATATGCTCGTCAGAAAAATATCCCAGTTACGAATACGCCCAAGGTTTCCACAACTTCGACGGCAGAAGTAACAACTGCCTTAATTATTTCTTTGGCCCATCGAGTGGTTGAAGGGGACAAATTAATGCTAACGAAAGGCTTTGCTGGTTGGGCTCCATTGTTCTTCTTGGGACATGAATTAGCTGGTAAAACACTGGGAATCTTTGGTATGGGACAAATTGGTCAAGCGGTTGCGAAGAGAATGGCTGCCTTTGATATGAAAGTTATCTATACTCAACGCCATCAATTAGCACCTGAAATTGAGCAAAAGTTAAATGCTAAATTTGTCTCGCTGGATGAGTTGATTTCCAATAGTGATGTCTTAACATTGCATGCGCCATTAACACCACAAACCAAGCATATTTTGGCAGCTGAACAATTTAAACAGATGAAAAATTCAGCATACTTGATCAATGCTTCTCGTGGGCCAGTGATTGATGAGGCGGCATTGTTAACTGCTTTGCAAAATCATGAATTGGCTGGAGCTGCCCTAGATGTTTATGAAAATGAACCGCAAGTCGCTGACGGATTCAAGAAATTAAACAATGCTATTTTGACACCACATATCGGAAACGCCACGGTTGAAGCTCGTGATGCGATGGCCGATATTGTTGCCAATAATGTTGTTTTAGCAAATGAAAATAAAGAACCACTATATGTAATCAATTAAAAAAACGTAATCTGAAGTCATTATTGACTAAAGATTACGTTTTTTGAGCTAAATTAAATTGAAGTGTTTTAGACCGTTAACAATACCACCGTTAACGTTTTCAGTGGTAACATAAGTTGCGGCCTCTTTGACTGCATCTATACCATTACCCATGGCAACACTGTAGTCGGCAAATTCAATCATTGGTAAATCGTTAGTACCATCGCCGAAAGCATAAACGGGTTTATCGGTTAAATCCAAGGCTTTGAGCAACTCTTTAATACCGCTCATCTTGGATACGCCTTTGGCAACAGTATCGATTGAGAAATAGCCGGTATTGTAAAATTGCAATTCAGGGTACTTCTTTTGATAACTTGTACCATCGTTAGCTGTTAAGATGACAAACATTTGAATGGCATCTTTCTTATAAAAATCAGCATCGATTTTTGGTACATCTAGTCGTAATTTATGGAAGAATTCTTTGATATATGGTGTTTCACCACTCAAAAAAGTCTTATCAGGCGTGTGCATATATACGGTGTCACCAGTTTTGTGAGCCGTATCGATTACATCTTTAATTAGTTCTGGTTTAATATCATTGTGATAAATAATTTTATCCTGTGATTGGACAAATGCACCATTTAAAGTAACATAGGTATCAATACCGGTCGCACTTGTAGCTGCATCAATTTCGATTGGTGAGCGACCAGTGCAGATAACTGGTAGATAGTTGTTCTTTTCAACTTGGCGGACAGCATTAGCTACTGAATCGTCAACTTGAGATTGGGCATTCAAAAGGGTTCCGTCAAGATCAAAAAAGACGGTTCCACGATAATTTTTTTGCAAAAGATCACCAACTTAAATTTATTTTGTATACTAGCAATATGGTAACAATTTTTCCTGTAATGAGATAGTCTAATTTTGAAAAATACGGAGTGATTTTTATGAAAATTTTAATGATTGAGGATAACAAATCTGTCTCTGAAATGATGGGGATGTTTTTCCAAAAAGAGAAATGGGAAGCAAGTTTTGCTTATGACGGCAACGAAGCGGTCGACATGTTCAATGAGGACCCCGATAAATGGGATATGATCACGCTAGACCTTAATCTTCCCGGTAAAGATGGGATGGAAGTTGCCAAAGAAATTCGTAAAGTTTCTAAAACTGTTCCTATTATTATGTTAACAGCTCGTGATACTGAGAGTGATCAAGTGTTGGGACTAGAATTCGGTGCTGACGATTACGTTACTAAGCCATTCAGTCCAATTACTTTGATTGCCAGAATGAAAGCCATTCACAGACGTGATGAAAACTTGGCTGAAAAACTAGCTGAAAGCACACCAGTTAACGCTGAAGTTGAGGAAGCTGATGATGGTTTCGATATCAATACTGGTTTCTTCAAGTTGAATTCCAATACTCGTGAAGCTTACTTAGATGACAAAGAAATTCCTGATTTAACACCTAAAGAATTCGATTTATTGAAAACTTTAGCAAGTAAGCCTAAGCAAGTCTTTTCCCGTGAACAATTGCTTGAACAAGTTTGGGACTATGACTACTTTGGTGAAGAAAGAACTGTCGATGCCCACATTAAGAAATTACGTCAAAAGATTGAAAAAGTTGGCCCACAAGTTATTGAAACTGTTTGGGGCGTCGGCTATAAATTTGATGATTCAGGAGCAAAGACTAAAGCATAATGAAATTAATTTATCAAAACATGCTGAGTTTTCTGTTTGTTATTTTAACGACTCTCGGGATTATTTTGTATTCCGTAACCAGCGCTTCAACTAGTTGGGAGTACAACCGGACGTACAAAAGTTTGGAAAGTTATGCTGGTAATCTGGAGAAGATTGCATTAAAAACCGATCCCAAAACTGGGCAAATTCATAATATTACGGGCGACAACATTCGAACAGTTGAGCAAGTTCTTTCCGAAAGAAATGTTCAATTTGCAATTTTTGATTATAACAATAGTCAAGTTTATCCAACGCCACCAACTAATGTTAAATTGCATTTGAAGCAATCTTACTGGAAGAAATTGAAACAAGGCAAGACGATTCGAAACATTCAAAAGCCGCAGAATACCGAGGGTAATCCACGACTGCGAAAGGACGATAATCGAAGTTACGTCTATGTTCTGACGCCGTGGTTCCAAAATGGTAAGTTGATTGCGGCCGTTTGGGCTGGTTCTGATGTTTCTGAATTGCAGACAAATATCGGTGAAATTAATCGCAGGTTGTATTTTGCCTTGCTGATTTCTTTATTAGCAGCGATTATTTTGAGTTTCTTGCTTTCAAGGTATCAAGTCAACCGAATTAATCGTTTACGTGGAGCTACTAAGAGAGTTGCCAACAATGACTTCTCTGTTCAAATTGAAAGTAAAGGTCGAGATGAGTTAGATGACCTAGCTGATGACTTTAACCAAATGGTTAAGTCGCTGGAGGCTTCAGATACTGAAATTAAGCGTCAGGAGCAACGTCGTAAGGAATTTATGGCCGATGCATCTCACGAAATGAGAACGCCTTTGACGACTATTAACGGACTCTTGGAAGGACTGGCTTATGATGCTATTCCTGAAGAGTCTAAAGGTCAAAGTATTCAATTGATGCGTAATGAGACGAAGCGTTTGATTCGTTTGGTTAATGAAAACTTGGATTACGAAAAAATTCGAACTAACCAAATTACGATGGCTAAACGTATTTTTGATGCTAATAAGCCATTGCAGGATATCACTTCACAGTTGGAGAAAAAAGCGGAAACTTCTGGTGATGAGTTGATTCTCAAACCATATGACGGAGCGTTGCAGACATACGCTGACTATGACCGTTTTGTGCAAGTTATTTTTAACGTTATGCAGAACGCTATTCAGTTTACTAATGATGGCAAGATATTTATCAGTGGTATTCGTAATGAAGAACGTCACGCTTCAGTCTTTACCGTGTCAGATACTGGTATCGGGATGTCAGAAGACCAAGTTAAAAATATTTGGGACCGCTATTACAAAGCTGATCCATCACGTAAGAATCGTAAGTATGGTGAGTCTGGTTTAGGACTGTCAATCGTTCACCAGTTGGTCGAAAATCATGGTGGTGAAATTGAAGTTAAGAGTAAATTGAATGAAGGTACAACATTCATAATAACTTTGTTCGATGAAGGATATGAACACAAGCCAAACGAAGAAAAATGAGTTAGAATGTAGCTGTAAAGGCTTACATGAAACTCAGACTAAACTAAATTTAAATCGTGCTAGGCAAATTAGTTTGTCTTCAATCTGAGAGTCTTTATTTTAAAGGCTCTTTTTTTGTTTTTCAGATTCTCATGTTCAAAAATCAGGAGGAATGGATTATGAAATTGAAGTTGGATAAAGTAACTATGTCGTGTGTTGCAGTTTTAAGTAGTGCAATTTTATTTGGAATTAATAGTAATGTGGTTAAGGCTGATAGTGGTGGTAATCAGAGTGCAGTTAGTGCTGTGGAACCTAATGATGATGAAATTTTAGTGGACAGTGGTCCTGCATCTGATGATGATTGGGACAATCCAAATCCAATTAAAATTTCGTGGGCCGTATATTCGATAAATGGTGATATCAATAATTTGCAATTAGTGTTGGGAAATAAAAACACTACAGAAGTTGCTGCAAGTTCTGGTGGTCCCAGTGCATTAGGTTGGAGCGATTACCTAAATAAAATATCTTCCGTAAAAATAAATGGAAACATTAAGACTGCCCTAAGACAAGAATATCTTTTTGCATCTATGCCTAAATTACAAACAATTTCTGGCTTTGATTTGATAGATAGCTCTACAACAACTGATTTTGCGTATATGTTTAGTGGAGATAGTAGTCTTGAATCTATTGATTTATCAGGACTTAATACTTCGAAAGTAACTTCTTTTAATAGTATGTTTGATGGTGATACCAGTTTAGGTTCAATTGATTTATCAAAAATTGATATGTCTTCAGCTACTAATACGTCAAATATGCTTCAAAATACAAATTTATCATCGATAACTCTTGGTACTAATTCAGTTATTACTAATGCTTTGTCGCCTAATGAGTCATTTACCTATAGTATTGGTGATACTTACTATACTGCCAGTAAATGGAATTACCCTAGTAGTGATGATGGTCCTCTGTCGACAGAAGATTTAACTAAAAAGTATGTTGCCGGAGGTACTGATAGGATTCAGGCAACTTGGGTTCCCAGCAATCCGACAGAAAACACAAATTTCAAAATCCAATATATTGATAATGATTCTGGAAAAGTGTTGTTTACGTATGATGAAGTTCAACATGGTTTAAAGGATCAAAATATTGATTTAACAGATTATACATTGGCTCAAATTAATAAATTACAGCCAGGATATGCAGGAAGAGCAATTGTAAATTCAAAGACTGGTCAAATTGAGGATGATGGCAATGGTGGCTATATTGTTAAAGCAAATGTTAAAAAATTACCACCAGCTCAGATTAAGGTTACCCAAACAGTTGGGACTGATAAACCAATAGACGCATCATTTGATATTCAGAAAAATGATACCGGATATAAATATAACGATATTTCAGACCCAACAAATGGTGTGCTTGATTTGGATAAATCAACAATTCAAGTTGGCAATGATGAGACTAAATCATTCAATGATTATGTAGCATCATTTGAAGATCAGAAACCATCAGTTATTAACCCTAATCCTATTGAGCCACCAGAAAAGAATTTAAATTCAATTTTATCAACTGCAATTAATACTCAACTTAGACTTGATCAGAACAAAGTTTTTGGTGATAATTCCTCAGAAAATCCAATAACAGTGGATGCCGTATACACCAAGACAAGTTCTGGTGGCGATAATGGCAATAATGGCGGAAGCGGCAACGGTAATCACCACAATAACAACAACAATAATAACAACGAGAACAACAATGAAAATAATCAAAGTAGTTCTAGCAAAGAAGTAAAACAAACTGTTTCCACATCTACAAAAATGGTCAACATATATGATGAGAAAGGTAAGCAAATCACCAATAGAGTTTTGGACAGGGATTCTGCTTGGTTTAACGATCAAGAATATACCCTAGATGGAACACAATATTATCGTGTTTCGACAGGAGAATATGTCAAAGCTAGTGACGTTTACATTTATACTGCTCAAGACAATGTTGTCCATGTTCAACCAAATTCAATCGTCTACTTAGTTGATTCTCAAGGAAAGAAAATCACTGACCGGGCTTTAGGTCCTTCGAGCGATTGGTTCACGGATAGATACACAATGATTAACGGTCAGAAATATTATCGTGTTGCTACAAATGAGTTTGTAAACGCATCTAAAATTTCATTAGTATAATTAATTAACCTAGTAGTCATCGTTGATTACTGGGTTTCTTTTTGATTTAATGAGTTTAAATAGCAATTTAGTGAGGATGAGATCATGAAATACGAGTGGCGTAAACAGGAAAAAGATTTGTATTCAACGAAGAAACAACCAGTAACTTTGACAGTTCCTAAGCAAAAATTTATTTCATTACATGGAATTGGAAATCCTAATGGGGCTGAGTTTGCTCAAAAAATTCAAACACTTTATCCAGCCGCTTATGGAATCAAAGGTGCCTATAAAAAGCTTTGTGTTGATAAGGATGTTGAGTACGGAGATTATGTAGTTTTTCCATTGGAGGGTGTTTGGTCACTGACTAAAAAGGGTCAAAAGATGGATCATTTAGACAAAGATGAATTCAGCTATGACATCATGATTCGAATTCCTGAATTTGTGCCAGATGAATTGATTCAACCAACTTTGGAAGACGTTAAGAAAAAGAAGAATTTACCTGAGATTTCAGACATTGAAATAAAAGAATACCTTACTAAAGAAGTTGCTCAAGTTTTGCATGTTGGAAAATATGATGATGAGCCCGCCAGTTTTAAAAAGATTGACGAATTGGTGGCGGAAAATCAGAAGCAACGTGCTACAAAGATTCACCGTGAAATTTATTTATCAGACGCCAGACGTGTTGCTCCGGAAAAGCTAAAAACGATTTTAAGATATGAAATTAAATAGCATCAAAAGGGGTCGTGATATAACTAATTTTGTCTTAAACATGGCAGCGTAAACGTGCAACAAAACATAACTTTTTCCGCTTAAAACAAAAAATCCTAGCAATCCAAAATCGGATTACTAGGATTTTTTGCCTTGATGATTGAAAGTTGACCATGTTTTGTCACACTCTTTGTTATTTCTTATTCAAATATGACCAACTATCAATTGGTGTTCGATCATCTTGCAATTGAACCGCATCAGTATTGTAGAGGTCAGTCGTGGATTTATTGCCATTCTTAGAATAAAGGCTAGTTGATTTGTCGCCTAAATCATTTCGAATTTTTTCCATTTGTTGAACTTGATTTTGATATGAATAATTAGCTGGATTGACAGGATTAAATCCGGTTGGTGTATAGAATCTCAACAAGTTTTTATTATTGATATTATCGGAAGTCTTGAGTTGCAAGTCGACTTCATATTCCCATCGATCAACTTTGGTCAAAAGTTCTGGATTATTGCGCATATCAATTTTTTCACCGGTAGCGTTGGAATAAACCTGCGTGCTTGCACCACCATTGCGATAGACGGTGTATTGTGGCGTAATGAAATCTTTATTTCTAAAAGCAACAATCTGACTATGCTTTTTGGAAAGTAAGTCAGTTCCGAGTTGAACGTACTGTTTCGTATTGACCCCAGCCAAATGCAAGATAGTAGGTAAGATGTCAATTTCACCACCGTAAGTGTGTTTAATCCCACCTTTTAAACCATCCATGTGAATCATAAATGGAACTCGCTGCATTTGCGTATCATTGAATTTAGTCCAAGTATCAGGGGTTTTACCAACCATGGTTGAAAGAGATTTGTGTTGCGTATCATTCAAGCCATAGTGGTCACCATATAAGACAACCATGGTGTTTTTATCTAAGCCAGATGCCTTGAGATAATTGAAAAACTCTTCAACTGACTTGTCCAAGTAATGAGCTGTTTTGAAATAGCTGTTGACGGTTGGATTAGGATTGTCAGCAGTTTGGAAATCGGCGTTGTCCTCATCTGAAAATTGATAGCCGACATGATTAGTAATAGTTAAAAATTTCGTGTAGAAGGGCTGTTGCATCTGTTCCAGATACTTAGCACCCTCCGCAAACAAAAGCTTATCTTTGACACCATAGCCGTTCAACGACAAGGTGTCAGGATCTTTGGTATCGTAATAAGTTTCATCAAAGAAATAGTTATAACCCATATTCTTATAGGTTACATTTCGTCCCCAGAAACTACCGATATTACCGTGGAAAACGGCACTCGTGTAGTTTTTTTGTTGCTGAAGAATTGCAGGAGCTGATTGGAAAGTATTGTCGCCACCGAGCTTCTGGAAGAATGATCCTTCAGGCAATCCGAAGAGGTCAGACTCAAGCATTGTTTCGGCGTCACTAGTCCGGCCACCACCAACTTGATTGAAGAAATTATCATAGGAAAGAGTGTTTTGGTCGTTGTAGAGACTGTTCAGAAATGGTGTAACTTCCTGACCGTTAATCTTCATGCCAATTAAGAATTGTTCAAAACTTTCCAAGTGAATAACAATGATATTTTTACCATTGGCTTTGCCAAAATACTGAGCGTTAGGTGCGGCGTAATGTTCTTTGGTATAGTCGAGCGCTGTATCAACTTCAGTCTCGGTAGCACTAGAACGAACTTGATCATTTTGAATTGAACGAACTGAATCATAGGCTAGAAAACTGTTAATACCCAAATATTTGACGATATAAGAGTGATCAAAGGTTTTTCCAAGTAATTGGGGACGATTGGCTTCAGAACCTGCCAAATCGGCTGAGAATAATGCTAGTCCTAAACAAGTGGTTGCTAGGGCAGTGACTTTTCGAAAAGGTCGCTTGTCGATTTTTATAAAGTGAGTAGCGAACAAAATAATTATTATTATGAAGTCAATAAAGTAGAATATATCGCTCAATTGCATGGCACTAGCGGTACTTTTTCCAAGACCTTTGGCGACTTTAGAAACACCTGTAATAGTGCTGACAGATAGAAAGTCGCCGTTTTCACGATAATAAAGGATATTTGCATAAATAAAGATGGTATCCACAATATGAATAATGCCCATAACGATGTAGGAAAGTTTCGGCTTATTGAGATAAAGTGCCAAACTCAACAAAAGAACAGTTGTTGCGAAGGGATTCACGATGATAAAGAAGTATTGCCAGAGATTATTAATGGCCAGTGAAAACCCCATGAAGTATGCCAGAACTGATTTGAACCATAAACAGAGAGCTAATAAGGTTAGAAAACCTAGTCTCGTGTTTAAAATGGATTGAATTTTTTTCATGTTTTTCCTCGTAACTAAGAAATGCCGTCTCTGGGTGTGAGGGATGTGCTCTGCTGTGGGACCGGCTCGAGCCATAGAGCGGTCTCGACCCTCGCTTTTGAGCCGAAGTTCGCGTCTCAAAAGACGTCCTGTGGTGTAAGAACGGGAAGGTCCCCCGTCCTAACACCACTATCACTGCGGATCACATCCCACACACCCAGAGACTAATGTATTGGTTATTTGTTTTGTTGTTGGTATTTATTACGTATATTAATTGATAATTTAATATTTTTTGTTTTTGTAATGGAAATGACAAAAATAATAATTCCATTGATGTAAGAATAAATATCATAAAAAATAAATTAGCCAAAGGCGGACATCAAGGTAGTCTGCTGTGGAGGTGGCGTTATGGCTTTAGCCATTACACCACGGGGCGAATTTGGATACTTGCGGTCTGTGCAAGGATTCAAATCGAGGTCCGAGACCTTGGTTTGGACCGGTCCCCATAGCGACTGCCTTGATGTCCACCTTCGGCGGCAGACCACCAAAAGACCCACCGGTTAATAATACGTTATTTCTGGCAATAAAAAAAGCCAGCGTTTGCTGACTTAATTTGATGTATCGCTATTGCCCTTGAGAATACTGGACCAACTGTCAATTACTGTTCGGTCGCCATTTAGTTCTGGAGCGTCAGTATTGTACAGATTAGTGGTTGTTTTATTGCCATTCTTGGAATAAACACTGGTTGATTTCAAACCAAGATCATCACGTGTTTTGACTAATCTTTGGATTTCATTTTGGTAACTGTAATCTTTGGAATCAATTGGTGTAAATCCGGTTGGTGTATAGAAACGTAATAGATTTTTATTGTTAATGGTATCTGATAATTTCAATTTAGTATTAACTGCTTCTTGCCACTTAGCAACTTTTCGCTTCAAAACTGGATCTTGATCAAGGTCGACTTGTTCGCCAGTACTGTTCTTGAATACTTGTGGATTGCCATCGCTATCTTTCAAGACGGTGTAATTTGGCGTGATAAAGTTCTTATTTCGGAAAGCTACGATTTGACTGTGATTTTTCGACAACAGGTCGGTTCCTAATTGCACGTATTGTTTAGTGTTGATGCCTGCCATGTGGAGAATAGTTGGTAAGACGTCGATTTCACCACCATATGTGTGATTGATGCCACCTTTGAGGCCTTTCATGTGAATCATAAATGGAACTTTTTGCATTTGCGAATCATTGAATTCAGTCCAGTCGCTGCTGTCGACTCCCACTAATGGCGCTAGGGCAGTGTTTTGACTGTTTGAAAGTCCATAGTGATCGCCGTAAAGAACAATCATTGAATTGTCGTAAATCCCACTTGATTTCAGATAATCGAAGAATTCTTTCAAAGCGTTATCTAAATAATGGGCAGTGACAAAGTAGTTGTTAACGGCACTGTTATCAGTATTTGGAGCTTGGAAGCCGTCATTATCTTCAGCTGGTAAATCAAATGGATAGTGGTTGGTAACGGTAATAAATTTAGTGTAGAACGGTTGTTGCAACTGTTCGAGATATTTGACACTTTCTGAAAGCATTAATTTATCTTTCATACCATATTGCAAACTTGAATCGTCAGTTTTATTGTAATAACTGGAATCAAAGAAGTAGTCGTACCCCATGTTTTTATAAACATTGTCACGGTTCCAGAAACTACCGACATTACCGTGGAAAACAGCGCTAGTATAGCCATCTTTTTGTCCTAAAATAGCAGGTGCAGCTTGGAAGGTATTGTCGCTGCCAAGTTTTGAGAAAAGCGATCCTTCAGGTAATCCGAAGAGGCCAGTTTCAAGCATGTTTTCGGCATCACTAGTTTTACCTTGTCCAACTTGATGATAGAAATTATCGAATGACATCGTATTTTTATCGTTATAGAGGCTGTTTAAAAATGGTGTAACTTCTTGGTCGTTGACTTTATCGTTGATCAAAAATTGTTGAAAACTTTCCAAATGAATAACGATAATATTCTTTCCTTTAGCTTCGCCAAAATATTTGGGATTTGGTTTGGCATAATTCTGTTTGGTATAGGAAAGGACATCATCCATATCCGTCCCGACCGCTTCCGAACGGACTTGGTTATTTTGAACTGTCTTGATTGAGTCATAAGCTAGAAAAGTGTTGAGCCCCAAGTACTTGACGATATAAGCTCGATCAAAGGTTCGACCGAGTAATTGCGGACGGTTACTTTCGGCAATAGTTAAATTGAGTGAGAAGAAAAAGATTCCCAAAAAAGTTGTCGCAATTGCTGTCAATTTTCTCATTGGTCTGGCATCAATTTTGATATAATGGGTAAGTAACAATATAGCGATAATAATGAAATCTAAACCATAAATAAAATCATGTGGTTGCATCATATTGGCAGCACTGCCACCGAGTCCCTTGGAAACCTTAGAAACTCCGGCAATCGTGTTGAATGATAGAAAATCGCTGAACTCACGATAGTAAAGAATATTCCCGTAAAGCAGGGCTGATTCTAAGAAGTATATAACGCCCATAACGATGTAAGATGCTTTGGAACGGGTTATGTATAACGCTATACTGAGTAAGATAACGGCTGTTGCAATCGGATTGATGATCAGAATCAAATGTTGTAACGGGTCCGAAACGCCTAACGAAAAGTCGGCGTAATAAGCAATGACCGTTTTAAACCAGAGGAAAAAGATTAGGAGTCCCATGAAACCTAGTCTTTTATTGAGGATATTTTTTAATTTATTCATTAATAATTCCTTGTTTGTAAAATTTCTTTAATAAATCTATTTAAAGCCTAAATAAAATGCTTAATTGTTAGTATAATACGATATAGGTAAAAAGTGGGAAAGAATGAGTAAAATGATATTTTTAGGACCGTTGTATGATTACATATACAAGCTATATGCAATGAAAATCAATCATTTTCCATTGATTAGGCTTTCCTTTTACGCTGTTGATAAAGCAATATTGTATACCTTATTTTTTATTGTCTTGAGGTTTCTGTGGATAAAAATTAAGAACAAAAAGACGAACTTTGGCCGGGAACTCGGGTTGGCCGTTTTTGCGTTTTATGTTTTCCTACTTTTTGCTTTAACAGTTTTTCGGGATAGCTATTTCTTATGGCAATTCAAATTTTATTTCCATCGACCATTATCCCAAATAAATATTATTCCGCTCGTAGAAACATTTAAATTATCAAAAGGTCAATCGTTAGTTGACTTTTTTTATAATTTATATGGTAACATTGTGTGGTTCGTACCAATGGGAGTATTTATCCCAGCATTGACCAAAAAGCACCTTGGATTCTTCCAGGTTGTCCTGATTGGTGCCTTGATTTCAACTTCAATTGAGACTTTACAGTTCATTTTGAACACCGGAGTCACTGACATTGATGATGTGATCTTCAATACTCTTGGAGCCGCGGTCGGATATTTATTATATTTTGTTGGAAAATGGATAAAAAAGTTAATAAAAATTTGAAATTTTCTGCGAAAATGATTAATCTAGTTTTGACGATATATATGGAGGAGAGAAAATGTCACAAATTAAATTTGATGATTCAAAATTAAGCAAGTTTATTCAAGATAATGAACTTGGCGAAATGCAAGCACTTGTTAGTGCTGCTGACGATGAATTACGTAAGGGTACCGGTGCTGGTGCTGACTTCCGTGGTTTCATCGACTTGCCTGTTGATTATGACAAGGATGAATTCGCTCGCATTAAGAAAGCTGCTAAAAAGATCCAATCTGATTCAGAAGTATTTATCGGAATTGGTATTGGTGGTTCATACTTAGGTGCCCGTGCTGCAATCGACTTCCTAAGCTCATCATTCTATAACGTTAAGAATGAAAAAGATGTCCCAGAAGTTTACTTCTGTGGTAACTCAATTTCTCCAAACTACATTGCTGATTTACTAGAAGTTATCGGTGACCGTGACTTCAGTATCAACGTTATTTCAAAATCTGGTACAACTACAGAACCTTCAATCGCTTTCCGTATTTTGAAGGCTAAATTGATTGAAAAATATGGTGTTGATGGTGCCAAGGGCCGTATCTATGCTACAACAGACCGTGCTAAGGGTGCTTTGAAGACTGAATCAGATGCTGAAGGCTACGAAGAATTCGTTGTTCCTGATGATATCGGTGGTCGTTTCTCAGTTCTTACAGCCGTTGGTTTATTGCCAATTGCCGTTGCTGGTATCGACATCGACAAGTTGATGGAAGGTGCTGCACAATCACGTGAAGACTACTCATCAGCTGATCTTACAAAGAACGATGCTTACAAGTATGCTGCTTTGAGAAATATCTTATACCGTAAAGGTTACACAACAGAATTGCTAGAAAACTACGAACCAAACGTTCAATACTTTGGCGAATGGTGGAAGCAATTGATGGGTGAATCTGAAGGTAAAGATCAAAAGGGTATCTACCCATCATCAGCTAACTTCTCAACTGACTTGCACTCATTAGGTCAATATATCCAAGAAGGTCGTCGTAACCTTATGGAAACTGTTGTTCTAATCGACACACCAAGACATGATGTTACAATCCCTGCCGAAAAAGATAATCTTGACGGCTTGAAGTACTTGGAAAACAAGTCAATGGACTTTGTTAACAAGAAGGCTTACGAAGGTGTTGTTCTTGCACATACTGACGGTGGCGTTCCTGTTATGTCAGTTCACATTGAAAAACAAGATGCCTTTAACTTAGGCTACTTGATGTACTTCTTCGAAATTGCTGTTGGTATTTCTGGTTACTTGAACGGTATTAACCCATTCAACCAACCAGGTGTTGAAGCATACAAGAGAAATATGTTTGGTCTTCTAGGTCGTCCTGGCTATGAAGAACTAGGTAAAGAATTAAACAAGCGTCTATAATTTATAATAATTAATTTGGTAGTAGTCTATTAGGCTGCTGCCTTTTTTTATTGTATTGAAAGACTGCCGCCTACGGGTTCCAGTGATTCCGACGCTATGGACCGGTGCGAGCCAAAGTACGGTCTCGCGCCTCGATTTTGAGCTTCGCATGGTGCGCGAATCTCAAAATACGTCAGTGGTGTAAGAGCAGAAAATCGCTGCTCTAACGCCACTCTCATAGCTGTCTCCATCACTGGAACCCGTAGGCTAATGTGTTTGATAAGGTCTGTTGTCTTGAATCGGATACTTCTGATTGCTTGATAATTGCTTTGGATTAATAAATTAATCAGAAATTAAAAATAAATAGCTATGATAGATTGGATTTAAACTTAGATATGAGTCAAGTATGTATAAATGAGTCGGAGGAGATGGGAGAGAGGATTCACCCGCTGTGGGTGTGGCGTTACGGCTTTAGCCGTTACACCACCGGGCGTGTTTGGAGACTTACCGGTCTTTGGTAAGGCTTCAAACCGAGGTTCGAGACCGCACTGTGGCTCGGACAGGTCCGCATAGCAGGTGAAATCCTCTCTTCCAGCTCCGGAGACGGCAGAAATCCTAACATTAGTGAAAAATCCATTGTGCGATATTAATACCTGTATTATTATTAGAACACGGGGGATTTTATGCTTAAAAATAAAAAGATTATAACGGCAGTCATTGCCATTGTTGGAGTATTAGCGATTGCTCTTGTTGCTTTTGCCATAAATGCTAATGATACACACTCAGTTGAGGCTGAACCTAAGACAACTAAAGTTTCTAAGAAGGCTAAAGCTAAAGCCGCCAAAAAAGCTGCAGCTAAAAAGAAAGATTTGGATGAATGGAAGCATCCCTCTGAATCGAAAGCCTATCCAGATCTGAATAAATATAAGGATGCTTATATCGAAGTATCAATTGCCAAACAAAGAGTTTATATTAAAAATGATAATGATGTTCTTTACACTATGAAAGCCGCTACTGGTAGTAAGGATTCACCAACTCCAAAGGGGAATTTCCAAATTCAAAATCGTGGCGATCACTTCTACAATGCTGAATCTAAGGAAGGCGCCAACTATTGGACTTCTTTCAAGGATTGGGGCGTTTATTTGTTCCATTCTGTACCAACTGATGAAAAGGGAAAGTACGTTGAAAGTGAAGCTCACAAATTGGGGAAACCTTCAAGTCATGGCTGTGTCAGATTAACGATTCCTGATGCTAAGTGGATCAATTCGACTGTTCCTGACGGGATGAAAGTCATTGTTAAATAAATTAATTGAAAACATGCAAAAAGCTCTCAGTAAATCTAAGTTGATTTACCGAGGGCTTTTTTTAGTTGTTGCTTAATGAGAATGGTAACTCTTCGTTATTAGCATCTGCGGGTAATAAACATAAGTTTGAAACGAGTTCACCGCCTGATGTCAGTTGGTCTTGCTTGATAAAACGTTGCGATAATTTTTTGCCATTCAAAAGACGTGATTCAACGAATTGATTTTGAGGATAGTTACGTTTTGATCTGATAGTGAATTTCTTGTTGTCTTGAAGATTTAGGACGATTTTATCGAATTGCGAAATACCAAAAACGTATTCGTCTGTTCCTGGACAAACAGGGTAGAAGCCGAGGCATGCGAAGACATACCAAGCTGACATTGAGCCGTTATCTTCGTCTCCAGGGTAGCCGTCGATTGAATCGTTGAATTGGTTTGATAACTGTTTGACTAATAATTGCGTGTATTCAGGGTGGTCAGTGTAGGCGAATAGATAGGGCAGGTGGAAACTTGGCTGGTTGGAAATGGCGATTTGACCAAAGTCGATTGCTGACATTTCAGTCATTTCGTGAATTTGAAACCCATAGCCACCAACATTGAAACTTGGTTTTTGGTTAGCTAATTTAATTAACGTCTGCTCAAAAGTTAAATCTTCACTGTAAAGCTCCTTGAGGCCATTAACATCGTGATAGACGGCAAAACTGTTTTGCCATGAGCTGCCTTCAGTGTAGTCATCGCCCCAACTGATAGAATCGAAATCAGGTTTAAATTCACCTTCTGAATCCTTAGGACGCATCAAGCCGGTTTCAGGGTCAAAAATATTTTGATAGTTTAAAGCGGACTTTTCATATTTGGCCGCCAGTTCATCATTGCCAACTAGTTTGGCTACTTGTGAAATACAAAAATCACTGAAAGTATAATCGAGCGTTTGATTAACTGATTCCTTGTATTTATCAAATGGGAGGTAACCGTAGGAATTGAAGTCGCCCATACCGACTCGACCTAAGCGTTCATCAGAGCTTTCAACATTGGCACCTTTGAGCATGGCGTCTAAGAACTGTTGCATTTCGTCCGGTGTCAAAATTCCTTTAACGGAAGCATCAGCGATAACGGCATCAATCAAGGTACCAGGCATCATTCCACGTTCCTCGGGAGCAAGCCACTTTGGCAGATAACCGCTCTCTAAGAAGCTGTTGTAGAATCCTAGAAGCATTTGATGGTACTCATCCTTAGCCAGTAATGAGAATAGTGGGTAAACACTCTTACTTGTGTCCCAGAAACCATTATTCATGTATAAATAGCCTGGTTTTACTTGATTATTGTATAGATCATAGTGGATCGGATCGTTATTTTCGTCAATCTCATAACATTTTTGTGGAAAGAGGAAAACACGGTATAAACAATGATAGAAAGTCGACACTTTAGTACGATTTCTGTCAGTCACGTCAACCAAGTCTAAGTAGTGTTGCCAGCCATCTTGAGCAAGCTGTTTAACATTTTCAAAAGTGGAATTATTTAAACGAGTTAGAGCAACATCAGCTTGTTCAAAACTGATAAATGAAGTTGCCAAACGGACATTGATTTCATCAGTATCCTCAAAAGAAAGAATCATCCAATCGTAATCGGGGTTCGTCTGATGCAACGTGACAGTTGATTGAATCTTTTTATCAAATTTCAATTTAGCATAAAATTTAAAATCATCGTTAAAGTGAGCGTCAAAGTTTTGCACAAGTAAATCTAATTCATCTTGATTGGCGTTTAATTTGAATTGACCTTTTTTAGGAATATGAACGATAACCTTAGGTTCACTGCGGTCAAAGCTGTACTTGAAAATAGCTCCATATTCAGTGGGGGCAACTTGTGTACGGACTTCGTATCTCTGATCATAGATGGAAATCTGGTGAGGATTAAAAATTGCCTCGTCAGGTCGATAGGAACCCACTTGATCAAAAGATTTACTACTAATATCAATTCTTCCAGTAGCGCCAGTCAATGTGAAGGCAGAAAAATCGCCAATCCATGGACTGGGTTGGTGGGTGATTTTAATACCGGCAAATTGATGGGAAGTCGGCGAGAAGTACCAAGATGTATCTTCAAAAGTAGTTTGTGGAACAAAATAATTCATTCCGAAAGGAACACCAGTGTATGGCAGAGTATTCCCATGTGAAAAATCAGCAGTGTTGTTAGTACCTTGTCGAGTGTCGATTTGTGAAACTTGCATTATTAGTCTCCTAGCTTTTGAATTGATTGACGTTTGATTAAAGTGACGGGGATAACTGTTCGTTCTGGAGCAATGTAGGCGGGGTCGTTGATGATTTTTAGTAAAATCTTAGCCGAATGTTGACCTAACGAAACGAAGTTTTGGTCAATTGTGGTTAGCGCAGGATAGCTCAGTTTTGATGCTTGAATATTATCGAAACCAACTATGGAAAGGTCTTGCGGTATTTTAATATCGAAATCACGTAATTCGTTCATGATTTTAATAGCCACAACGTCATTTTCGATGACTAATGCAGTGATATTGTTGGTTTTAATCTGCTGGACCAAGTCGGTTAAGTCGTCATCCTGTTCAAGATTAATTTTCAAAACTGAAGGAACAGTCTGTTTTTCGTTTAATGCTGAAAGGTAGCCGAAGAAACGTGACCTGACAGATGCCTCGCTCAACTTGGGCGTGACCATTAGGTATGAAATGTTTCGATGTTTATTTTTCAACAATTCTTTAGTGGCCAAGAAGCCACCATTAAAGTTATCCGAAGTTACGGCGGGAATGGGTAGGTCTTCGAAGAACTTATCCAAAATGACAATTGGCACGTTGTGGAGATATAAATTGGTGATAGTTTCAATCTCTTTATCGAGTGTTTCGATGTAATAAATGACCCCTTCGGCAGATTTTACCCGATCCATCGGTAATTTTCGAAAGACTTCATTTGTGATAGTAGTTAATTGATATTTATCACCTAGGACTTGCAACAAGCCATTGGTATAATCACCAAATTCATTATTGTTAGCAAAAGGGATTACGAAAATAATCTCTTTTTTTTGTATTGTTTCTAATGCGTCTTTTTGAACAATTGTCCCAACTCCGGCTTGGCGTGTGACCAAACCATCGTTTTCCAATTCGGTTAAAGCACGCTTAGATGTGATTCGACTAACTTTATAGTCAGCAGCTAGTTGAATTTCACTTGGGAGTTTATCTCCAATTGAATATTTTTTATTAATTATGTCGTCTTTTAAACTTTGATATATCAGCTTATATTTCGGTTCCATATGTCCAAATCCTTTCTATTGCTTATAATATAGCACATAATTTTGGAAAAAGAACTAGTTTTTTGTAAACGCATGCATTATACTAATTGGGCAAATGATATATCAATTGGAGGATTTGAAATTGACAAAACAAATAATTTCACCAGATATTAAACAATTCATGTCACAAGTCACTGAAAAGGCCGGTGCAGAGCATGCTGACTGGGCCAAGGTCTTCAATGTTACCTATGCCAATACACTTGAAACAACGGTTAAAAAGATTGCGGATGATGATAAATTCATTTTGACAGGCGATATTCCAGCAATGTGGCAACGCGATTCGACTTGCCAAGTTCGACCATATTTAGTAATGGCGCAACAAATTCCGGAAGTATCTGATTTTATTCGTGGCGTCGTTAAACGTCAATTCTTCAATATGAATCATGATCCGTATGCTAATGCATTCAACAGTGAACCCAACAATGCTGGTCACCAAAAGGATCACACTGAGATGACACCTTGGATTTGGGAACGTAAATTTGAAATTGATTCACTCTGTTTTCCAGTTCAATTGGCATATTTATTATTCAAAAATACTGGTCGAATCGATCATTTCGACGCTGATTTTGTCAGTGGTATCAAAAAAATGCTAAACGTCTTTGAAATTGAACAGCATCATATGACTAAGTCAGAGTACCGCTTTGAAAGAGATGATGACCGTCCCGAAGATACGCTGACTCACAATGGTTTAGGTTCACCAGTTAAGGAAACAGGGATGATTTGGTCAGCCTTTCGTCCGAGCGATGATGCTTGTGTTTACGGATATTTAGTTCCAGCCAATATGTTTGCCGTTTTGGTTTTGGACTATGTGCAAGAAATTTTCAGCAGTGTGTTGGATGATGCCAAAATTGTCGACCGCGCTAAAAAACTACAGTCAGAAATTCGTTCAGGAATTGAAGAATACGGTACGACTACTAATGCGGCGGGCGAAAGAATTTATGCCTATGAAACAGATGGCTTAGGAAACTTTTTAATTATGGATGATGGAAATGTCCCTAATCTATTGAGTGCTCCATATTTACATTATGTAGACTTGGACGATTCCACTTATGTAAATACCAGAAAAACTATTTTAAGTCCAGAAAATCCTTATTATTATGCTGGAAAATATGGCAAAGGGTTGGGCAGTCCGCACACACCTAAGAATTATATTTGGCATATTGCTTTAGCAATTCAAGGTTTAACATCCAATGACCAAGCAGAAAAAGCTCGTTTGTTGGAAAATATGGTTCAAACAACTGCTGGAACCAACATGATGCACGAAGGATTCAACGTTGATAATCCAAAAGAATATACGCGTGAATGGTTCTCTTGGGCCAATATGATGTATTGCGAACTATTCTTAAACTATTTCGACTACAAAATTAAGGAATAAAGGTAGAAAAAACATGAAAAAGAAAGTATTCGTTATTTCACACAGTCACTGGGATCGTGAATGGTATATGGGATATGAACATCATCATATGCGTCTAGTTCAATTGATGGACGATTTGTTGGATTTATTTAAAAGAGACCCTGAATTCAACAGTTTCCACTTAGATGGACAAACAATTATTTTGGATGATTATTTACAAGTTCGACCAGAAAGAGAAGCTGAAGTTAGAGCTTTGGTTGAGCAGGGTAAGTTACGTGTCGGACCATTTTATATCTTGCAAGATGACTTTCTGATCAGTGGTGAAGCCAATGCACGCGATATGTTGATTGGTAATCAAGATTCTAAGAAGTGGGGCAAACCAGTCGATTTGGGCTACTTCCCAGATACTTTTGGAAATATGGGCCAAACTGCTCAGATGTTGAAGTTGGCCGACTTGAAGTACGCTGCTTTTGGGCGTGGAGTTAAACCAACTGGCTTGAATAACCAAGTCTTTGATAATGAAAAATATACTTCTCAATACTCAGAAATGTGGTGGAAGGGTCCGGATGATTCAAAAGTCTTGAGTATTCTCTTTGCTAATTGGTATAGCAACGGTAACGAGATTCCGGTGGATAAAGATGCTGCTAAAAAATATTGGGCTGAAAAATTGGCAGATGCTGAAAAATATGCTTCAACTGACAATCTTTTAATGATGAATGGTGTTGACCACGAGCCAGTCCAACAAGATGTTATTGAAGCACTAAAAGTTGCTCAAGAATTGTATCCTGATTATGAATTTATTCACTCTAATTTCGACGATTACTTAGCTGCTGTGGCTGAAAGTATTCCTGAAGACCTTGGCTCCGTTGATGGTGAATTGACAAGTCAAGAAACTGACGGTTGGTATACATTGGCAAACACAGCTTCTTCACGAGTTTATTTGAAACAAGCCAATACGAAAGTTGAACGTCAATTGGAAAATATTGCGGAACCGTTGGCAACCATGGCTTATGATCAAGAAAAAGCTGATTATCCACATGACCAATTACGTTACGCTTGGAAAACTTTATTACAAAACAACCCTCACGATAGTATTTGTGGCTGTTCAGTTGATGAAGTTCACCGTGAAATGATGACAAGATTTGAAAAGTCACAAGAAGTTGGTCAGTTTGTTGCCAAGGAAGCATTGGATACAATTTCTTCCCAAATTGATACAACTATTTTTCCAGACGACAGCAAGCCATTTGTTTTAATCAATACGAATGGTTATAAAAAGTCCGAATTGAAGACAGTTGAAATTGAATGGGACCGAGCATTATTTGCAGACGGTCGCCCTGATGCTCAATTTGAAAAAATGAAGGCAGTAGAACAGGCTTTACCAGCCCTAGAAGTCGTCAATTCTAAAGGTGAACGTGTTCCATTTAATTTGATTGGAACTGAAGTTAGATTTGGTTATGATTTACCAAAGACAAAATTCAGAATTCCTTACATGGCACTCTATGTGACTGTGCAAGTCAATATGACGATGCCAGCGTTTGCATGGGAAACATTGGCTTTGATCAAGGCTGATTCAGAACAATTGCCAAGTGAAGAACCAACTATATTTGACGAAACAAATAATGTTTTGGAAAACGATTATCTTAAAGTAACAGTTAAGCATGACGGCAGTTTGGATATTCTAGACAAGAAAACTAATCATGAATACAATGATCAATTGATTCTTGAAGATACTGGTGATATTGGTAACGAGTATATTTATCGTCAATCAGCTGACCAGAAGACTATTCTTTCATCAGATAGCCCAGCAGTTGTCAAAGTCATCAGCAATGATACCTTGGGTGCTGAAATTGCATTGATTCAGACAATGGATTTACCAGTTTCAGCCGACGAACGACTAGCTTATGAGCAACAAGCAGTGATTGATATAACCAATCGCGTTGCTAACCGTTCTGAGAAAACCGTGCCAGTTACCTTTACAACGACAATTACAATGTCAAAAGATTCTGACCAATTAAACTTTGAAACATCATTCAATAATAAAGTAAAAGACCACCGTGTGCGTGTTTTATTTAAGACAGATTTGAAAGCGGACAAGCACACAGCAGAGTCAATTTATGAAGTAGTTGAACGTTCAAACAAAGTTAATGAAACATGGCAAAATCCAACCAACCCACAACATGAACAGGCATTTGTTAATATCCATGATGACAAAAATGGAGTAACAGTCGGAAACTTTGGTTTGAATGAATACGAAATTCTCCCCGAAGACAATACGATTGCAATCACACTTTTACGTTGTACCGGAGAAATGGGCGATTGGGGTTACTTTGAAACACCAGAAGCACAGTGCTTAGGTGAATATTCAGGTAAATATAGCCTTTCATTCCACGATGGATCAGATGAAAGCCGCATTGATTCATATCAAAAGGCGAGAAGTAACCAAGTCGAGATTCAAGCAGTTCAAACAGGAGTTCATTCAGGAAAAAGAAAACCAGTCGATGCATTTATTACTTTGAAGGCAGATAACCTTGCTGTGACAAGTTTGAAACAAGCAGAAGACGGCCAAAAGAATGTGCTACGGGGCTACAATTTGACTAATAAGGAAGCTACTGTTGAATCAAATATTTTGACAAAAGCAGAAACAGTAAACTTCTTAGAAGAAGAAATTGCTGATAGGGATGTGAAAGTTTTGCGTCCAGCAGAAATCAGAAGTTATAGATTTTAGGTTTCGGCTGCCAGTTAAATATGCCGTCTCCAGAGCTGGGAAATATTCTCAAGCTGTGCGGAACGGCCCGAGCCAAAGGGCGGTCTCGAACCTCGGTTTGAAGCCTTGACACAGTTCGTCAAGTCTCCAAACACGTCCGGTGGTATAAATACGGGAGAAATCTCCCGTACTTATACCACTACCACGGCACACAAATATTTCCCAGTTCTTCCGACTAATTAATCGTTATTTGTTGAATGTAAAATATTTGAATGTATTTATATTCAAACAATTTTAGGCCGTGAAATATTAAAAGTAGGTTATCAACTAGCACCATGCATAAATATAATTAATTGAAGTAGACTATAAAAAATGCCGCGATGGTATGGCTTATAGTCTATTTTTAAATTTGTAGAAGATGATCGGAGTGAATAGTTAAATTAGTCGGAGGAGCAGAGAGGTAGGATTCACCCGCTGTGGGTGTGGCGTTACGGCTTTAGCCGTTACACCACCGGGCGAGTTTGGAGACTTACCGGTCTTTGGTAAGACTTCAAACCGAGGTTCGAGACCGCACTTTGGCTCGGACCGGTCCGCATAGCAGGCGAAATCCTACCTCCCTGCTCCGGAGACGGCACTTTTAGCAATAGTGTACAAAAATACCAAAAGATTTTAGTTGTTTTGTATTTTTAATGTAAGCGTTTTTCAAATAAAATGGGTATATCAATTAAAGACAGACATAATATAAATAAATAATCGTGAGAGGTTCTAATTATGGTAGAAATTGATTTAAATCACATTTATAAGAAATACGCTAACTCTGAAGAAGATGCTTATGCTGTTTCAGATTTCGATTTACATATCAAAGACAAGGAATTCATCGTCTTCGTTGGGCCATCAGGTTGTGGTAAGTCAACAACTCTTCGTATGATTGCCGGTTTGGAAGATATTTCTAAAGGTGAATTGATCATCGATGGTAAGTATGAAAATGATACAGCTCCTAAAGACCGTGATATTGCCATGGTTTTCCAAAATTATGCTTTGTATCCACATATGACTGTATTTAACAACATGGCTTTTGGTTTGAAGTTGCGTAAATACGAAAAAGAAAAGATTGAAGAAAAAGTTAAATACGCCGCTGAAGTATTGGGATTGGAAGAGTATCTTGATAGAAAACCTGCTGCTTTATCTGGTGGTCAAAGACAACGTGTTGCTTTAGGTAGAGCAATCGTTCGTGATGCACCAATTTTCCTAATGGATGAACCATTATCTAACTTGGATGCCAAATTACGTGTTAACATGCGTGCTGAAATTGCTCGACTACACCAAAGACTCAACACAACTACAATTTACGTTACCCACGATCAAACCGAAGCTATGACCATGGCCGACAGAATCGTTGTTATGTCAATGGGTGAGGTTCAACAGATCGGAACACCACATGAAGTTTATGCAACACCTAAGAACAAATTTGTTGCCGGATTTATTGGATCACCAGCAATGAATTTCTTCGAAGTTGAATATAAAGATGGCATCATTAAAGATGGACAAGGATTATCATTGAAGGTTCCTGAAGGACGTGCCAAAGTTCTTAATGAAAAAGGCTACAATGGCAAACGCGTTACTTTAGGCCTTCGTCCAGAAGATATTCACGCTGAAGGTGCTTTTGAAGAGACATGGCCTGAATCATCTGTTAAATGTGAAGTCGTCGTATCTGAATTATTGGGTGCAACTTCAATGCTTTACTCAAAGATTGACGGTACAGAATTCGTTGCAATCGTTGATGCACGTGATTATCACAAACCAGGCGATACAGTAGACTTAACTTTTGATTTGAATAAAGCACATTTCTTTGATGATAAGACAGAAGAAGCCATTAGATAATAGTTTAATATCAATATTTCATAGTTTAAAATTCGCCGTTTAAAAATTTCTTGAATATAAATATATTTGAATAATTTTATATTCAATTATTACTGATCAACTAGTCGGAAGAGCTGGGAAATATTTGTGTGCCGTGGTAGTGATATAAGCACGGGAGAAATCTCCCGTACCTATATCACCGGGCGAGTTTGGAGACTTACCGGTCTGTGGTAAGTCTCCAAACCGAGGCCCGAGACCGTACTTTGGCTCGGGCCGTTCCGCACAGCTTGAGAATATTTCCCAGCTCTGGAGACGGCATAATTAAAAAAAGCACCAACCAGATAATTTGATTGGTGTTTTTGAAGTACAATCTCGAATTTAGACAATAAAACTAGAATTTGTTACTTAATTTGTCATTTATGTAAGCGTTACAATTATATCCGTTAAGAAAATATTATTACGATAGTTTTTCAAAATATATAGAACGTGAATGGTGGCAAATATTATGGTGGGAAGTGTAGCAAGATTTTTAAAACTTTATCCAAGTGCAAAGTTGACGACTGAGCCAGTTTCGAATGCAACTAGTTTTAATTGTCTGATTGCCGGTCAATGGATCAACGTTGATAAGCGTAATCTAACCGAACCAGAAAAGTTTTTGTTGTCGCTGATGAGCCAAGAGGATTCCTCCAAAGCTGTTCAGAATAATTGGTGGCATTTTTTGACAGGTAAAGCTGACGACATTCCCACAATAAATAAAAATGTTAGAATCATTCAATTTGAAATCCAAAAGAATGAAACTAAGCAAAATGCCATTGAATGGTTGAGAGTATTCAAAGATACCTTTGATGATGTGGTCGATTGCTTTTTAATCAGTAATAATTCAGGAGTATTAATTGAAACAGAAACGACTAGTTGCATGGATAAAGAGAGCATCCAACAGATGGTTCAATTACTCGATTCAGATTTTTATACCAAGAGTAACCTTTACATTGGGCAGTTTTGGCCAGTCGATGAGAAGCTACCTAACATTTTTGAGAGCGAAAGACGCTTGTTTAAAAAATCAATAGAAATGAGAGACCGAGTTAATAATCTTTCGACCGTAATCTTAGATTTTCTAGTTGAGCAAAATTTGAAGAATACCGATTTGTTTAAGAGTTTACGCGATAAGATTGAAATTGATCATAAAACAACCCAAATGATCGATGCGTTATATCGCTGCGACTCTAATCTAGCAAAGACATCAAAAATGTTGTTCTTACACAGAAATACATTGCTATATCGAATTGAAAAATTTTATGAACAAACAGGATTTGATTTAAAAGACCGAGACGATTTGATTCTATGTTTCTTGCTATTGAAGTAATTGAATCTTGTATATTGAATCCCATATAAAGAAGACTGCAACGAAATAAGGTTGCGGTTTTTTTAGTCCAATTATAAAAGAAAAGAGTCGGAAGAGCTGAGAGTATTCACCAGCTGTGGGTGTGGCGTTATGGCTTTAGCCATTACACCACCGGGCGTGTTTGGAGACTTGACGAATTGTGTCAAGGCTTCAAACCGAGGCTCGAGACCGCACTGTGGCTCGTGCCGGTCCGCATAGCAGGTGAATACTCTCAGCTCTGGAGATGGACCCTTTAATTTATCCTTAAGCTAGTAAATCTAGTTTAAAGTGTCCAAATATTTCAGTTAGAAAATAGAGGAATTTCTAAAAATAACTTGCTAAGCTTTCTCTTGAAAACACTTACATAAAAACGTAGAGGGGTCTGGTTTATGTCTAAAAAGGGATTTATATTAGCTGCTGCAGTTGGTATGGCGTCAGTGACATTGCTTTGTTCGAGTCACTTGGATTACCAAGTTGCACAAGCTGCTATAGGAACTGAAACAGCTTTTAAGTCACAAGGTATTAATGATTTAGGTACTAACGATTTTGAAAAGAATCCGGAAGCCACAGCTTTATTTCCTGAGGGATTATTGAAATGGAGTCCGCAAACGGATCCGGATGCAAGTTATAATGTTTCCAATGTGAAATTGGCTAAACGTGCACAAGGTCAAAAAGTTAATGATTACCAAAATCCAGATGCAAAAGTTTTGTCAATTGCAATCACTAACCGTCATACTGCTGGAACGCCATCGCAAGGTGACAGTAACAAGGCGGTTTATAACTTCACTAACTGGCAATACGTGGATACTTTGGTTGCTTGGGCAGGTTCGTCCGGTGAGGGGATTATCGTACCGCCAAGTGGTGATTTAACCGATGCCGCGCACAGAAATGGTGTACCAGTGGTCGGGACGGTCTTTTTCCCACCTTCTGTTTATGGCGGTAAGACCGAATGGGTTAAGCAATTTGTTCAAAAAGATAAAAATGGAAAATTCATTGTCGCTGATAAATTGCTTGAAATGGCTGATTACTATGGCTTTGACGGCTGGTTTATCAATGAAGAAACTGATGTCGATGAACAAACAGCCCATGATTTACGTGATATGATGGTTTATCTAAATGAACATAAGAAATCTAGTCAGCAAATTATTTGGTATGATGCAATGTTGCCTTCTGGGGATGTGACATGGCAGGGTGCGTTGAATGATGAAAATAGTTCATTCTTCCAACAAGGTGATAAAAGTATCGCTGATAAAATGTTTATTGATTTCCGTTGGACTAAAGACAAATTGAGTTCATCTAATAAAGAAGCTTTTAAATTAGGTCGAAATCCATACGATCTTTTTGCCGGTATTGACCTGCAAGCGAACGGAATCAATAGTTCTCGCAATCCTGAAATGTTACTGGATGAAAGTGGTAAATTAAAGACTTCGATTGGTTTATATTGTCCTGATTGGACTTTGCGCGATGGTGCTAATTACGACGTCGACAAGTATTGGGAAAATGAGCAAAAGATGTGGACTAATGCCAATAACGATCCGAGAAAAGTGGATACATCGCAAAATTGGCAAGGTATTTCTAAATATGTAGTTGAGAAAACACCTGTAACCCAATTCCCATTTGTCACGAATTTCAACGTTGGTAATGGTGATAACTATTACAAGAATGGTCAGTTAATGACTTCTGGAGCGTATAACAACCGGAGTATTCAAGATATTTTACCGACATATCGTTGGATTCTTGATAATGCTAAAGGTAATAAGCTTTCCGCAAAATTCAGTTATAAGAATGTTTTCAATGGCGGATCATCTGTTGAATTATCTGGCGATATGAAGAACAATGCGGCCAGTTATATCAAACTTTACGCGTCTGATGTAAAGGCAACTGGTAGTGAATCAGCCAAGATTGTTGTTAAAGGCGAAAAGAATCTGGAATTAGTTTTGACCGATGAAAATGATAAAAAGGTCACGTTGGATGCTAATAAATACGATAATATCAATGGTTGGCACGAATACGGATTTAGTTTGTCCAAATTGGCCGGCAAAACAATTAAGTCGATTGGTTTAAATGTTTATGGATCAACTGGTGAAAACCAAATCAATATCGGTTCAATGACATTTAGCAATGGTCAGTTCCAAAGAATAAATAATGTAACCGGTTTGAAAGTTCAAGGTAAGACAGTTACAGACGATATGACAGAAAACGTTCGTTTGCAGTGGGATAAAGCCAATGATGACACTGCCGGTTACAATATTTATCAACGAAAATCTAATGGTCACACCACATTAGCCGGAACGACCTCAAATAATGCTTTCACAATCACGAATGAAAAACGTTCAGAAGGCGTCATTGAATATATCGTTACACCAAAAGATATATTCAATAATGAATATTCTCATAAATCAGCCACAACAAGCTATACATTTAACGTCCTAGAAAAACCCGAGGCAATATTTAGTTCCACTTCAACCTTTGTGAAAGCAGGTGAAGAAGTCACTTTGGCAGCCAAAGTATCACCATCAACGCAAAGTGTCGAATGGGAAATACCAGGTGCTGAAGTGGTTTCTCAAACTGAAAAAGGCATTACCGTTAAGTTTGCTAAAGCTGGTCAATATTCAGTCAATTGTAAAGTAACGAATGCGGCTGGAACAACGGAAGTCAGAAAAGCTGATTACATCACAGTGTATGACGAATCAGCAGGATATAGTGTTCAAGATTTGACGAAATTGGATGGTGTCAGTGCAACTGAAGGTTCAGGGTTCACCAATGAGAATGAAGATTTTTCACACGCAATAGATGGTGATTTAACAACTAAGTGGTGTGATAATTCGCATGAAAATCCGTTCATGATAGTAGATCTAGGCAATACAAAGACGATTACAGGTTTCGAACTTTACAATGCAGCAACAGGTGGCGAAGATAGTGCTTGGAATACGAAAGATTACGATATTTTGGTAAGTAATGACAAGCAAAATTGGACGACTGTTGTTGAACACAGGAATAATACTTTAGATATTAGTAAAGATGCTATTTCAAAAACAGAAGCTCGTTATGTGAAACTGTTTATTCATAAAGCAGAGCAATCAGGCAATACAGCCAGAATTTATGGATTCAAAATTATGGGTGTTGATCAAACCGGAGTTTAGGATTTCTAGTTCCATTTAATTTTTAATATATTTTATTCAAAAGAAACGTCCAAACCTACATTTTTACGATGTGTAGGTCTGGGCGTTTTTGGTGTTCAAAATTATTGGTAATAATCCTCTAGCAAATTAAAAAGTACAAGAGCCGGAGGCGGAAAAATTGATATATCATTTCAAAAGTCTTTTTATACTTTTCCTAGAATTTGTATAACAAATATAGAATTTGTAACTTATTTTGACCATTATGTAAGCGCTATAATTCTGCTTGTAAGTTAATTAAGAGGGGAGGAGGAAAAAGAGAATGGAGAATGACGTAAATCCAGAAGGACCAAAACCAACTGCACCAGCTAAACGCAAGAAGGAAGGTTTCTTCTACAATGTATTCCATAATGGACCATTTCTACTGTTTGCTTTACCGGGTGCCATTTGGATGATCTTCTTCTTTTATATTCCTGTTTTTGCTAACGTAGTAGCATTCAAGGAGTTCCATTTTTCACCAGATGGATTTTTAGCCAGTTTAATGCAGAGTAAGTGGGTGGGCTTTGAAAACTTCAAATTCCTATTTACTTCAGATGCTGCCTGGTTGATCACTAAGAATACGATTTTGTATAACTTAGGATTTATTTCCTTAAACTTGGTTATCTCAGTATTCTTCGCCATCGTTATGAGTGAATTAAGACATAAGAGATTGGTTAAAGTTTACCAAACATCAATGCTTTTGCCTTACTTCTTATCATGGGTTATCATCGGATACTTTGTAATGGCATTCTTAAACCCAGATAAAGGTTTGCTAAACATGATGATGCACACCGACATTAACTGGTATGCGGAACCTAAGTATTGGCCATTTATCTTGCTATTCATTGGGACGTGGAAAGGTATCGGGTATAACAGTATTTTGTACTTTGCGACTGTTATGGGTATCGATCCAACATACTATGAAGCCGCTACCGTTGATGGTGCAAGCAAGTGGCAACAAATTAAGAACATTACGATTCCACAACTAGTTCCATTGATGACCTTGATGACAATCTTGGCTGTTGGTAATATCTTCCGTGCCGACTTCGGTTTGTTCTATCAAGTCCCACAGAACTCAGGAGCTCTATATAACGTAACCTCAGTTCTTGATACATATATCTTTAACGGATTAACATCTACCGGTGACATTGGTATGTCCAGTGCAGCCAGTCTTTATCAGTCAGTTGTTGGATGTGTCCTCTTAGTTTCAACCAACGCACTTGTTAGAAAACTTGATGGCGATTCAGCACTATTCTAGGAAGGAGAATTGAAATTGATTAATAAGAAGAAAAAGAAAATTGATAGCGTTTCAGTTCACTCCTTTAGTAAAGGTGCTGATTTATTCTTCAATATAATTGTTGCGATATTCGCTATCTCATGTTTGATTCCATTGTTCTTCGTTGTGGTAATTTCATTGACAGACGAAAATGCTTTGGCAACATATGGTTACAGACTCTGGCCGAAAGTTTGGAGTTTTGCAGGTTACAGATATCTTGCAACTATGGGTGTAGAGTTACTTAGATCACTCTGGGTATCCATCTTAGTTACAGTTGTTGGTACATTGATCAACTCAACATTCACATCAACTTATGCCTATGCAATTTCAAGAAACACTTTTAAATATCGTCGTTTCTTCACGGTTTTCTGTTTGATCACGATGTTGTTCTCACCTGGTATGGTTGCTAACTATATCGTTGTAACTAACTTCTTGCACTTGAAAGATACACTTTGGGCTTTGATATTGCCAATGGCCGTCAGTCCATTCAATATCATAGTTATGCGGACATTCTTTAAACGACAAGTTTCTGAATCAATTATCGAATCAGCCCGTATCGATGGTGCGAGTGAATTAAGAATCTTTACGCAAATCGTTATTCCACTAGCAGTACCTGGTATCGCAACAATCAGTTTGTTCGCTGCCTTAGGATACTGGAATGATTGGTTCAACGCCTTGCTATATATCCAAAGCGACAACTTGATTCCATTGCAATACTTATTGATGAAGATTCAAGCAAATATCGAAATGCTTTCGGCAAGTTCTGGTATGGGTTCACAATTTGGTGGCAGTTTACTAGCAATTCCGAAGGAAGCAACAAGAATGGCCATGGTTGTTATTGCCACATTACCAATCGCAGTCAGCTATCCATTCTTCCAGAAATACTTTGTCCGTGGTCTAACCATCGGTGGTGTTAAGGAATAACTTTTATAAAAATTCAGTATCGGGGGATACAAAATGAAAAAATGGGTTAAACGTGTCGTAGGATTGTCACTTTTAGCTGTCACAGCTGTAGGATTAACAGCTTGTGGATCAAAGAAATCAGCCAGTGACAATGGCACACCAACATTGTTAATGTATCAAATTGGTGATAAACCAAAGAATTACGATAAGTTGATTGCCAACACGAATAAGGTTCTTGAGAAAAAGGCCGGAGCTAAGTTGAAGATTCAATATATCGGCTGGGGTGATTACAAGCAAAAGATGTCAGTTATCGTTTCATCTGGTGAAAAGTATGATATTGCCAAAGCTGATAACTATGCGGTTAATGCTCAAAAAGGTGCATATACTGATTTAACATCAATGCTACCTAAGTACGCTAAATCAGCTTATGAAGGCTTAGATCCAGCTTATATCAAAGGTAACAAGATTGACGGTAAGCTTTATGCAATGCCAATCAACTCCAATGTTTATTCAACACAAGTTATCTCATTTAATAAAAAATACTTAGACAAGTACAACATTAATGTTGATAACATCAAGTCATACGATGATTTGGAAGATGCATTTAATCAATTCCATTCTCAAAACAAGAAAGTTTTAACATTCTCAACTGGTCCTAATTTACGTATCGGTTCTAACCTTGATTTTGCAATCGACCAAAACTATCCATTTGCAGTTAATGCGGTTGATAACGGTAAGAAGATCATTAACCCCTATGATGACCCAGCTTATGTAGCAACATTGAAGAAGTTCCACGAATACTACAAGAAGGGCTACATTGCTAAAGATGCAGCGACTGACAACACAGACCGCCCATTGAGTGGTGACACATGGTTCGCTAGACAAGAAACACAAGGACCATTCGATTACGGTGACCACCAATTATCACAAACAGCTGGACAAGAAATTGTTTCAAGAGCCATTAGTCCTGCAATCAAGTCAACAGCTCAAGCACAAATGTACAACTATGTTGTAAGTAACAACTCTGACAATAAAGAAAAAGCAGTTAAAGTTCTTGGCGTTATGAACAGTGACCCAGAAGTTCTAAACGGTTTGGTTTACGGTGAAAAAGGTGAAGCTTGGAAGTATGTTGAAGACGACAAACGTGTTGAACTACTTAAAGGCTACAAAGAAGGTTACCATTCAGCACCATGGCAAACAGGTGATAACAACAAGATCACACCTACAAAGAATATAACTGATGAAATGATTCAAACACGTATCCAAGATACAAAAGATGCCATCACATCTCCAATCCTTGGATTCCAATTCAAGACAAAGAACGTTAAGACTGAATTGACAAATATTTCAAATGTTATGAACAAGTATCTAGCCGGTCTACAAACTGGTACATCAGATCCAGAAACAACAATTCCTAAGATGAACAAAGAATTGAAGAAAGCTGGATATGACAAGGTACAAAAGGAAATGCAATCACAATATGATTCATTCCTAAAGGACCAAAAATAGTTTAAAACTCCCCTAATTCAAATAAAAAAATAATAAAGAGAGGCTGAGACGACGTCTCAACCTCTCTTTATTGCTACAAAGGTTTGCCGTCTCCAGAGCTGAGAGTATTTTTACCCGCTATGCGGACCGGTCCGAGCCAAAGGGCGGTCTCGAACCTCGGTTTGAAGCCTTACCAAAGACCGGTAAGGCTCCAAACTCGCCCGGTGGTGTAAGAGCTAAAGCTCTAACGCCACACCCACAGCGGGTAAAATACTCTCAGCTCTTCCGACTAATTTGTAACGATGAATAAGTATTAATCTTAATAATTTAATTTCTAAGTATGATTCAACATTTATGTTTAACGTATGTGTCGTGTCATCTTTTAGATAAGAGCGTCTACATTAACTAATATATTGATACATTTGAAGGTAATGCTAGTATCAAAAATAACCCTAGCCGGAGGTTGTCATAAATATAGTCAGCAGTGAAGGTGGCGTTATTGCTTTAGCAATTACACCACAGGACGAGTTTTGAAATTCGAGTGGTCTTCTCGAAGTTCAAAATCGAGGTTCGAGACCGCACTTTGGCTCGAACCGGTCCTCACAGCAGACTATATTTCTGACAACCGGAGGCGGCATATTTAAAAAAGAAAACAGAGGTAGAGATATGGTTTCCCAAGCTGTTCAACAATTGTTTATTAAAGCGTATACGATCATTAAATTAAATCTATTGTTCTGGGCATTAAGCTTTGCCGGAGGACTGGTTCTCGGTATTGGACCAAGTTTGATGGTTGTGAATGAACTGTTCTTTGATAATGGATATGACTATGGTCAAATGACTTGGAAAAAAGCGTGGAAATTGTTCAAGCAGAATTTTTCAATTGGGAATAGGTTATTCTACTCATTTTTCGCGGTAGCATTTATACTAAGTTATAGTTTGTTCTTATCAGTTCAAGTGCCCGGTTTGCTATTTATTGTAATCGATTTCATCATCGCGATTGTGCTATTAGCTATCATCTGCATTTATGCTTACACATTGAATATTAAAGCTGGTTTCGATATCAATGTTATCAACAGTTTCAAGTTGGCCTGTGCACATTATTTCTTCAATTTCTTCGACAACTTGAAACAGTTGCTTGGTTTGATAGTTATTTTAGGAATTACTTACAAGTTCCTCGGATTGATTCTTTTCGCAACAGTCAGTCTGATAGTAATTTATACACAATTTGTCGGTCAAAACTGGATTAAGCATGTGGACGAGTTGAATTAATTGGGGTTATAAATATGATTGATAATCATTACAATCTTCAAAAGTTAATGACGTTTTACATTAAGGTAATGGTAATCACCATTACCTTATTTGCGGTTTTGATGTCTGCTTTCAGAATCGTTGATATTTATGTTGAAAAGGATCAGACGTTGGATGAGGGTATCAATCGTAGTTCGGCAATTGTCGAATCGCAGCAGAATCAAGTTGATAATTTAACGAAAAATATCAATCAGAGTCAGGATCGAGTCGCTAACTTGGAAGCTTTTTTCCGAATGAATCCGGAAGATTATCTAGATTACAGTCAAGATCATTCCAGTAGCAGTTACTTCTATTATTTGCCCAATCAAGTATCTGATTTCTTGAGAAATAGTAAGGCTACAAAGGTGACGTTGTCGTTAAATCAAGAGGCTGAGTCGATTAGTATGAATTCACAGAATCTCAGTGGAAAAAAGGTTGCAGCCAAAGAAACTGTTTCAAAAGGATTGTACTATGGCACATCACTGATCAATGATTCGACATATCAACCTTACGGCTCAGTTATTGTAAATTTTGGTCCGCATGCTTTGAATACTTCACTGAATCAGGCACATAACAGTTCAGGGATGCAGCTGTTTGTTGTCACGAGTGTGGGAAGAATCAGATATAGTTATCACCCTGAACTTTTAACGGTGGCAAAGAAGAGTTTGATTAATAATCCTAAGCAAGGTAAAAGTCTGATTCATTCGCTGGAGGATAGGTATTTTGTGAAGACACAAAAAGCCGATAACCAAGATGATATTGTGGCTTTGGTGCCCAAATATGTGGTGTATCGGAAGATAGTTTTGACTATTTTATTCTTCATATTGTTGGCTGTTATCGTTGACTTTTTCTTATGGTGGACGTTGAAATATGTTTTCCATAACTACACGTTACATTTGGAATCGATGACTAAGGCGATGGAAAAAGTTTCTGGGGGCGATTTGAAGACGAGAATTCCCGTTCCTAGTGAAGAGGGCGAGCTGAATACATTGGCTACCGGAGTCAACGACATGTTGGATGCGATTGACCAATATGTTTTGCAGATATATCAATTGGAATTGGCGCAAAAAGATGCCAATATGAAGGCTTTACAATCACAGATAAATCCACATTTCTTATATAATACTCTCGAGTACATTCGGATGTACGCAATCAATGAAGGTCAGACGGAACTAGCTGATGTGGTGTTTAATTTTGCCAGTTTATTGAGGAATAACATTAGTCAGGAAAGTACGGTCACATTGGAGAAAGAGTTTGAGTTTGCGGAAAAGTATATTTATCTTTATCAGATGCGTTTTCCAGATCAGTTAGGTTATCAGCTTAATTTGGCGGATGAGTTGAAAGAGTTGCGTGTACCTAAGTTTATCGTTCAGCCATTGGTTGAAAATTACTTTAAGCATGGTATCGATCTAGAACGTTTCGACAATGCAATTCATATTAAGGCTCGAAGAAAAGCCAATACCGTTCTGATTTCAGTTTCCGACAATGGGACACCGATGACTTCTGAACAGTTGGAGAAACTCAACGGAAAATTGTCGGCACAGGGGAATGATTTGGTAAAAGGTGATATGTCGATTGGATTGATGAATGTTAAAGCCCGCATGACTGGAGCATTTGGAAATGATTTTGAAATGAAAGTTATGAACAACGACTTTGGTGGGGTCACAGTAACGATGCAGATATTTTTGGAGGGGTAAAATATGTACTCAGTTCTGATTGTTGACGACGAATATATGATTTTAAAGGGATTAGAGAAGATCATTAAATGGTCTGACTATAGTTTTGAAATTGTTAAAGCAGCACGTAATTCGAAACAGGCATTGGAATTTTTGGAGGATAACGATGTCGATTTGATAATAACTGACGTTAATATGCCGAGAATCAGTGGCTTAGATTTAATTGAAATGGCTCAGGATAAAGGTAAAAAGTTTGAATTCATGATCCTTTCAGGTTATCAGGAATTCGATTACGTTAGAACTGGTTTACAACTAGGCGCTATCGATTATATTTTGAAACCGGTTGATTCGAAGGCATTGGTGGCGTCTTTAGCCAAGGTTAAGAATATTTTGGATTCACAGACGGCCATTCAAAAAGCGTCAGTTGTTTCATTAAATGCGCAAATGCAGCGACTGTTTGAAAACGATATTGACCGTTCAGAGATCAGTTCGTTATTTCATCAATTGCGTATCACACCGGATATTATCAAGAGCGGCATGACTGTCATTGCCTGCAATCGTCTGAATGATTTTTCGAAAGTTGAACAATTATGTCAGCAATATGGCCAAGTATTGAGTTTTGAACACAATCGCCATCTATTTATCGGATTCGTGGGCGGTCGAGGGCTGTTATTGAAATTCGTACGTGAGTTGGAAGATAAGTGTTACATCACGGGTGAGTCGTTTATTACCGTTGGCGAAACGGTCTACGATTGGCAAAATATTAGTCAGAGTTATGAACAGGCAGCGCGTCTTTCCAAAATATATAAGTTTTATGAAAAAAGTAATAAATTTAGTAATAATAACTTACGTGTCGATTGGCTAAAACAAGCTACTTTGCCAAAAGTGTCACTTGTAAAGATTAAGCAGGCGATTGCTTTGGGTGAGTACGAGCAGTTGATGGATGAGTTGAAAAGTATTTTTAGCGATTTAACTAGTCGCGGTGCCAGTCCATCGTATGTCCGACAAATTGCCTTTCTGGTTTATTCAGAATTAAATGTCAAAGTTAATTTTGATGAACAGACGTACCAGGAATATGTGGTCAGAATTAATAACGCCGATGATTTGCAGAGTCTGGTAGATATTTCTTCAGAAGTAATCAAACAACTATCTCAAAAAATCGATGATCAAAAGTATTCTGAAAATATCAAACAAGTTATGTCACTGATTCATAAAGATTTTAATGACGACTTGAGTTTGAAATTAGTTTCAGATGAATTACATTTGAATCCAGATTATCTAGGTCAATTATTCAAAAAAGAAGCCAAGATGAGTTTTTCAAAGTATCTCAATGAATATCGAATTCAACAAGCACAGGAATTATTACGAAATACTAACCAAAGTATTGCTGAAATTGCAGATAATGTTGGATACACAACAACAGCTTATTTCTACCGTAATTTCAAATCTATCTGTGGATTGTCACCAAAAGAGTATCGAAAAAAATACATTTAAAGGAAAAATATTATGCTGAAATTTCCCAAAGAATTCCTCTGGGGGGCTGCTGCCTCCGCTCCACAAACTGAAGGACATAGCTTGATGAACGGCAAATCTGCCACAACTTGGGACAAGTGGTTTGAGATGAGTCCGGAAAAATTCAATGATAATCAAGGTCCCAGCAATACTTCTAATACGTATGAAATGTATCGTGAAGATGTTGCCAATATGAAAAAAATTGGTCTCAACTCTTATCGAACATCGATTTCATGGGCTCGTTTGTTACCAGATGGGCAGAATTTGAATCAAGAGGCCGTTGATTTTTATCGGGCATATTTTCAAGCGATGTTGGATAACGGTATTAAACCAATTATCAATCTTTTTCACTTTGATATGCCTTGGTGGTTGATGGAAAAAGGTGGTTGGGAAAATCGAGAGTCTGTCGATGCATTTGGATTTTATGCGAAAACTGCCTTCGAGCAATTTGGGGATTTAATAACTGAATGGACAACTTTTAATGAACCAATGGTGCATGTTGAATGTGGTTATTTGTATAAGTTTCATTACCCAGAAGTAGTCGATATGAAGCGTGCCGTGCAAGTAGGATACAACACTTTGATGGCGCATGTTATGGCGGTGAATGAATTTCGCAACAGTGGAATTAATGGTCGTATTGGGATTATTTTGAATGTTTTGCCAGCATATAGCCGTAGTGATGACCACGCTGATTTGCAAGCCAAGAAGGCATCAGATTTAATCAACACACAGAGTTTTCTGGACCCAGCCGTGTTAGGAAAGGTACCGGAAGAATTAATTGAATTATTCAAACAAAATAATTTGTTGCCCACAACCGAATTGGAAGATGCTAAGTTAATAAAATTCAATACGGTTGATTTTATCGGTATCAATTATTACCAACCAAGACGTGTTCAAGCTCCAACTAATCCTAAAATTCCTGCCGAAATGCCTGAAGATTTATATGAACCGTATGATTGGCCGGACAAGGAAATCAATCCTTATCGTGGTTGGGAAATTTATCCTCGTGCTTTATTCGACATTGCGATGATGATGAAGGATAAGTATCACAATATTCCTTGGTATGTGAGTGAAAATGGTATGGGAGTAGCAGATGAAGCACGTTTTAAAGATGATTCAGGTATGATTGACGATCAATATCGAATTGACTTTATCAAAGAGCATTTGGAACAATTACATCGTGGAATCGAAGCTGGCAGCAACTGTTTTGGCTATCATATGTGGACCTATATCGACTGCTGGTCATGGCTCAATGGTTATCGCAATCGCTACGGCTTTTACAGTGTGGATTTAGATGATAATTATAAGCGAACAGTTAAAAAGAGTGGTTTGTGGTTTAAAGAATTGACAAAAAATAATGGCTTTGAACTGGAGAAATAACATGGAGCAAATAGTATCGATCGATGTTGGTGGAACAAGTATTAAATATGGACTTTGGAATGAGAGCGAACAGTCGCTGTCATCTAAAGGTAAAGTTGCCACTCCTAAGGATTTATCAGGGTTTTATGATGTCATTAAAGAAATTGTGACAAAGTTTGATGATGAACAAGTTGATGGCGTGGGATTCAGTATTCCCGGTGCAGTCGATCAAAAAACGGGTGTCATTGGTGGAATTAGTGCATTGCCATATATTCACAACTTCCCAATTCAAGCAGAGTTAGAAAATCTTTTGAATTTAACAGTGACAATGGAAAATGATGCCAACTGTGCTGCACTAGCCGAAGTTGCTGTCGGTGCCGCTTCTGATATGAATGACGTTATCTTTATTATTATTGGTACAGGTGTCGGTGGAGCAGTTGTGTTGAATCGCCAAGTTATTCACGGCAAGCATTTGTTAGGCGGCGAGTTTGGGATGATTCTTGATGATAAAAATGAGCGTCTCAGTTTACGTGGCACAGCGGTACACATGGCGGAACGTTATAATGGTGATTCCGGTCAAAAGTTCACTGGTCAGGAAGTTTTTGAATTAGCTGAACAGGGTGATGCAGTGGCTCAACGATATACTGATGACGTCTATCAAAATTTGGCACGTGCCATCTATAATTTGCAGTTTGTGGTTGATCCCGAAGCTGTGATAATTGGTGGTGGAGTGTCTGCTAATAGTAATTTTATTCAAAAATTAGATACAGAGATAAAGAATTTAGTTAAGGGCGTTGACGATATTAAGATTGTTCCAACATTGATTGCGGCCGAATATCATAATGATGCTAATTTGATAGGGTCGGCATATAACTTTTTTAATAAGCATTAATTTCGGTCGCCTCCGGTCGTCAGTAATATAGTCCTGCTGTGGGACCGGCTCGAGCCAAAGGACGGTCTCGACCCTCGATTTTGAACTTCGCCAGGTTCGCGAATTTCAAAAGTCGTCCTGTGACGTAAAGGATAAATCCTTAACGCCACTTCCACTGCTGGACTATATTACTGACGACCTCCGGCTAGTGCATTTAATATATGTTGTTTTTAAGAAGGTTTAAATATTTATCCAAAAAGAACGTTCCAAACGTACATTTCAAAAATGTATGTTGGAACGTTCTTTTTATTGTGAGAATTTTATTTTTGTAATTCTTCGATTGCTAAAGCAAAGTTACCCAATGTAGCTGAACCGTTATTTTTAACGGCTGGCATTTGAATATACTTTTCCAAATCGGGAACTTGCACATAACCGTTGAGCAATTCTTTGAATTGTTGGCGAACTTTTACTAAGAATGCTTCACTAACAACGCCACCGCCGAAGACGATTTTGTCTGGTCGTAAAATTAATGTTGCTTGAATGGCTGCTTGAGCAACGTAATATGCCATTATGTCCCAGGTGTGATCTGTTAAAGGAACGTCTTTACCTTTGATACCAAGTCGTGCGTCAAACGTTGGTCCGGCAACTAATCCTTCTAAACAGTCTTCATGATAAGGGCAGATACCTTTGAAATCTAAATCATCTGGGTGGCGACGTAGGAAGGTGTGTCCCATTTCGGGATGTCCGAGGTCACCAACAAATTTACCGTCAGAAATGGCTCCAGCACCGACTCCAGTGCCAATTGTGTAATAAGTTAATGAATTAATTTTTTCGTTGGCGAGGGTCGACATGACATATTCGCCATAAGCTGAACCGTTAACGTCGGTTGTCCAAAATATGGGGATGTCGAAAGCTTTTTTCATTTCGCCAAGAAAGTTAGTATCATGCCAATTTGGCTTTGGTGTTGATGTAATGTAGCCATATTTAGGTGAGTTTTTGCGTAATTCAATGGGACCAAATGAAGCAATACTCAAGGCCTTAATGTCGAACTTTTTAAAATAATCAATTGCCTTTTGAATTGTCTCTTCTGGGGTCGTCGTTGGGAATTGGATAATATCTTGAATCCGATAATCCTCATCTCCAATTGCACAAACAAACTTTGTTCCACCAGCTTCTATACTTCCTACTAACACAGTCATCGCTCCTTATTTTTAAAAGTAATCGTTTTCATAATTAGAGATTACTATCAAATTAGGGTGGCTTCAATTTCGATGTGTACAAAAAACAACCAATAAATTAGGCAATGTATATAAATTTTGGCGTCTCCATGGATGAAAATATTCACCTGCTATGCGGACCGGCCCGAGCCGGAGTGCGGTCTCGAACCTCGGTTTGAAGCCTTACCAAAGACCGGTAAGTCTCCAAACACGTCCGGTGGTGTAATTGCTAAAGCAATAACGCCACACCCACAGCTGGTGAATATTTTCATCCATTCCGACTAATTTATTTTCTACTAGTATTAACAATCAAATCAAATGTATTGGCAAAGAACCATTAATTTTAGAAGCTAACAAAAAAGAGCCGAGAATATTTGTCGCTGTGTGGACCAGCAAATATTTTCGACTCTGGTAATTAACTTTTAATATAAACCACTTCATGCAACATTCCATATTCGGTTTGGTCGGCAATGTAATCATCGCTGGATTCAAAATCAAACATTTCATAAAAAGCTCGTGAAGTTAAATTATTCTTCAATACTAATAAATAAATTTCGTTGAATTTTTTCTGCAATGTATCGAGAGCTGCTTGGAAAAGTTTTTGTCCGATACCTTGATGTTGAAATTGTGGCAATACATATAATGAATATATTTCCCCGAAGCCACTGTATTTCTTTCTTCTCGCCGGTCCATAAGTACAAACCCCGACGATTTGTTGATCTTTAGTTAATGCTACCAAGGTATTGTTGATTCTCATTTCCGGGTGCCAAGTGGATTTTAAATTGATATTATCCAACAATGCTTGGGGAACGAGTCCCACGTATGAATAAGTCCAAGTTTGATAATAAACGCGACGGATGCTGTCAAAATCAGTCTGTGAGTCAGTTTTAGCTATTTGACAGTCCATATTAATCGCGACTTTCGACAGCTTCACTGGCACTAGCAAAGACTCCGAGTTTACCTAACAATAGTCCGAGGAAGAATCCGGAAAATGTAGGTACGACCCAGCCTAATCCTAAACTAGCTAGTGGAACATATTGGTGGTAAGCGGCTAAGACTGTTTTGACAAAGTTAACACTTGTAACGGCAGCGGGTGAAGCATTCAACATATCGAAGACAGCTGGCAATACGGTGAATGCAATCGTCATTTTATAAACGACTCCGGCATATGGTTTAGCGTGAACGGTCAATGAAACGAGGATCAATGCAAGTGATAGTGGGTAAAGTAGCATCAAGACTGGCAATGACCAAGCGATGATGTTATTTAATCCGGCATTAGCAACAACAAATGACAAGATAGTTGTCGTTCTTAACCATGCTAAGTAGCTAACTTTAGGGAACAATTTGTGAAAATCTTGTGAGAATGAAGCAACTAATCCCATGGCAGTTGTGAAGACTCCTAAGGTAACTAAGACACCTAGGAATGCGGCACCAAATCGACCAAAGTAGTTACCAACGATTTGTGAAAGTGCAACACCACCGTTAGCCGATAGAGTCAATTTACTTAAACTGAAAGCACCTAATAAAACTAATCCAAAGTAAACTAGAACTTCAACAGCGATACTCAATGAACCTGCTTTAGCAGTTAAAACGGATAATTCACGATCTTTGTAGCCAAGGCCTTTAACAGCATGAACAAAAGTAACACTCAAGGCAAGCAAGGCAACGGCGTCAACTGTGTTGTAACCTTCAAGCAAACCACTGACAGTTGAGTTAGTTTGATAAGCTTGTGTTGGCATGTGATTCAAACCACCCATTGGATGTAAGAATGCAACGACGAATACGACGGCTAATAATAGCAAAAAGATAGTGTTGAGATATTTCCCAACGTATTTTAATAATTGACTTTGATGAACAGTCAAAGTATATGCGAGACCGAAGAAGGCAGCAGTGAATAATAACATCCCGACGGTGTCAAATTTTGCTGGTAGAAATGGTTGAACGGCCATTTGGAAAGCTGTTGCAGCGGTACGTGGTGTACCAAATAGTGGTCCGATTGTGAGGTGGACCAAAACTAGGAATAAGGCAGCGTAGAATTTGCCGACTGGACGAGCGAGATCGTATAAGCCATCACTCTTTGTTACGACAACGGCCATGATTGCTAGTAATGGGAAGAGGGAACCGGAAATTGCGAATCCAAATGCAGCTGAGAACCAATTGTTACCAGCTAATTGTCCCAAGTGAACTGGGAAAATTAAGTTACCTGAGCCAAAGAACATTCCAAAAATTAGGGAACTGACTACGAGTAAATGTAAAACTTTCTTTTTATTGTTTCTTTCTCCTGTTAAATCTAAATCGTCTTTCATAATACATCCTCCTAAAAATGTTGTTTCTAATCTGTGTTGGGCCCTTAATGCCACTAATGTCAGAATCCATTTTTACCACCTCTTTTTTTAGTTAAAGACTGCCGCTTCTGGTTGTAGAGGAATGCTTTTATGCTATGGGACCGGTGCGAGCCAAAGTACGGTCTCGCGCCTCGCTTTTGAACTTCGAGAAAACCACTCGAATTTCAAAAGACGTCCGTGGTGTAAGGACGAAATGTCCTAACGCCACCTTCACAGCATATTGCATTCCTCTACAACCAGAAGCTAGTTTATTCAAGAATCGAATTAACATCACCATTGTTTTATGGATGAAATAATTAATACAATCTTTATACAAATAACGTTTTGAGTTTACTAATTTTGGTACAAAAAAAGCCCTCTTCCAGCTAAGGAAAAGGGCTCAAATAGAACGGTACCACCTTTTTTGGGTATTCTAAGAATACTCACTTTATTAACGGACAGTAATTAAATGATATCCGCTAGCCAAATAATGGTGGCAACCACGATAACCTACATATCGGCATCGAACTCAGAAATGATTTTCGAAATTCTCGCGACGGTCACTTTACACTAAACATGACTCACTAAGCGTACTTGAGATTTCTACTTTTTTCTTCAACGTTTTGTTGGTTTGTATTATAGTCACCTAAAATTTGAATATCAAGTGTTTTTTTTAATGAAATTATAATTTTTATAATTTATGAGGCGTACGATTTAAGAAATGTTTGGCACCATCTATAACGTGGAAATAGGTTGCCAGACTGAACATATCAGGGTTTAGGCTCTTTAAGAAAGGCCACTCGCGTAACGATCCACGGAAGAGAGAATTATTTTGTTCAATAAATTTTTTTCCAACTTTTTGTGGTTGATCAGCGAATAATCCGGACTGATAAAGATAATTAGAGTAATCAAAGAAATACTTGGCAGTTTTTTGTTCACCGATAGTTTCACGCAGAATTTTAGTTCTTGCGCCGATGAATCCTAAGCTGTTACGAACAACTTGGCGACTGTTGTCAGAACTTGATAAATAAGCAAATAATTCTTCAAAGAATTTTTGATAGGCATGAATTTCGCCACTGGATAAATAGGCACGAGGATGATTCTTGAACGGATACTTCCAATTGCTGAGATTGTATTCCCACTTCTGACCAATCCAAATAGTGAAAGGTAGTTCGTAGAAAACTTGTGTCATATCTTGCTCAAAACATTCGTTGATAATTTCTGAATAATCCGCTGGCAAGAGCTTTTTAATCTTGTCATTTAAGGCAGGAGTAATAAATTTTGTCCCATCCGTGTCATCGGTTAGTTGTAAAATTTTTTCCCAGGTTTCAGTCGTAAATAAATCAGGTTTGATATTTCGAATTAACTTCAAATTGATTGGTGCAGAATTTAAAGTGTATCCAGCATCGAAAGAATTATCCATCAATTGTAAAGTTTGAACAAAGTGACCACCCAAAGAATGACCAATTCCATAAATCAATGATTGGGAAGCAATTTGACTGTGCAGATAACGAATAAAGTCACGTGCAACAAGGAGTTGACGGTCTTCTTTGGTGCTACCAATTAAAATTGAGTTAACGTTGTAATCCCAATCGTTGTAATTTTCAAGAATAGATTTTTCAAATCGCTTACTTCTTGATTTGATTGTCTGATCCACATTAGCTTCGGTACCTTTGAAGGTAACGTAACATTCTTTGACACCGTCGATAACAATTTCATAAGCAATGCTAGAGAACCCGCAATCGGCTGCTTCAGGATTGATATCGCGGACATCATAAGAACGAATGTAATCGGGTAAGCGGTGAACAAGACTGTAAATTAAGAACTTGAGATAATTCTCAGGACGAAATTCTTGATAAAGATAACGGTCATAATCGAATTGTAGTAATTTAGTTCGAAAGTCAGCGCTATGGAGCAATTCGCCAGCTTGATATGGTTCAGAACGGAGCTCTAGGGGCATCAAATTATTAAGCAATAAAATGACATAAATTTGATTCAAGTAACCCCGACAGGGATTAATCTGTTCATCCTCAATCATGACAATAAGTTGTTTTAATTTATTAATTTTTCGGTTACGTGATGGTACTGAAAAATTATTTTCATGATGAAGTTGATCAAGGTTTTTCAAACGCAAAGCCTTATCAATCAGCTGAGGGTGAATAGTTGAATCTTTTAAAAATTGGGGAACACGTAGATCAATTACTTGGTTTAAAACCAGATTGGTTAGACGTGTTTTTTCTTTGTTCAAATAGGCGTAACTAAAGTAAAGACGCTTATTTTGTGGCAGCAACTGTTTGCTGTCTTCTTTATTAAAAGTTAGTGGAAAATTTTTATGAGCTCGAAAGTTTAATAGGTCGAGTTGATCATAAATATGGTTTAAACGGTTTAGGTTGGTTAATAGTTCCCTCATGTGATCACCTCTCAATTTGGTTAAATGTTACTAAAATAATGTCATCATCTTAATTGTACGAAATTAGGCAGTATTTAACACACTGTAAACGCTATTATAGCAACGTTTTTCCTTAATCATCCTTTTTTAGAGTTTGTGGGAAACTCAGAATGTTGCTTTTTTAAATATGATGAATTATTAATTGTATTATCATTTTCATTTTAACAAATTGACTTTATATAAGGAATTCAGAACCATTTCTTAACTATGTCACACTTGTACTATACCACAAATGTGCTATACTATAAGTGTGGAGGTTGGAGAAAGATGCGAATAGATATTAAATCATACTTAGAAGATAACGGATTAACAATATATGTAATAGCAAAGAAAAGCGGGTATGGTTATACGACTCTGCATAAATCTTTCAACAAAAAACAATCTTCCGCTACATCAATAAATTTGCGCGATATAGAGGCAATTGCCAAAGCGCAGGATATCGAAATGTGGAGAGTTCTGCGTGAATTGGAGTTGCATTATCTAAAGTGAGGAGGTCTTTATATGGCAAGATCATTTTGGGATGAAGATCCATTTAACAACAATATGGACGAAATATTTAAGAGATTAATGAGTCAACAAAACAGCGATTCACAGGCTAAGTATTATGTGAATGGGCACGAATTGACTCCTGAAGAATTAGCAAAGTATCAAGAAGCTAGAGCAGCTGGTCAAAATATTCCAGTTAGTGATGGCACTAAACAAAAAAATGGCACAATGTTAGAGAAACTCGGACGTAACTTAACTCAAGAGGCTAAAGATGGCTTACTTGATCCAGTTATTGGCCGTGATAAAGAGATTCAAGAAACGGCTGAAGTTTTGAGCCGGAGAACGAAGAACAATCCTATCCTAGTAGGTGATGCTGGTGTTGGTAAGACTGCGGTTGTTGAAGGTTTAGCCCAAGCAATTGTCAAAGGCAATGTACCTGAAGCAATTAAAGACAAACAGATTATTTCCATTGATTTATCAGCTCTTGAAGCAGGGACACAGTATCGTGGTTCCTTTGAAGAAAATATCCAGAACTTACTGAAAGAAGTCAAAAAGGCAGGCAACGTGGTATTATTCTTCGATGAAATTCATCAAATTATCGGTGCTGGATCATCTGGCTCGGACTCTGGTAGTAAAGGGCTAGCTGATATTATCAAACCCGCATTGAGTCGTGGTGAGATTTCAGTTATCGGTGCAACGACTCAAGATGAGTACCGTAATACAATTATGAAAGATGCCGCTTTAGCTAGAAGATTCAATGATGTAACAATCAACGAACCTAGCAAAGAATCAACAGTAGCAATCTTACAAGGTTTGCGTAAGGCATACGAAGAACACCATCACGTAAAATTACCTGACGATGTTTTGAAGGCAGCTGTTGATTATTCTGTTCAATATATCCCTCAGAGATCATTACCTGATAAGGCAATCGACTTGATCGATATGACAGCCGCTCACTTGGCAGCCAAGAATCCCGTAACTGACAAAGTTAGTTTGGAAAAGGATTTGAAGCAAGCTGAGAAAGATAAGGATGCTGCGGCAGCTAAGGAAGATTACGAAAAAGCCGCTAGTTTGAAACAAAAGATTGAAGATATTCAAGCAAAATTGAATAAGGATGACACTGCAACAGACGAACCAGTAGCCACAATTAATGACATTGCCGAATCAGTCCAAAGATTGACTGGCGTTCCAGTTTCACAAATGGGTGCTAGCGATATTGAAAGACTCAAGACGATGGGCAAGCGTTTGAAAGACAAAGTTATTGGCCAAGATGAAGCAGTTGACATGGTTGTCAGAGCTATTCGTCGTAATCGGGCCGGATTTGATGAAGGTAACCGTCCAATTGGTAGTTTCTTGTTCGTTGGTCCAACTGGTGTTGGTAAGACTGAATTAGTAAAACAGTTAGCTCAGGATATGTTTGGTTCCAAGGATTCAATTATCCGTTTGGATATGAGTGAATATTCTGATTTAACAGCTGTTTCTAAGTTGATTGGTACTTCAGCTGGTTATGTTGGATACGAAGATAACGGCAATACTTTGACTGAAAAAGTTCGTCGTAATCCATATTCCATCGTTTTACTTGATGAAATTGAAAAGGCAAATCCTCAAGTTTTGACCTTGTTGTTGCAAGTAATGGATGATGGACGTTTGACAGACGGTCAAGGTAATGTAGTCGACTTCAAGAATACAATCATCATCGCTACATCTAATGCCGGATTTGGTCATGGCAATAAAGATGAGAAATTAATGGATAAATTAGCACCATACTTTACCCCAGAATTTCTAAATAGATTCAATGGTATCGTTGAATTTACCCATCTATCTAAGAAAGACTTGAACCAAATCGTTGAATTGATGTTAAATGACGTCAACCGCAACTTAGCTAAGAAAGGTATTACTTTGGAAGTAACGCCAGAAGCTAAGGAATGGTTGATTGATGAAGGTTACGATGAAGCCATGGGTGCAAGACCATTACGTCGTGTCATTGAACAACAAATTAGAGATAAAGTTGCTGAATTCTATCTCGATCATATTGACGCTAAGAATTTGAAAGCTGATTTAGTTGAAGGAACCATTAAGATTTCTGAAAAGTCAGCCGTCACAAATGCATAGTAAAAAATCCCTGATATTAAGTTATCAGGGATTTTTTTTACTTTGTTAACAGATTCAATTTATGTAACCAATCGTTAACCGTTACATCGTTATAATCCCCAGTAGCTTTAATCCCACCGTTATCAAGGATAATAATCGAATCGGCGTTATGGAAAAGCTGTTCATCGTATTGATGGGTGACAATTAACCAACCAGAATCCAAGTTAGTTAGGATTTGACTGATTTCTTGTGAGGTGTGGGGATCAACACCAGTTAAAGGTTCATCAAACAGGTTGAATTCAGTTTGTCGTAGCAACAAACGCCCTAAAGCTAAACGCCTTTTTTCACCACCAGAAAGTAGACCACTGTGTGAATCAATATGCTGATTTAAAGCTTTGGGATTGGCATATTTCGTTAAACCAACCTTTTGTAAAACTGCAAAGCACTGTTCATCGGAATATTTGCTGTTGAATAGAGTTAGATTATCTTTCAAACTGGCATCGAAAATATGTGCCTGCTGTTCTAATAGTCCTAAATGTTGGAAAACATCGTTTAATGAATAACTATTAATTGGTTGTTCATTAAGTGTTATTTGTCCTTCAGCAATTTTTGAGTTAAAGGGAAGATTGATTAAAGTTGTTTTACCACTACCACTTTTACCAACCAACAAATAGTGCTGCTGGGCTTTTAGGGTTAAGTTAAATTGCTTAAGAATTGATTTGTTGTCCTGAGTGAATGAAACATCTTGATATGTCAGACTATCGAATTTCTGTAGGGACTTAGTTTTAATTTCTACATTAGTATCCTGAATTTTTTCGTCCAGCTTAGTAGCAGCCGTTTTTCCACCAATAATATCGCTAAAAATTCCCGAAGCTGTTTGAATTGGTTCAGAAATGAAAATCATCAATTGAGAAAATGCGACAAGTTGCCCCAGCGAGATTTCCTTTTTCAGTACGAAATAGATGCCGACAATCCAAGTTCCCAAATAGAGAAAGTCATTCATGAATTGACTTATTGCACCGACTTTTTTTCGTGTCAGTTGGTCGTTATTCTGGGCAATTAATAAGTGCTGATTTTGAGATTGAAAAATAATGTGTAGTTGTCTTTGGATGTTAAAGACTTGAATTGTTCTGAGACCATTGGTGGCATCCTGCAAAATACTAGTTGCCAGCTTTGATTCATGAATTACATTCTGTTTGTTCTTGCGGAGATTACTTTGTTGATAAAATGGGAGAAATATCCCGGGAACACATAGCAAAACAATAATCAGAGTCAGAGTAGGCTTTATCATGATTGATAGCGTTAAGGCAATAACCAACTGACAGATCTGTTTGTAAGCAGTGAACGTACCTTGAAGATAATCATCGCGCAAAACTGGAACGGTTTCGGAAAAGTCATTATAATAGTCATTCGTGATTTTTTGGACGTCATTACCAATACCGGTATTTTGTTTAAAAAGGTTCGTCAATAAACGATTACGAACGTTATTAATGATTTGATTGAGTGTAGTTTGTTGGAGATAAGATCCAATAAAGTAAACTGCTGTGTCAATCAAGATATAACAAATGACAATTGCAATTAAGAGACCATATGATAGCTGGCTTTTGCCCGTTGCTATGTCGGTAATTACTTGTAGTAGGTAAGAAACAGAGATTTCCACTCCTGAGGAGATGGGAATTAATAGTAAAAGAATCCACATTTTCTTTTTTGCGAATTTTAAAAAGTGCAATAGTGTCATAAGAGTTCCCCTAAAATTAAAAATATTTTAATATTATTATAGTCCTAGCAATAATTTATATCTATATTTTTCTTAATAAGGATGTTTTTTTGCATTAAGGATAATGATTTATATGGATTGTTCGTAATTTCGGTGGAGTTGAATTCGATTTTAGTGAATTGCTGAACACACAAGAGTCAAAATCTTTGTATGATAGGGCTTACAACGAAAAAGATGGAATTTTATTTGAATGAATGTTAAGCAAAAATCAAACCTGTTTTAATATCAAAACACGAACTTTAACTATCTTCATGGGTGCTTTTGTACTTGATTCTCTGTAAAAATTAATTAAATTATAGTAAAACACGAACTATATTTATATTTATACACATAATTGTTTCTAAAACACTTGTAAAAATCCGAATAATTTGTAATACTATATAAGTTCAAAAAAGAAATTATTTTTCTAAGGGGCGTTTATAGTGAATTCATTAGATAATAGAGGGAATTTAAGTTTTATGGAACGTTTATTCCATCTAGAAGAAGCTCAAACAAATGTTAAGCGTGAGATTTTGGCTGGTTTAACAACATTTGTTTCAATGGCTTATATTTTATTCGTTAATCCTCAAGTTTTGGGAGACTCAGGGATGGACAAAGGATCATTGTTCACAGCAACAGCTTTGACTGCTGTCGTTGGTTCAGTTTTGATGGGAATTTTAGCAAATTATCCAATTGCAATTGCTCCAGGATTAGGTGACAACGCCTTTTTCAGTTACTCAGTTGTTATCGCCATGGGTATTCCTTGGCAAACTGCGATGGCTGGTGTATTCGTAGCCAGTTTGATTTTCTTAGTATTATCATTAATGAAACTTCGTGAAGTCGTTATTAATGCGATTCCAAAAGATTTGAAACTAGCAGTTGCTGCTGGTTTAGGTATCTTCATTGCTTTCGTCGGATTACAGGGTGGAGGATTGATCACAGCAAGTAAGTCATCACTAGTTGCTATCGGATCATTCGCCAATCCAACAACTTGGTTAACAATTACCGGATTGTTAGTAACAGCTATTTTGATGGCTCGTAAGATTCCTGGTGCAATTTTCATCGGTATGGTTTTCACAACAATCGTGGGATTAATTACTAAACTGATTCCAGCACCAGCACATATCATATCCGCAATTCCTAGTTTAAAGCCAACTTTTGGAGTTGGTGTAGCGCATATCGGAGATATTAGAGAACCTCAACTTTGGGCAGTTGTGATTATCTTCTTATTAGTAGCGTTCTTCGATACTGCTGGTACTTTGATTGGTTTGGCTGAACAAGTCGACATTATGCAAGATAAAGATGGTAAAATGCCAAGAATTGGTCACGCTTTGATGGCTGACTCAATTTCAATGGTCAGTGGGGCGGTCTTTGGTACAACCCCTCCAACAGCTTATGTTGAATCATCAGCCGGTATTGCTGTGGGTGGTAGAACCGGTTTAACTTCCATCACTGTCGGTGTTTTGTTCGCATTATCAATGTTCTTCTCACCATTATTGACAGTCGTAACAAGTAACGTTACAGCGCCAGTTTTAATCATTGTTGGGACTTTGATGGCTCAATCAATGAAAGGTATTCAATGGGATAGATTTGAAATTGCGCTACCAGCTTTCTTAACAATCGTTGGTATGCCACTAACATATAATATTTCATATGGTATTGCGTTTGGATTCTTAGTTTACCCAATCACAATGCTTGCTGCAGGTAAGAGAAAAGAAATCAATCCAATTATGTACGGATTGTTCGTGGTTTTCGTAATCTTACTTTATATTATTAATATTTTGCCAAAAGCTAGTTTGGCTTAAGGTCTCCAGGACTGAGAAATATTTACCTGCTATGCGGTCCGATTCGAGCCAAAGTGCGGTCTCGAATCTCGGTTTGAAGTCTTACCACAAACCGGTAAGTCTCCAAACTCGCCCGGTGGTGTAAGAGCTAAAGCTCTAACGCCACACCCACAGCTGGTAAATATTCTCAGTCCTTCCGACTGATTTTGGTATTAAATAGTCAGCATATTTTAGAAATTATATTAAAAGAATAAGCTGTATCACAATATTTCGGTGTGATACAGCTTATTTTTGTCGTTATTTTAGTCTTTAATCTTCTTATTCATAATTGAACGCAAACCTTTTTCTCTAATAGCCAAAACATCGATATTATTTTGTCTTTCATAACCACGAAGGAGAACTTCACATAGGTACAATTGCGACAACTGTCCGGCTAATGAGCCACCGTTTAGAAATTCTTCAATGGAAGTTTGTAGCGTTATATCGCTGATTTGAGCAATGGCTGAGAGACTGCTGTTGGTGATGGAAATTATCTTGGCACCATTCTTTTTAGCGAGTGTCAGTGAATCGTAAGTATCCTTAGTTTCACCAGATAAGGAGATGCCAATTACTAAATCATTTTTGGTCATGATGGAAGCCATTTGAGCTTGAAAATGAGGATCAGTTTCAGCTTGGACGATGAGACCAATTCTCAATAACATTTTGGAGAAAGTTTTACTGATTTCGCCACTGTGTCCAACACCAAATATATAAAGTGTACGAGCATTGCTGATTAACTTTACCGCAGCATCAACTGTCTTTTTATCAATCAAGGAGTTGGTATCTTTCAGTGTCGTAATGAGTGTGTCTTCAATGTCATCGTAGTATTCATGCGTTGAATCGGTCGAATCGTTATTTTTTTCCTCAATTTCAGCTTTTGCTAAAACAATTTTTAGATCATTGAAACCTGAAAATCCCAGTTTCTTTGAGAAGCGAACAATCGTCGCGTCACCAACGTCAATTCTGCCTTTGATAGTCTCCATTGTGCCGTAGATAACGGTTTTTTTGTTGTCAGTTATAAATTTTGCAACCTTTTTTTCGGACTTAGTTAGTTTCTGATAATTATCTTGTACAAGTGTGTCAAAATCCATCTTTTTAGTCTCCATATTCTATGTCAATTTTAATTATACAGTTTCCCAATGATTTTCCAAAATCAAAGAAAGGGTTTACAAACCATTCAAAATATTTTATATTGCTGTTGTGGAGAAAATTATCCAAAACAATAAAAACTGGAGGAAAATAAGAATGGACAAAGATAGTTTTATAAAACAAGTGCATGACGGATTGATTGTTTCATGTCAGGCATTGCCCGGCGAACCTTTGTATACAGAGAAAGGTGGAATTATGCCACTGATGGCTTTGGCAGCCAAAAGAGCCGGTGCAGTGGGGATTCGTGCCAATTCTGTTCGTGATATTAAAGAAATTCAGGCGGTAGTGGACCTGCCAATTATCGGAATTATCAAGAAGGACTATTTGCCAGAGAAACCTTTCATTACAGCGACAATGAAAGAAATTGATGAATTGCATGAGACAGGCGTTGAAGTTATTGCCTTTGATTGTACGTTGAGACCAAGACATGACGGCAAGACTGTTGCTGAATTTATCAAAGAAATTAAGGCAAAGTATCCTAATCAACTATTGATGGCTGATACTTCAACATTCGAAGAAGGCAAGAATGCTTATGAAGCTGGAGTAGATTTTGTTGGCACGACTTTGAGTGGCTATACAGAAGAAAGTGTCGAGAAGGATGGTCCAGATATAGATTTGATTAAGGCATACATCGATGCCGGATTACCAGTAATTGCCGAGGGTAAAATTCACTATCCAGAACAAGCACGTGAGATTCAAGATTTAGGAACAACCGGAATTGTTGTTGGTGGGGCAATAACAAGACCAATGGAAATTGCCGAACGTTTTATTAAAGCTTTGAAATAAGCCTCGTTCTTTTTAGGCGATGTATTTTAATAATTCTAAAATTTTATGCCATTTGGATTACAATTATTACTATTTATATTTATTAGATTTGAATCGATTAATACACTAGTCTTCGGATTAGAGGTATGTGCCAGCAGTGGAAGTGTTGTTAGGGCGTTTCGCCCTTACAACACAGGACGAGTTTTGAAATTCGCGTTCTTTGCGAAGTTCAAAACCGAGGGTCGAGACCGTACTTTGGCTCGAGCCGGTCCCACAGCAGGCACATACCTCTAAACCGAAGACGGCACTCCTAAACTATAAAGAAAATCATAAATGTTATATAATAGGAAAGTAAGCGATTACAAGGAGGGTAAACATGAAGAAGATTATTAATAATGTCGAGGATATCGTACCAGAAATGATTGCTGGTCTCGTAAGAACTAATGCGGATTTGGTCAAGCAGATTGATGGGACAACTGCTGTGGTTAGAAACGATGCCAAGTTCAAAGAAAATAAACAAGTCGGAATTGTGTCCGGTGGTGGTAGTGGTCACGAGCCATTGCACGCGGGTTATGTTGGCGATGGTATGCTTAGTGCCGCTGTTGCCGGTGAGGTCTTTACTTCACCAACTCCAGATCAAATTTATGAAGCAATTACAGCAGTCAATCAAGGTAAGGGTGTCTTGTTGATTGTTAAGAATTATTCTGGCGATGTCATGAACTTTGATATGGCTAAGGAAATGGCCGAAGCAGACGATATTGAAATTAAGACAATCGTTGTTGATGATGATATTTCTGTTAAAAATAGTGAATTTACTCAAGGTAAACGTGGGGTTGCCGGAACTGCTTTGGTTGAAAAAATTGTTGGTGCTGCAGCACGTTCAGGGATGAGTTTGGACGATTTAGCAACACTTGGTCAAAAAGTAATCGATAATACGAAGACAATTGGAATTGCACTACATGCGGCTACTGTACCTGCTGTTGGTCATCCTGGTTTTGAACTCGGCGACGATGAGATTGAATATGGTATCGGAATCCATAACGAACGTGGTTATGCGGTTGAAAAAATTAGACCTGCTAAAGAATTAGCTAATGAATTGATTGAAAAAATTATGAATGAGTTTTCTGGCCAAGATGGCGACTTTGCCATTCTCGTAAATGGTATGGGTGGCACACCTTTGATGGAACAATATATCTTTGCTAATGATGTTTTGAACGAATTAGCTGCTAAGAAAATTAAGGTTTCCTTCAGTAAAGTTGGCAATTTGGTCACATCTCTTGATATGCAAGGAATTTCTTTGACAATTATGAAGGCTGATGCCGCTTGGATTAAATATCTCAAAGAACCAGTAACGACAATCGCTTGGTAGAGAGGATAATTTTATGAAATTAGAATTAGTAGATGCAAAAAAATGGATTAATTTATTTGTTGAAAAATTAGAGAATAATAAAGCCAATTTGAATGAATTGGATACAGCTATCGGTGACGGTGACCATGGTACAAATATGAACCGTGGCGCTGAGGCTATTACCGCTGCTTTTGAGAAAAAAGATCCTGAAAATTTAGCTGATTTATATAAAGCAACTGCTTTTGCCATGATTCAAAAAGTTGGTGGAGCTTCAGGTCCCTTATACGGAACAGCTTTTCTAGATATGTCGAAAGCTGTCAAAACTGATAATCTTGAGTTGGGCGATTTGATTCAAATTGGTGCCGATGGACTCAAGCGCCGTGGTGAATCTGACACTGGTATGAAGACGATGATTGATGTTTGGCAACCAGTTAGTGATGCTTTGAAAGCTGATAAATTCGACCAAAAAGTAATTGATGATGCTTTGGAAAATGTGAAAAATTTAGTTGCTACAAAGGGTAGAGCTAGTTATTTGGAAGAAAAATCCAAAGGTCACATTGATCCTGGTGCTCAATCAAGTGCCTATCTATTCGAATCATTAATTGAAGTGTTAGGAGCCTAATTATGAAATATGGAATATTGATTGTTTCGCATTCAGCCGATATTGCTAAAGGTGTCAAGGCACTGATTTCTCAAGCTGCTCCTGACCTATCAATCACAGTTGCTGGTGGAACAGATGAAGGTGAAATTGGTTCTTCATTGGAAAAAATTCAGCAAGCTGTCGATGACAATACAGGCGATGAGATTCTAGCGTTCTATGATCTCGGTAGTTCCAAGATGAATTTGGAAATGTTGTTAGAAATGACTGACAGAGTGATTCATAAGTATGATGTAGCTTTGGTTGAAGGTGCCTATACGGCAGCCACTTTGGCAGAGGTTGATTCACCATTAGCAACAATTGAAGATAATCTAAAGAATTTGAAGATTAAATAGCATCGAAGTACTTTATAATTTAATTATTATAAGGTACTTTTTTTTCGACCAAATCTGCACCAGAAATGTCGAGTGAAAAATCCCCAAATCTCATATTATATGAACTACGGAGGTGATAAGATGCTAAAGGAATTTAATGCTTTGATGGATTATATTGAGCAGAATATTACGGAAGATATTTCTGATGAGAAGATAGCCAAAATTGTTGGAACTTCTGGTTATCAATTTAGACGTATGTTTTCTTATTTAGCTGGGATGACGTTGAATGAATACATCAAGTATCGACGCTTGTCTTTGGCAAATATCGATTTGGTCAATGGTGATCGTGTGACCGATGTAGCGTACAAATATCAATATCAGTCTATCGATGGTTTTACGCGTGCATTCAAAGACTGGAGCGGTTTCTTACCTTCCGAAGTGATGAAAAATCGAGTACAGAAAACACTGCCTAAGTTCTCATTTTTCATTGACATTAAAGGGGGAAATACTTTGGACTATAAGATAAAACAAATGCCAAAATTCAATATTATTGGTGTCTCTAAACGAGTACCTGTTCAATTTGAGGGAGTTAATAATGAAATAGTTGCGTTGGCACAGTCAATTAGTCAAACTCAACGAGAGGAAATGCATCAGCTTGCCAATTTGGAATTAAATCGACCATTGAACGTATCATACGATTTTGATGTGGATTACCTACAGGAAAAAGGGCAGCTGACACATATGATTGGTATGGCAACGACTAAGGAGAATAATTTTTCTGATTTAGAATCGTTAGAAATTCCAGCAAATACTTGGGCAGTCTTTTCAGTTAGAGGCGACTTTCCACAGGCAATGCAGGAAACGAATGCCAGAATATATTCAGAATGGTTACCTTCATCAAATTATGAATTAATTGAATTACCTAATTTTTCAATTACTGATTATAAGCCAGATAATAAAGATGTTTATTCGGAAATTTGGATTCCAATTAAAAAGGTAAATTGATGATTGGAATTTCAATTAATCCATAGGAAAAGAAGCATTATCACGATTAACGTTTTAGACCGTGGTGATGCCTTTTTTCGTATAGCACAAGGTTCTAATTGATAATTTATTACAAATATTTCATATTTTAAGGTTGTTTGAATATAAATAAATACATTTGAACACTCTTACTTTCAATTAATAACTATTAATTAGTCGGAAGAGCTGGAAAATATTTGTGTGCCGTGGTAGTGGTATAAGTACGGAAGGAATCTTCCGTACTTATACCAACGGACGTGTTTGGAGACTTGACGAACTGTGTCAAGTCTTCAAACCGAGGTCCGAGACCGTCTTTTGGCTCGGACCGTTCCGCACAGCTTGAGAATATTTCCCAGCTCTGGAGACGGAATATTTAGATAAACTAAAAACTTTACACTTTCTTTGAACTTTCTAGTCAGTTAATTTATCTCTGGATATTACTATATTAGTATAGTGAAACGAGGAAAAATTATGACAGAGACGATTTTGAGGGTTAATAACATTTCTAAACATTATGGAAAACATCAAGTATTAGATAAGGTATCTTTAGAAATTGATAAAGGCATGATCTATGGATTGATTGGTGTAAATGGAGCAGGTAAGTCCACTTTAATGCGGATTATCATGGGTTTAACTTATTCTGATGGTGGCGAAATTGAATTATTTGGGGCTACTGATGCTAACGGAATCCAACGCGCGCGAAGAAAAATTGGTCAATCCATTGAAACACCCGCACTTTATCCAGAATTAACAGCTCTCGATAATATGAAAGTTCAAGCGGCTAATGCTGGGGTTGGAAATAGTGATATTTCAAATTTGCTGGAATTAATGAATCTTCAAGATACAGGTCACAAGAAGGTTAAGAATTTCTCGTTAGGGATGCGTCAGAGATTATCAATTGCGGTCACTTTGGTCAGCAATCCAGAGTTTCTCATTTTAGATGAACCCACAAATGGATTGGATCCAGCGGGAATTATTGAGATAAGAGAAATTATTAAAAAGTTAGTGAATGAAAAAGGTTTAACAGTTTTAATATCCAGTCATATTTTAGGAGAGCTCTCACAAGTTGCCACTAATTATGGGATTTTACATCATGGAAAAATTATTCAGGAGCTTTCCAAAACAGAGCTACTTCAAAAGAGCCAGCAATATATTTCTTTGCAGGTTGGTGAGGTTGAAAAAGCATTGACGATTTTGGACAAGTTAAATATTGCAGAATACGAAGTTTCCGATGATGATGAGATCAGAATTTATTCTAATTTAGACCAAATTTCCAAGATTAATCGGAAATTGGTTTTGGAAAATATCGATGTTCTAGGAATCAGTATGGCTAATCAAAACCTTGAGGATTACTTCATGGACATAACGGGGGAAAAGTAATGTTAAATTTATTGGCAGCGGATAAAGTAAAATTATTTAAAAGTCGTAAAATGTGGATAATCTTATCCATAGTAGTGTTCTTACCAATTTTTCAACTATTGAATGCCATTAGTAAGAACAGTTATCAAGGTCACTTGACGCCAAAAGAGGATATTGTCGTCAACGGAGCATCGGGTGTTTTGATGAATGTTAAGAGTAATCTGGTTATCCTTCTGATATTCTGTGCGTTTATTAGTTTTTATATCGGAGAAGAATTTCAAAATGGAACGATTAGAAATGCATTGTCGCTTGGTATCAGCCGTGGAAAATATTATTTGTTAAAGTTATTAGTAGCTTTTGGTTTAACTTTAATTTCGACTGTTATAATTACAGCAATGAGTGTTAGCGGATACGGTATGGTTTTTGGATTCGGAAATATCGCTGGCATCACCAACTATGGTAATTATTTTTTGATGTTATCGTTGACGATTTTTCTATTGATTTTTTCAGTTGTATCAACCTATGTAGCGATTGGTTTCATGATTCGTACGATAGGTGCAAGCGTTATTTGGACATTTGTTTTTACAATTTCAATGGGATTTATTCCAGCGGTTTTTATGAAATTCAAATCATTGGCAGACGTAACATGGTGGTTTACGGAAAGCTATTTGTTTTATAAGAACTTCGCCTTGCCATCAGTGATAAATGAATTTTCCAAGATGATTTTTATTAGCGTTATAACGATTATGATTTCAACAATTATTGGTATTTGGAGTTTTTACAAAGCTGATATTAAGTAGAGGATAAAATGGCAAATATATTGGTTATAGAGGATGATATGGCGGTCCATTCGCTAATTAAGGAAACACTGGAATTGCATGATTTCAGTGTTTTTGATGCATATTCTGGTACTGAAGGGCTGTTAATTTTTAAACAGAATCAGATTGATTTGATTCTGTTGGATTTGATGTTGCCAGGGATGTCAGGTGAAGAATTGATCAGAGAAATCAGAAGCCATTCGACCGTACCAGTCATTGCCGTGTCTGCGAAAGTCGATCAAGATACCAAGTTAGATTTACTGACTCACGGGGCTGATGACTATATAACTAAACCGTTTGATTTGAAAGAATTACTTGCTAGAGTGGAAATCCAACTACGTCATAGCGTTGCCACAACGCCGTTACAAGACAATAGAATACATTATCAAACGGTTGATTTAGACACGGATACAAGAGAAGTTACCGTTTCGGGCAGAGATATTCATCTTACTTCGCATGAATTCAGTATCTTAGAATTATTGTTGCGTAATCCCAAGAAGGTTTTTAGCCGTTCTAATCTATATGAAAGTGTCTGGCATGAACCATACCTAGACAATGATAAAACGGTCAGTGTGCATGTTAGTAATTTACGTTCAAAGTTGAATCAATTTGGAGCTCATTACATTGAAACTGTTTGGGGAATTGGTTTCAAATTGGAGGGAGAGTCCAACGTTGATGGTGATATTTAACGTCCTTTTATTACTTTTGTGTGGTTTGATACTATATGTGTTTTTTTTGAAACGACAAATTAAACTCTTGGCAAAACAAGTTAATACTATGTCGGCTGACTCAAAAAAAGGCAGTCGCTTTTTTGTTGATTTTAGAGAAAAGAATCTGATTGCATTAGTTGATGAACTTAATCAAATGGTGAATACTTATGAGTCAGAGAAGGTACAAGTTAAGCAAGCTGAGGAGAATCTACAGCTTTCAATAACTGGTTTATCACATGATTTACGAACCCCATTGACGGCAATCGACGGTTATGTGCAGTTGCTTAAGTTAACCGATGATCCACTCAAGAAAAAACAATATTTAGATGTTATAGAATTATCTGTTTCCAAGTTGCTTGAGATGACTAATCAGTTTTATGATTTGACTAGAATAGATCTCAATCAAAAGGGCTTTGATTTAGTTAAATTATCGCTGAATGATACTATTCAGGATAACTTTTTGAATTTTTTTGACAGTTTTGAAAAATCAGGTTTAACAATTAAATTTCCTGAGAATGGTGAATCCATTCATGTTTTGGCGGACAAAGTACTTTTGAATCGTGTTATTCAAAATATAATTCAAAATATTTTACGTTATGCTCGGGGGAAAGTTGAAATTGAATATGCTAAACAAAGTAATTTTGGCGTTGTAACGTTTATCAATGATATTAAGCCTGGTAGCAAGATATCGATTGAAAAGGTCTTTGATCGCTTTTATACTGAATCTAAGACACGTACAAATACCGAATCAAGCGGATTGGGATTATATATTTCGAAGCGCTTAATCGAGAATATGAATGGCAATATGGACGCCAAGCTCGTTCAACAGCAGTTTTCGATTGAGATTAAATTGCCATTTATTTAAGGGAGAAAAGATGATATTAGTCAAATGGTTGACCAGATCAACAAACGATGCCAGTAGATTTGTAAAAATAGTGTATGTTCTCTATCGTTTGATTGCTTTAATAATGTTAGGTAGTCAAATCTGGATGCAACAGGGTAACAGAGTCATGATTGTTTTACTGACACTAGTTTTATTTGAGATTCCCGCTATTATTGAAAATAAATTTAAAATCATGATTCCTGATATTTTGGAAATTGTTATCATCTCGTTCATCTTTAGCTCAACCATTTTGGGAGAACTAAGTGACTTTTATGGATACTTGCCGTTTTGGGACACCGGGTTGCATACGTTGAATGGATTTTTAGCTGCCGGAGTCGGTTTTTCGTCAATTTATTTGTTGAATGAAGGTATGACTTCAATTAAATTAACACCAATTTTTATCGCGATAACATCGTTTTGTTTCTCAATGACGATCGGAGTTATGTGGGAGTTTGGCGAGTTTACAGCCGATCAGTGGTTGAATACCGATATGCAAAAGGATCGAATTGTTCAAAAAGTTAATAGCGTTGAGCTGTCAGATAAACCCAATACAGTTGGGCACGTTAAAAATATTGATCATACAACAATTCATACCAAGGATAATAAAAATATTGTGGTAAAAGGCGGTTATCTAGATATCGGTTTAATTGATACGATGAAAGATTTATTCGTTAATCTAATTGGTGCGATATTCTTCAGTATTTTTGGATATTATTATTCAGCAAGTCATAGTCGAAAGTATAAGTTCATCCGTAATTTCATGGTTTATAAAGGAAAATAGTATACAAAAACTCCGTAGCAGTCAGAGATGATTACTACGGAGTTTATTTTTATTCTAGTCAAGTCAGAAAATAGATTTAGTCGGAAGTGATGAGAATATTTACCAGCTGTGGTAGTGGCGTTACGGCTTTAGCCGTTACACCACCGGGCGAGTTTGGAGACTTGCGTTTTTTGCAAGGCTTCAAATCGAGGTTCGAGACCGTACTTTGGCTCGGACCGGTCCGCATAGCAGGTGAATATTCTCATCACTGGAGACGGCTACTAACCGTTATATTTAGAAAGCTTAAATTCAACGTGATCCTTGTTCTTTAATTTCTTCTTGTCAGCAGAAACATTAACTTGTTTGCCGTTAACAGTAAAAGTCCAGTAAATTTTTTTCTTGTTATTTTGTTTGTGGTCGTCGATTTTTGAAATAAAGCCGCCTTTGTCAGATACTTTCCAGCCCTTTTTCAAACCGTCAGTAACAGTGGCACCTTTTTTGATTTTGATAGTTTTCTTGGCAATTTGTTTCTTGTTCTTTTTCAAAGTGTAAGTAACTTTGATATTCTTAGTCTTGCTAGCTTGGACAGTTGTTGCGGTAGCTGGAGCGAATACTCCTAACAACATCAATAAAGCAGCTAAAAATGCAGCAAATTTTTTCATTGTTCTCCTCCTAATATGTATACAACGATTTTCATTATAGCAAATTTTTAATATCTTTTAATTCTTGACTTTTGCATTCTATTTGAAACAAATAAAATTTACGAAATATTTCGGATTTTACTTTCAGTAAGTTAGAATAAGAATATTGACTGTTAAGGAGGCGGCGTATTGAATAAATTGATTGTGAATTTCCAAAAGAATTGCAACAGTATTACGATGTTTGCATATTTACTCAATGTTATCTTGATTACGCTGCTGTACAACAATCCAATCGTGCTGGTTGGGATATGTGTATCCTTAATTGCTATGGTTGTTTTGACACGACCAGAAAAAGTTAAATCATATTTAAAATTTGCCGGAATTATATTTTTTATTACGGTATTATTCAATTTAATTTTGAATCAGCGTGGATCGAATTTACTGTTCGAGATTCCTTTTTTGAAAGTTACTACAGAATCGTTAATGAACGCGGTAGTTTTGGGTATTTCATTCGTGAATCTGTTGTGGGCGTTTTACTTGTACGATTCACTGATTCGAATTAAAACAGTCTTTGAATTATTAGCTAATCTGTTTAAAAGTATCGCTATTATTTTTATCTTAACGGTGAAGTTCATTCCTGAAATTATTCAAATTTATACGGAAACTAAGACGGTTAGCCGATTTCGAACCCAACATCAAAGTAATGAACAAGGACTGTTGAAAAGAATCAAGCGAACAGTTGGCTTAAATGAGATTGTTTTGAACAAGGCGATTGCAAGCTTTATGAATGTTTCTGACACCTTGATTTTAAAGGGTTATGAACAGCGCCGTCGTAACTTGGGATATGTAGAATTTAAACGTTTTGATGTAATTATTTTAATTTTAGGATTACTTTCCGTAATATTTAATATAAGCATGTCAGTCCAACACTTGGGAAAAATCAATTTTGGTTCAGCCAATTTAAAAGTCTCGACAGATGGTGTTGCCTTAATTTTAGTTATCAATTGTTTATTTATTTTATTACCATTCTTGACAGGAGGAGTGAATTATTTATGGTGGAAATTTTACGGTTCGAAGACTACAGTTTCCGATACAATAACAGCCAAAAATTATCGTTAAAACATCTTAATTTTTCACTTCAAAAAGGTGATTTTGTTACCTTAATTGGAGCTACTGGTAGTGGTAAAAGTACATTTTTGAAACAAATGTTACCGGAGTTGGCCTCGGGAAAAGTCATTAGTGGGAAGATAACTAAGCAAACCAAAGATTTTGCTTATGTTTCTCAATTTGTCGACAATCAAATGATTATGGAGACACCACGAGATGAACTGAAATTTGTTTTGGATAATCAAGGTTGTACGACTAATGAAATTCAGTTACGGATTACTGAAATAGCAAGTTTTTTAGGTATTGTTGACTTGTTAGATCAGAATGTCAATCAACTGTCTGGTGGTCAAAAACAACTTGTTAATCTGGCCAGTGCTTTGATTTTAAAACCCGAAGTTTTATTGTTGGATGAACCAACGGCACAGTTGGATCCAATTGCCGCCGAAAAATTATTGCAGATGGTTCACAAGGTCAATGTTGAATTTAATATGACAATTATTTTAGTCGAACATGAATTGGAACAAGCAGTCAAATTTTCCAAGCGCTTAGTGGTGATGGAAGATGGCAATATGTTACTTGATCAACCGATTGAACAAGTTTTAAAAACAATTTTTCAAAATGACAATTATCGAAACTTTTTGACGCAAGTGGATCGTCTAGCATTGGAGTTGAACTTGGATACTTCAGTGCCACTTGATAATCAGACTTTAAATAGGGCGATTAGGTCCAAGCAGCAGCAACTAAAGTGCCGTGATAGAGGACAAATTGTTTGGGTTGATAAGCCAATGATAACGGCTGATAAAGTCAGTTTTAGGTTTAATTTTAATGGCCGACAAATTATCGACAATGTTAGTCTGAGTTTGTTTCAAGGTCAGTCATACTGTATCGTTGGACCAAATGGTATGGGGAAAACCACGTTATTGAAGGTTTTAACGAAACAATTGAAACCACAGTCAGGCAAATTACGTTATCGACGTAAAAAATATGATGATAGTTTGTATGAAAATATTTTTGTTTTGCCACAGAACCCATCATCATTGTTTATGAAAGATACCGTTCAAGACGAGTTGAATTATCAGATTGAACAGAGTAAAAGCAATAAAACTATCAATGATATTTTGGATAAGTTCTCTTTGAATGGTCTGGAGAAACAAAGTCCTTATGATTTGAGTGGTGGACAGCAAGAGTTCTTAGCGCTTGCATTGGGCTTTATTAAAAGACCAGAAGTGTTGCTATTGGATGAGCCAACCAAGGGATTAGATCCTAATAAACGCATAGAGTTGGGCAGTTTATTACATGAGTTCCAAAGAGGTGGCGGAACTATTTTGGTTAACAGTCACGATTTACTCTTTGCGGCGAGTTACTTTAATCATATTGCGATGATGTTTGATGGAAAATTGAGTGAATTTTCTGATCCAGTAAAGTTTTTCAGTGATAAGTTTTTTTATACAACCGAAATAAATAAAGCTTTGCGGGATATTTTTCCACAGGCTTTGACATGGAAGGATATCTTAAATCTTGAATCGTAAATCAATCTCATTGTTAACCTTGGCAGTTGCTGTTTTATTATTGATGGTAATTTTTGCCAGTAAAAACTATTTGTTATTCTCATTTGGATTTTTAATTGTGACTTTAGGTATCTACTTCTGGCGTTTCGAAAAAGCGTATCACAATTCACGTGAAGTAGTCTTTATCGCAATTATTTGTGCATTAGCTGTTGTTGGGCGAATTATTTTTGCGGCGTTGCCAGCGGTTAAACCAGAATTATTTATCTTGATAATGGGTGCCATCGTTAGTGGACCTGAAACAGGTTTTTTGATGGGAACAATTATTGCCCTGACTTCAAACATGTACTTCGGACAGGGAGTTTGGACGCCTTGGCAGATGTTTGGCCTTGGGGTTATCGGTTTGATTTCCGGATTAATGATGAATAAAAATGTTCCAACGTGGCTATTAGTTGTCTGGGGTTTTGCCAGTGGCTTTTTACTTGGTTGGATCATGGATATCTACTATATTATTGGTTTTGTTAACCCGATAACTGTTAAGAGTATTGTCGCATCAGTTGTTGCCAGCTTTTACTTTGACTTTGTCCATGCATTATTTACTGGCGTATTGTTATTAGTCGTTGGTAAACGTTGGATTAAATTGTTCAATAATTATAAGAAAAAGTACGATTTATTTAGGCAGTAAAAAAGAACATCCTCAAATGGGGATGTTCTTTTGGTTTTTAAGGAATTAATAAGTAAGCAAATGCGGCAACGGCACCACCAGCTAGAGGTCCAAGAACTGGAACCCAACTGTATGACCAGTCTGATTTGCCTTTGTTTGCGATTGGTAAGATTTGATGAGCAATTCTTGGTCCCAAATCTCTGGCCGGGTTGATGGCGTAACCAGTTGTCCCACCAAGTGAGAAACCGATTGCTGTAATCAATAATCCGACAACAATTGGATTTAATCCTTGGGTGAATTTACCGCGTGTAAATGCTAATAAGGCAAATACTAAGACGAATGTACCAATAAATTCACTTAAAAAGTTAAAGAAGTAATTTCTAATAGCAGGTCCGGTGGCGAAAACTCCTAGAATTGCAGCTGGATCGTCAGTTTCCTGCCAATGTGGGTAGTAATTGAGCCAAACGATTGCAGCACCGACAATGGCACCCAATGTTTGAGCAATGATATAAGGGATGACTGATGACCAAGGAAATACTCCGGCAATTGCCATACCTAAAGTTACAGCTGGATTTAAATGAGCGGGACTTAAGAATGCTGAACAATAAATACCTAAAGTAACGGCTAATCCCCAACCTAGGGCGATGGCAATCCAACCAGCACCTTCGGCCTTTGATTTCTTTAAACTAACGGCGGCAACAACACCATCACCTAGTAAAATTAAAACTAGGGTACCGATGAACTCACCGACTAATTGTAATGTTAAACTATCTTGCATAGGCTTTCCTCCATAAGTTCACATGACTACGCTTACATGCTATTATTATACATAGCTGTCGGCAATAACACCATGAATTTACGTTGTGAAAGTGTATTTTAAGTAGACAGATTGTATGAGGAGTATTAAAAATGAAAATTTATACCAGAACTGGCGATAAAGGCCAGACAAGAATTATTGGAAATGACGTACTTTATAAATCAGCTCCCAGAATTAATTCCTACGGGACAGTGGATGAGTTGAATTCTTTAGTTGGCGTTGTGATTGCTAACTTATCCGACAAGACGATTGTGTTAAAAGAAGAATTGGAAGAAATTCAACAGTTACTATTCGACTGTGGAACTGACTTAGCCATTTCACCAACTGACAAAAAGCATGAATTTATTTTCAAAGATGATAATGGTTCGGTTGATTGGTTAGAAAAGAAAATTGACGAATATACTGACAAGACTCCAAAGATTCAGAAGTTTATTTTACCAGGTGGTTCCAAAACAGCGGCTAATTTGCACATGGCACGCACAGTTACTAGACGTGCTGAAAGAGAAATCGTTGGTTTGATGCAAGAAGAGCCAATCAATGACTTCGTTTTGAAATTTATCAATCGTTTATCAGATTACTTTTTTGCGGCTGCTCGTTACAGCAACGTGTTGGATGGCGTTGAAGATATTCAATATCGTAACAGCAAACCAGTTTTTAGATAGGAGAAAGTTTTATGCGTTCAGAAAAGGAAAAAATGTTATCTGGGGATTTATACATCGCTAATGATCCCGAATTGCGTGAGGATTTTAAGAAGGCTAAGGAATTAGTTCGTGAGTTCAATCATACGACTGAATATCAATTGGATGAACGCCAAAGAATTATTAAGAGTTTGTTCAAGAAGAGTGGTAAAGGCGACTATCTTGAGCCACCATTCTATACGGATTACGGATGCAATACAGAGGTTGGAGACAACTTTTACGCTAATTACGAATGTATCATCCTAGATATTGCCAACGTTAAAATTGGGAATAATGTCTTTTTCGGCCCACGTGTCGGGCTTTATACAGCAGGTCATCCAATCGATGCAGTTATTCGTGGCGAAGCATTTGAGTACGGTAAGCCAATTACAATCGGGAATGACGTCTGGGTCGGCGGCAATGTAGTTATTAATCCTGGTGTGACGATTGGAAATAATGTTGTCATTGGTTCAGGCGCAATCGTTACCAAGGATATTCCAGATAATGTGATTGCGGTCGGTAATCCATGCAAAGTGTTGCGTGAGATTAATGATGAAGATAAGAAGTATTGGGAATTAGAAAAGAAACGTTACTATGAAAACTAAATTTCTAATTTAGAAGGGATGATGAGGGATGCTACTGGATTTGAAAAATTTAACTTGGTCAAATGATGATTATCAGCGCTTTTTGATGGAATTGAAGAGTTTAAGCGACCAGAAATATCGTGAACGCGCAGTGAAAATTGTGCCTACGGATTACAATATTTTGGGAATTGCCATGAGTGAGTTAAAAAAGATTGGTAAAGAAATCAGTCGGGGTAATCCAGATGCATTTTTAAAGGTGGTTGGAACTGAAAATTATGAAGTTGTGATTATTCAGGCATATGTTCTAAGCAATATGAAGCTGCCACTCTCAGAATTCCAAACTTATTGCGATGATTATTTAGCAAAATCCAATTCCTGGGCTACTTGCGATATGGTGATTCACTTTAAACAGGTACAACGGTTCATGCCAGATTTTTTGGTTAAAATAAAAGAGTATTTGAAGAGTGATAATCCATGGTTACAGAGAAGTGGCTTAGTTTTCCTTTTGAAATTCTATAATACAGCGGAGTATCGAGCTGAAATTGTAGAGTTGGCTAGGAAGATTGAAAGTGATAATTATTACGTTCAAATGGGTCAAGCTTGGTTGTATGCAGTTGTATTTCCTCATGATCAGGATAGGATTTATCAGGTTATCAAGGATGATACTCAGTCCAAGGTAGCCAAGTTAACTGTTCGAAAAATCAAATCGTTACGCCATACGACGGAAGCAGAAAAAGAAATGTTAACATCATTGTTATAGTTAGAAAGACAAAAACACCATACGTCCGATAATTTTTTATCGAGTGTATGGTGTTTTATTTAGTTTTATATTTCAAAAAGTTCTTCCAAATGTTGAATAACACCTTGTTGATTGTTGTCGACAGTTTCAAATGGAGCTGTCTCGTGAACAATTGGTGAAGCATTTTTCATAGCAACACCATGTCCAACGTATCGTAACATTTCCAGATCGTTGCCACCATCGCCAAAGGCACACATCTCATCTGGTTTAATATTCAATTTTTCTGACAAATAATCCAGACCAGTTGCCTTGTTGACGTCGGCACGAATAACGTCAATATCGCCGTGACCACTAGTTACGATCGAAACATCTGGTCCAATCATCTCGGATAATCTTTCCATATATTCTTCAGTTTCATCCTTAGGGCAGCTGATAGAAAATTTCAAAATCCCATCGTTGACGTCTTCTAATTTATCGACACTAGTAATTTCTGGAAAATAGAATTTACTCATTTTGTAAAAATCTGGAGTTACATCTTTTCTAATATAAGCGGATTTTTCACCACACATAATTGATTGCACGTCATCAAGATTGTCGAGGACCTTGATAGTTTTAGCAATAACGTCAGCTGGAAAAATATCTGTCTTGTAAATTTCATCATGGCTACCGACTAGAGCACCATTTTCAGCCACAAAGAGAGTTTTGGGAAAATCTTTGAAGAAATCTTTTAATTGATAATATTGATTACCACTGGCGGAAACAAAAGTGATACCGTTTTGTGTCATATAGTCATAAACTCGGCGAAAACGGTCAGTATCAAAGTGTTTGTCGTCAGTTAGAAAAGTTCCATCCATGTCTGTTGCAACAAGTTTGATTGTCATAATAAATTCCTTTCAATTTCAAAGCATTATACTGATGATTTTATCCGGAAATGCTTATTTTTAGCAACTGATTTTGGCAAGTTAAAAAATTAATTACAATTCGTATCTTTAGAAAATAAATTTATCCAACGCCTTGGCAATACCGTCATTGTCATTGGTATCAGTGATGTAGTCAGCGTGTTCCTTGGCTAAATCTGATCCATTGCCCATACAAACTGCCGTTCCAGCAAATTTGAACATTGGTAAGTCGTTTTGTTCGTCACCGAAAGCCATGACTTCTTCAGATTTAATATTTAAAAGCTCAGTTAGTTGCGTTAGACCGCTACCTTTATTGACATTTTTATGCATCAGTTCCAAAAAGTTATCAGCTGCCCGAACAACATAGTAGTCGTTGGCGAATTCATCTTTGACCGGCTTTTCATAAGCATCTAGAGTTTCTTTTTCACCGACAATGGCTGCCTTGGGAATTTCGAAATCGGCAGGTAATTCATCAGGCGTTCTGACAAAAATACCAGCACTGTTTTCCCAAGCTTGGACGACGGCAATACGATTAATATCGTGGTTTGAGGTATAGACGTTGCTGTCATCATCTAAAACATAGTATTGCATATCGTTGTCATTAACGTATTTAACAATGCGGCGATAATCAGCGTTGGTTAGAATTTGGCGGGATAAAATTTTACCAGATACGGTTTCAATCAAGGCGCCGTTATAAGTAATGACATATTGCTCATCACCAGAAACTCCGAGTTCCTTGAGAAATGGACTGACACCGGCTAAAGGACGGCCAGAGCAGAGGACAATTTTAATACCTTGTTGGAGAGCTTTTTGTAAAGCTAATTTGGTATCTTCAGTAATTTTACTTTGCGAATTCAATAATGTTTGATCAATATCTAAAGCAATCAATTTAATCATAAGTAGCTCCCTTTTTAAATCTAGTTAATTAAGATAAAGACATTGTATCAAATCAGTAAAACGGTTTCAATCAGTGATGAAGTCATTCAAAATTTTGTGTCGTCCAATTGTTGCTAGTCCAAGACGGTAGTCCTTTTCAAAATTACGGTCAAAATCAATCGTATATTTTTCATGTAGGGGTAAACGTCTTTGAATAGTCTGTTTTATTTGATCAATTTGCAAATTTGAAAGTTGAGATTTTTCAGCATAAATAATAATTAAATTTGGATTGAGAAAACTGATGATATTTTGAATGTGCTGAACTATCTGTTGAGAAAGGGCAGCATTGTGGTCAATCGTGCTATAAGAAATCTCTCCAGCCAGACCATCCGCACCATTTATCAGCCGATTATTAATAACGATTCCCACGCCTGGTTCAAAATTGTTAGGGAAATAAATTCCGACGGCAATATTTTGACTCTCATTCAATTCAGTTGCAGCTCCAAAAGTGCTGGCATTAGCATCATTGACAACCACTGTTTTAATATCGGTAGCCGTTTCAATAGCTAAAGACAAATTGATACCTTGCAACGATTTAACATCGCTAATTTGTAAATAACCATTCAATTCAGCACCAGGAACGCCAATAATAATTTTTTCTGGTTTATTGTTAGTTGTCTGTACTTTGATAAACTCAGTCAGTTGTTCGACCGAAGTAATCGGCTGGTCATTGAATTGTTTTTGTAAAATTTTTCCTTGTAAATTAGTTAGAAAGAAATTGGCTTTGATTTTCGAGCCATCTTCAACTAAAGAAATGATGCCAAGTTGGTAAGCATCATAATTTAACCGATATATTTTAGCGCGCCGACCACGAGTATTGACGTAATCGGTGGTAATAATTTCAGTATTATTAAGAATTATTGCCAGCAATTTATTGATACTGACGATACTTAAACCAGTTAAAGCGGATAATTCTTTAGCTGAAAGCTGTTCATTTTCGTCCAACAAATCCAGAATAGCCTGTAGGTTTTGTTGGCGGGCGGATAAGCGCAGATCTGTTTTCAAAATATTCCTCCTCAGTAATGGATAGGTAATTCAAAGTAGATAAAAAAATTTATTAAATTTAGATTGATAATATGTTTAAACAACGTGCATAATGTATATAGAAAGATTATTGTAGTAGCCGTTTCCAGAGCTGAGAGTATTCATCTGCTGCGCGGCACGACCCGAGCCAAAAAGCGGTCTCGAGTCTCGCTTGAAGCCTTTCCAAAAACCGGAAAGTCTCCAACACGTCCGGTGGTGTAATGGCTAAAGCCATAACGCCACTTTCGCTGCGGATGAATACTCTCAGTTCTTCCAACTAGTTAATTTTTTATTAGCGTTATTTCTAAAATAATTTAAAATAATCTAGTTGTGGGATGCTGGTGAAATGGTAAGCCACAGTGGAGGTGGCGTTGGAGCATTAGTTCCTACACCATGGGGCGAGTTTTGAGTTTTGCGTACTTTGTAAAGTTCGAACCGTTCCGCACAGCTTGTGAATATTTCCCAGCTCTGTAGACGGAATTCAATGTCCAAACAAAAAGGATGGTAATGCTTATGATTAAAAATGATTACAACGTAGAACTGAATCGCTTAAATCAAATTGATGCAGTCGATATCCCTCATTTAAAGAATGTTCAAATGATTGTTAAAGACCGCATTGATACACATTCATATGACCCTATGATCTATGACCATCTGAAGAATCTATCTGATGAACCTAGTTTACCAAATGATTTGACTCAATTGCGTGATGGAAACAATCATAATGATATTCCTGAAGCAATGTATCCTAATGTAACTGTTGATGAAGAATATACAGATGCTTTGAATCGCCATGTTCGTTATTTGAAAATCTATCGTAACGATATAACGGTAGAATCTAAAGCGCTAGTTTATATGCATGGTGGCGGCTTTTACGGTGGTACTCCAGAAGATACTTTACCATTTTTACAGCTATTAGCCACTAAATTTACTGGAGTAATTTATAGTGTCGATTATGGTATCGCACCTGAAAATCCATTTCCATCTGGTGTTGAAGATGCCTTTTCAGTTGTTTCAGCAATCAGCCACTTGTATGATGAAATTTCATTGTCTGGTGATTCAGCCGGCGCAGCGATTGCTCTGGGTGTCAGCCAATTATGTCATTTAACAGGTATCTGCGAGATTTATAAACACGTGCTATTTTATCCGACGGTTGTTCATGGTTCAGATCATGATGGTTCGTTGTGGAATGACCGTCTAATACCCGTTAAAGATGAGCAACGTCGAGCTTTGCACAACAATTATACCCAATTTAAATCACTTGATACGATTATGACCGATTATTATACAAACCACCAAGGACTTGATTTGTCTGCTCCTATTTTGTCACCACTATATGCTGAGCCGTTGAATTTTAAACATACTTTAGTTTTGACGGGCGAATTTGACCCATTCCGTTTGCAAGATGAGGCATTTGTCCAAAAGATAGGCATGGCAGGATGTGAAGCTAAATATATCCGTTATGGTGGCTTAGCACACGCTTTTCTCAATTATGTGGGACGCATTCCAGCAGTTGAAGATGCGTTAAATGAATGTGCCGATGCTTTAAATTAAAAAAGCCCGAAAGCTATTAACTTTCGAGTTCTTCATCGGTTCCCAAGAGATTCTTGAGATTTCTAAGTTTTTTAAGTTCCATTCTCCAAGTACTTACTAAGACTAGGACTGAACCCATCCAGGCAAGTGGATTGGCCATTGCAGCCCCGTAAAATCCAAATAAACGAACTAAAACGATACCTGCAAAAACTCTCATTAGAAGCTCGGCAATACCGGCGATAGTGGGAGCTTTTTGGTTGCCCAGTCCTTGCAAGGTGTACCTGACGATAAATAATATCGAAAGAATAAAGTAACTGGAACCATTGAAATAGTAATAAATTTGAACCAAATGTAAGACAGTTTCTTGACTGCCATTCATGAATAGATGAGAAATGCTACGACCAAAGAAGATTAAAAAGGCACCAATAATCAAACTTGCGGAGACAGAGATTAGAATGCCATCTTTAACCCCTTGTAAAATACGGTCGAATTTTTTACCACCAAGATTTTGAGCAGTGTAGTTTACCAAAGCTAAGCCAAAACTGAAGGCAGGTAAAGTAGCAATTTGTTCAACTCTACCGGCAACAGTGTAAGCAGCTACGGCGTTTGCTCCCAAAGTATTCAACATAACTTGTAGGATAATCGAACCGATAGCGATAATGGATGATTGAAATCCCATCGGTAAACTAATTTGAAGTAATTTTTTAATTTCAGCTTTATCAATCTTGAAGTCACTCTTCGTTAAAATCAAGTAGGGAATGTGACGACGAATGTAGAAGTATAAAATCACAAAAGTAATTGTTTGTGCGACAACTGTAGCCAGCCCGGCACCAGCAACGCCCATGTGTAAGTACAAAATGAAGACTAGTTCCAATAAGATATTTAGAACAGTACTTACAATTAAGAAAAATAGAGGAACACGGGAGTCCCCAAGCGCCCGCATCGTATTTCCCAGAAAATCAAAACCAACAAAAGAAAATATTCCTGCAAAAATAATTTCCAAAAAGATAAATGAATCATGAATCAACACCTTGGGAGTTTGCATTACTACAAGCAAAGGATAAGCAATCAAAAGGGCAAGGATAGTAAAAATTACGGCAATGCAGATTGAAATGATAATTCCAGATGCAAAACTTTTTCGAACCCCTCGTTCATCGTTAGCCCCGTATTTTTGAGCAGTCAAAATAGTTAAACCACTGGTCATACCTTGAGCAAATCCGATGACCAAACCTGTTAATCCCCCAGTTGCACCAACACTGGCAAGAGCATCGACACTGATTGTTTTTCCGACAATTAATGTATCAATCAAACTGTAAAATTGTTGGAAAAAGTTACCTAATAGTAAAGGAATCGTGTACAGAAATATAACTTTCATAGGTCTTCCTTGCGTCAGATCTATCATATGTGTATATCCCTTTCATAAAGATTAACGTGTAATGCTAGTTAAATATGCCGTCTCCAGAGCTGGGAAATATTCACAAGCTGTGCGGAACGGTCCGAGCCAAAGAGCGGTCTCGAACCACGGCACACAAATATTTCCCAGCTCTTCCGACTAATTAATCTATATTAATTGAACGCAAGAGTATTCATGCTCAACTAATTTTATATATAGAAATATAGTCTATGAGAATATCTGCAATAAATTATCAACTAGCACTTTCCGTTAAGATTAAGACTATTTTAGCATGTTTATTTTTTATAATGATGTTGTTTGCGCATAAAAAAATTAATTTTTTTGGTTAGTTTGTTGAGTAATGCCGTTTCCTGCTGTCGGAAATGTAGTACCGCTTTGGGGACCGGAAGTTAGTTTTGATATAAAAGAACGATTCTCTGATGATTAAGATATATCAGAGGTTCCTGTAAACATCAAAAAGGTTCTGAGCTTGGAAGTTAATCCAGACTCAGAACCTTATTTGTTGAAGGATTAATACGTTAGTTGAATCTCTAGATTGGCGGTTAATGGCAATTTCTTGCCAATGAAAATCACTTCGGTATCTTGATTAGCTTTGATTGAAACGCCATCTGAGGTGATCTGGAATTTGAATTGTGTGCCTTTGAAATTCATCTTGAAATCAATTTCTTCCCACTGTTCAGGCATATTAGGGTCAATTTCCAATACATCGCCACGGTAGTCAATGCCGGCAAAGAAGGAAGTTACTAGATTTAGCGTTGCTCCCATAACGCCCAAATGGATTCCTTCAGCAGTTGTTCCACCTTGAATATCGTAGTAATCGCTTGTTAAAGCCTCATAGAACAACTTCCAAGCTGTCTTGGTATCGTCTGCTTTTAACAGTAGCATTGAGTACACGATTCTGGATAACGTTGAGCCGTGAGTTGTCCGCTCAATGTAATACTTAACATTGTCGTTGATAAACATTTCATGATTGGTGATGGGGTAGCCGAGGTCAGACAGGATGTCGAAAAAGTCCTGGTCGGTTAAATTAAATAGAGCCATTAGTGTGTCAGCTTGTTTGGCAACTTGATAGTTGTCTGGTGTGTCATCGTGAGCTTTGAGGATTCGATCCATACGTGAAATATTGCCATATTGTTTACGATATTTGTCAAAATCGAGTCGTTTCAAATCAAAATAACCTTCAAATTGTCCGAGAATATCATCTTGGAAATCGAGTTTTAAGTTATGTCTGATGTCATCGAGTTTTTGAATATCAATATCGGAAAAGTTGGCCTTGCGGAAATTGTTATCTAAAACATCGCTCGATTCAGTATTGATCAATTCGCCGACTTTCTTAAATAACCAGCTGACCATGATGTTTGTATATGCGTTATTTTTAAGACCGCTTTCCTCTTTGTCAGGATATCCTTCATGGAATTCATCTGGTCCCATAACATTGGCAATCGTGTATTTGCCAGTGTTTTTATCCAACTTGGACATATCAATCCAGAATTTGGCAATATCAAGAAGCATTACGAGTCCATAATGTTGCATAAATTTTTCATCGTGACTGAGGTGGAAATAGTTTAGAACGTTATAAGCGACTGCCAATGAGACATGACGTTGCTTTCTAGAATTGTCTGGATCCCACTTGTTGGTAATGGGGTTCAAGTGAACTTCTTGGGACTGTTCATCGCCGTACAAGCCACTTTGCCAAGGATACATAGCACCGTTATGACCATTGCTTTCTGCATAATCAAGCGCTGCCTTGAGGCGGTTATAACGATACATTAAGAGATATTTTACTAGCTCGGGGTTGTGTAGAACATAGAAATTAATGTCGAATAATTCATCCCAGAAAATATGTCCACGGTAACCTTCACCAGTCAAACCACGAGAACCAACCGAGGCATCAAGGTCTTTATTGGCGTCAGCTTGTGCAGCGGTGGTCATGCTGTAACTGTTGAGACGTAAGAGCTTTTGGGCAGTAATATCACCAGTAATGACAACATCTTCCTGTTTCCAAACCTTTTGCCAATCTTTTGCTGCTTGTTTGGCGGCATCAGCAAAGCTTGGTAGGAATTGATGCTTTTCAGCTACTGAAACAACATTTTCTTTGGTCTCTAGGGAAGTAAAGAGGCTGACATCTTTTTCAAAGTAGTAAGTTTCTCCAGCTTGAGCATTGAATTCAAGTCTTTGTTCAGCAATCTCATCTTCGTTGTGAACACTATAAAGTGGGTTAACGATTGTTGGGTAATGTAGATCAGTTTTAATGGCAAGCTTGATATCTGATTGAACGGTATGAGCTGCTAGAACAGCTGTTTTATCGATATTGTCAATTTGGTCAATGACAAGATGCTTGTTGGCCAAATTACGATATCTTTCAACATTAGAGTTGACGACCGTACCATCAATTTGCGTATAGATAGTAATTTTACCGTTGAAATTCATGGGGTTAATGGCATATTGCAGGTAATAGTCGTGATAATTTTGCATATCGGCAACTTTCTTCTCAATAACTTGTAATTCTTTGCCGTCTTCTAATTGGATTAATAAAGTAATGGTCAGTAAACCAGTTTTTAAATCAAGTGAACGGTTAGATTCTTTAATAACGCTTTTATCAATTTTAAAAGGCTGTCCGTCGTTGATACTAAAAGTGATGTATTGCGCGTTTGGCAAGTTGACTAAATCTTCATTGATAATGTCACGGCCATTGATAGGGGTTGATAGTTGGTTGAAAACACCGGCAATATAAGTAGCTGGATAATTGTCGTCGCTTGCTTTGGCCTCGAGATAAGTGCCACGGAGTCCGAAGTAACCATTGCCGATTGTCTGCATGGATTCTTGTCCATATTGACGTTTACCGTGGTCGAGTCCGTAATAGTCGAGATGCCAAGTTGCGTAGTCAACCTCGTGTTCGGAAGCTAAGAGTAAATCTGAATCAACTTTTTCTTCTATATTAATGACTGGGATATGGAAGATATTTTCTAACTCAGTCCCAAAGTCGACAACTTGTCCAAGAAATTCGATAGCGTTCTTTTTTAAAAGAAATCTGCTAGGATTTGTGATCACAATGACATTAGGTTGGTCGGATAGCGAGTCCTTGAATGTTTGTAAATTTTGTTTAAGTTCTATATTTGAATCAAAGTTATATGACTTTTCATCAATTGCATTTTCACTGTTGGAATAACTTATCTGCGAATCGGTGATCTTAATATACATAGGTTTCATAATAAACTCCTCCGAATGATATCTAGAATGAAGTAGAACAAAAATTCAATATATGTTTAAACACATTCATACTAACCTGATTATACACCCCGTATAGGTAAATTAAACGCACATTTTATAATTATTTTTGTTATGACTTGATGTTTATACAGGACGAGTTGTATTATAGTAACAGATAAGGATGTAACCGGTTCCTGATAAATTTAAGGAGGTGCTTTTTTATGAAAGGTATTAAAATGCTTGCTCCTGTTTCTGGACAGGCGGTTGAAATGTCTGAAGTTCATGATCCAATGTTTTCTGAAAAGGCCATGGGTGAAGGATTCGGGGTTATCCCTGATGATCAAACAATCGTTGCCCCAGTTTCAGGTAAAGTTATGCTTGTCGCATCAACCAAGCATGCAATTGGACTTGTTACCGATGATGGATTTGAAGTTTTAGTTCACATGGGTGTCGATACAGTCGAATTGAACGGAACTCCTTTCGAACTATTTGTTAAAGAAGGAGATAAGGTTAACGCTGGCGATACAATTGCAACGATGGATATTGATGCTGTCAAGAAAGCTGGTAAGGTGACGGATGTTATTGTAGCCATCACGAATACAGCTAAGATGGTCAAAGAGATTCACGTTACTAAAGGAAATGTACAAGCTGGTGCGACAGTGGCTGAAGTTGAACCAATGGCTCCCGGTGAGGCAGTTGCTAAACCAAAGGGTAAAGTAGATTACAATCAACTGGGTCAAGATATTGTCAAGAATGTTGGTGGTGCTGCCAATGTTGAAAATGTAATTCACTGTATTACCAGAGTTCGTTTCTATTTGAAAGACGATAACAAAGCTAATGACGATGTTATCAAGAATATGCATGGCGTTTTGGATGTTGCTAAGGCTGGAGGACAATATCAAGTTGTTATTGGACCAGCAGTTGAAGATGTTTATGACGCTGTTGTTAAAGCTTTAGGACCTGGCTTTGGTAGTGATTCTGATGCTCCAAAACAGGAAAAGGTTGCAGCTCCAAAAGGTGTCTGGCCTAAGACAAAATTTTATTTTAGTGCTCTAATCGGTGTTATTACAGCCAGCATGATGCCTATCATTGGATTGTTAGCTGCATCAGGTATTTTGAAAGGTCTTTTAGCTTTGATTGTGTCCGCTAAATGGCTTTCTGCAACAAGTTCTACTTACATGATCATTAATGCAATGGGAGATTCAGTCTTCTACTTCCTACCAATTCTAGTTGGTTTCACAGCTGCTAAGAGATTGGGTGCAAATCAAATCATCATGGGTGTTATCGGTGGTGTTTTGGCATATCCAACTTTGGTACAAGTTGCTACAAAGACTAGTTCCACAGCTATGAACATTAACTCATCATTCTTTGGTATTCCTATTCATATTGCTAACTATACTTATTCAATTTTCCCAATGATTGCCGCAGCTTGGATTGCTGCTAAAATCGAACCATGGCTCAAGAAACATATTGTTATGTCACTACGTATGATTCTTAGTCCTTTGCTAGAAGTATTTATTGTCAGTGCTGTAATCATTGTCGTTGTTGGACCAGTTATTACATTGCTAAGTTCTTACTTAGCTGCAGGTATCGTTGCACTATTGAAGATCAGTCCAGCTATTTCTGGCTTGATTATCGGTGGACTTTATCAGTGCTTGGTTATCTTCGGTTTACACTGGGCCGTTATTCCAGTTGTTGCCAGTCAAATCGCTACAACCGGACACAGTGCTTTGAACGCTATCGTTTCAGCTACAATGGTCGCTCAAGGTGCCGCTGCTATGGCAGTGTTTATTAAAACAAAGAAGAATATCGACATGAAACAAATTGCCGGTGCCGCTACACTTTCAGCTTTTGCTGGTGTTACAGAACCCGCAATGTATGGTATTAATTTGAAGTATGGACGTATCTTCTGGACAGCTAATATCGGTAGTGCTGTCGGTGGCCTAATTACTGGACTATTGCATGTTGATATGTGGGGCTTTGCCGGTTCATTGATTGGTTTCGCTTCATTTATCAATCCAAAAGGTATCGATGGTAGTTTCACAGGATATCTAATTGCTTCAGCTGCAACAATTGTAGTTGCCTTTACATGTACATACTTGTTCGGATTCAAAGAAGAAGATCTCGAATCAAGTCATGCAGTTGAAAAGGTAAGATTAGGTAGTCGTGAACCAGCTGCTAACTAAAATGAATATAAGTATTGAAACTATGGCGACGAAATAGTTTTGAATACGAAAAAAGAGAGATACTTATGCATTCATAGGTATCTCTTTTTAGTGGGATTGTTTATGATGAGAGTATTAAAGTTTTTGCCGTCTCCAGGACTGAGAACATTCACCTGCTATGCGGACCGGGTTCGAGCCGAAGTGCGGTCTCGAACCTCGATTTGAAGCCTTACCAAAGTTCGGTAAGTCTCCAAACTCGCCCGGTGGTGTAAGAGCTGAAGCTCTAACGCCACACCCACAGCTGGTGAATGTTCTCAGTCCTTCCGACTAGTGGATTTTAAGGATAATTTACTATTTAAATGTTTCAAAGCTTTATCCTTTGATGGTTATGTTTATTCGGACTAGAAATCTAATTGTAGGTGTATATGGAGAAATTTTAGACTAATACAATCCATGAAGGTTGATATGTACACATTGTGTGTGACTGCAGTTGTAATTTGTTCAATACAGCAGAATCGTTAATTTTATTAACCCCTCATATAAAAAAATAAATTAGTTGGAAGAGCTGAGAGTATTCATATTCAGCGAAAGTGGCGTTATGGCTTTAGCCATTACACCACCGGACGTGTTGGAGCCTTACCGAACTTTGGTAAGGCTTCAACCGAGGACCGAGACCGCACTTTGGCTCGGGCCGTGCCGCGGTGCGCCTGGCATGGGCGTTAACTTAGAGGTGAAAGTCCTCTGTGAACCGTAGTAGTCGGAATCACTAGCTTAGGACAAGGGTGTCCATCGTGAGGTGGAATCTGAAGGAAGTCCAAGGCAAAGTACCGAGCTGATGTACAAGAAGTGGCTATAAGGCTGGATTTGCAGGATAAGGGTGCCGCGGAATTCAAATCCGATCACTACTGCAAGGGCAAATCAAGTAGAGCCAACAGCTACATGGTACGAAAGTTAACGTTCTTACCCAGGGAGGTCTGTATCGAATGTCTGGCAAGGACTCGAAATGAGTCCTACAGACAAATTAGGCCGTGATGTCTAACTGAACGATGCAGAAGTCAGCAGAGGTCATAGTAGTCGCTTTGCGACGAAGGACTGAACATTAATAATTCTTTTCGATATTGGAGGTGGAAGCGATGCGACAATCGCAGAAAATAGAATGTAAATTCGACCATTTTAATGCTCACATATGTGAACAAATGATGGTACGTAGCGCCGCTTCTGGCGAAAATACGAATAAGAATGGCATTTCATTTAAGCAACTAGTTTTAGATGAAAATAATCTCAATAGAGCCTATAAGCGAGTCAAGGAAAACAAGGGTGGAGCTGGCATAGATGGAATGACTGTCTATGACTTGTTCGACTATATTCGTAAGAACAAGGAAGCACTACTTAAGTCCTTAAGTGATTCAACTTATAAACCTAGCCCCGTCAAAAGGGTAGAAATACCTAAGCCAAATGGGACTATGCGTAAGCTTGGTATACCAACAGTCTTCGACCGTGTGGTACAACAAGCAGTGGCGCAGGTTATGAGCCCTATCTTTGAGAAAATCTTCTCTAACAACAGCTTTGGATTTAGACCAAATCGAAGTGCCCATGACGCAGTAAAACAGGTTGTGAGTTTTTACAAGCAAGGCTATCACGTTGTGATAGACCTTGACCTAAAGTCTTACTTCGACACGGTGAACCATGATTTACTTATCAAGTTCATCAAGCAATATACTGATGATGAATGGTTGTTAAATCTAATTCGTAAGTTCCTAACCAGTGGCGTAATGGATGGAAAACTATTTCAAGAAATGGAAAAAGGTACGCCTCAAGGCGGTAACCTTTCTCCACTCTTGGCCAACATATATTTAAATGAGCTGGACAAGTTATTGACCACCCGTGGTCATAAATTCGTCCGCTACGCTGATGACTGTAATATTTATGTCAAAAGTAAACGAGCAGGAAGAAGAGTCCTGAATAGTATTTCAAGGTTCCTAGAAAGTGGTTTAAAGCTAACTTTAAACCAAGAAAAGACCAAAATTACAGTGCCAACAAAGTCAAAGTTTTTAGGATTCTCTTTAGGCTTTACCAACAAGGGCGTATGTTTACGCCCGAGCTATCAAGCCGAAAAGAGGGTCAAGCAATCGCTAAGAAAACTCACAAAGAGGAATCGAGGTCGAAAGCTTGAAGTTATCCTGAAAGAAATAAGACAAAAGATGGTTGGATGGCTCAATTACTATGGAATTGGTGCGATGAAGGATTTTATCAGAAAACTTGATTCTTGGTTGCGAGCACGTATTAGACAATATATTTGGAAGTCATGGAAAAGACCCAAAGCAAAGTATAGGAAGTTGGTTAAATTAGGCGTGACACGGCGTCAAGCGTTTATCTGTGCAAACTCCAGTAAAGGATACTGGCGAACAGCGCACAGCAGTGTGGTGCAACACGCCCTAAGCAAGAAAAAGCTAGAATCTTTTGGCCTAATAGACATGACCAAAAGACTCCAGTCTTTGCAAAATGCTTAAATTAATGAACCGCCGTATACGGAACCGTACGTACGGTGGTGTGAGAGGTCGGTATCGTGAGATACCTCCTACTCGATCAGCAGATGAATACTCTCAGCTCTGGAAACGGCATCCTTGAACAGTACCGTATAAATTGTTTAAGAATATTTTTATATTTATTTCATTTTAATTATTTATCGTATAATCAAAGTAAGTGTTTTATTCTGGAGGTAAATTAATGGCTGAAGTTAAAATCAGACCGGCTCAACCAGAAGAGGTGGAAGAGTTCTGGGAGATAGCATACAGTAATCCGGATCCTGAGTGGGCGAAGTATAATGGACCTTATTTTCATAATGTTTTGCCAAGCAAGGAAGAATTCGTTAGTGTGATTGCCTATCGTAATTGGATTCATAATAAAAATCATTTGTTAATAACGTTTGATGATAAAATAGTTGGTTCCGTTGGGGCTGGTTTTGAAGATGGCAAGTTGGAGCGTTGGCTTGATATGGGAATTATCGTTTACCGTGATGATTTATGGGATGAACATATCGGTACCAAGGCTTTGAAGCTATTTATCGACTATTTATTTGGAATCTATGATTTGCCACATATTGGTTTAACCACATGGTCTGGAAATCCACGGATGATGCACGTTGCTGAAAAAGTAGGAATGAAGCAGGAAGCTTGTGTGCGTCAGGTGCGCTATTACAATAATCGCTATTATGATTCTGTTAAATATGGGATTCTTCGTGACGAGTGGAATAACTTAAACAAATAATATGAGTTTGTCCGAAAGGGTGGACTCTTTTTTACTCGCTGTTTACAATTAGAACGTGTTTCTACTATATAATAAGGAGTTTTTTGGTTATGGATTATATGCTTGGAGTCGATATTGGCACGACTAGTACCAAGGCTGTTCTTTACGATATGAAAGGTAAAGTAATTGCCTATGCTAATGCTGGTTATAAATTGTATCAAGATGTGCCTGATATGGCCGAGGAAGATCCAGACGATATTTTAGATGCCGTTGTTGCAGTCATGGGACAAACGATTCAGAAGAGTAAAGCTCAACCAACTGATATCAAAGGCGTTTCTTTCTCTTGCGCCATGCATAGTTTGATTTTAATGGACCAAGCAGACCAGCCATTGACTCGAGCAATTACTTGGGCTGACAATCGTGCTGCCAAATATAGTGAAGAGTTGAAGAACAACGGTCTGGGTGCAGAAATCTACGCTAAAACTGGTACACCAATTCATCCAATGGCTCCTTTATCAAAAATCCTTTGGCTACGTAATGAAAAACCAGAATTATTCAAACAAGCTAAAAAGTTTATCGACTTAAAAACATATATTTTCTTCCGTTTATTCGGAGTATATAAAATGGATTATTCAATCGCTTCAGCTACTGGAATGTTCAATATCTTCAATTTAGACTGGGAGCCACAAGCATTAGATTTATTACAAATTTCACGAGAACAATTACCAAAATTAGTTGAACCAACTGCTCAAATAACAGGTATTGATCCAAAGTTTGGTAATTTGTTGGGGATTTCAGCTAACACACCATTTATTTTTGGAGCCAGTGACGGAGTATTGTCCAATTTAGGTGTTAATGCGATTGATCCCGGAGTTGTGGCAGTTACAATTGGAACGAGTGGGGCAGTTCGTGTCGTAGTTGATAAGCCAGTAGTAGACCCTGATGGGAAATTGTTCTGTTATGCATTAACCAAGGATAAGTGGGTCGTTGGTGGACCAGTTAATAATGGTGGCATTGTCTTTCGTTGGGTCAAAGATCAATTGTTTGCGCCAGAACGAATTACGGCCGAGCAGATGCAAGTTTCTACCTATGATATTTTGACGCAAATTGCTGAGAAAATACCCGCTGGTTCAGACGGATTACTGTTCCATCCATATTTAGGTGGTGAACGAGCTCCAATTTGGGATGCTTATGCAAGGGGGTCATTCTTTGGCCTAACAAGAAAACACACTCGTGCCCATATGGTCAGAGCAGCATTGGAAGGTATCGTCTACAATCTATACGTTGTCATGTTAACGATTGAGAAAATCACGGGTAAGCCAAAGAGCATTCAAGCAACTGGAGGATTTGCCAGATCATCATTGTGGCGTCAACTTTTGGCTGATATTTTTGAACAACCAGTGACGATACCAGAAAGTTTCGAAAGTTCATGTTTAGGTGCAGCAGTATTGGGGATGTATGCTTTAGGTTATGTTGATGACTTGTCGGAAGTCAAAGATATGATAGGAGTAACGCACGTCCACCAACCAAATGAGCAGAATTTTGAAGTTTATCGAGAGTTATTGCCAATCTGGATCCGCTTGTCAGAGGTGTTGGAACCAGAGTATAAAGAAATAGCTGAGTTTCAAAAGAGACATAGCGATTAATTTAATATTATGAAAATATAGTTATAATTATGATTTTCAACCGACTAGGTGAAAATTATCTGCATATGTATTTGGAATTCTGTGTTTTTGGCATTTACCTAGGCATTGAAAAGTAATAACTCAGTATAAACGTTGTTACAGCAGGCATAACAGTTGCTTATTCAGTTGTTATCACAGAAACAAACTAGTTGGAAGAGCTGAGAGTATTCATATGTCGTGCAGCAGATGAATACTCTCAGCTCTGGAGACGGACCACTTAAATAAAACTTTAATCTTTAAATATATATTTACGCTAAAAGAGAGCCATAAATCCTAATTTGTTAGGGTTTATGGCTCTATTTTTAATCTATTTATAACAAAAACGCTAATAAAATAACTAAAAACTTTCAGAATAAGTCATTAATTATGTTTAATTTTATAACTTTATGATTGCTTACACACCAACGAATAAACGAACATTTGTTTCATTTACATTACTAAGATTACAGAAAATGGCTTTTTTGTAATTATACAGACGTTGTTGTGTAATAAAACCCTGTTAGTATATGCAACATAGCAAATGAGGGCTAGACAAAATACTTTAAATATAAGGATGTAATCAATTCATGAAAAAAGTTTTATCAATCGCTTTAGTAAGTACTATGGCATTAACAGCAATCGCAGCATCAACTAAGACTGCTCAAGCTGCAGTAATTCTCGACAATCACCATGTTCAAGTTGAAGCAGGGGATACTTATAAAGATATCGCTGCTAACGCTGGCGTAACAATCGCTGAACTAGAACAAGCAAATGGCCGTGAAATCGGTGGATTTGACTTAATTTTCCCAGGTGAAACAGTTACATTGCCAGGTGCAACAACACAAGTTGCTACACAACAACCATCAACAACACAAGCAGCTGCTGAAGATACAAGTTACCAAGCTCCTGCACAACAAGCTACACAAGTACAAGCACCAGCACCAGCACAAACACAAACTGCTTCTACACAAGCTACAACTCAAACTGGTACATCACAAGGAACATTCAAGATTTCTTTCTATGATCCAGCTGTACTAGGTTCAAACATGGGTTATAGCGGTGTTGCTGCTAACCTTTCAGTATTCCCTAAGGGTACAACTCTTAAGATTACACTTTCTGACGGTACAGTATTGATCAGAACAGTTAACGATACAGGTACATTTGCATACAGTAACCCTAACCAATTAGACGTTGCTATGCCAAATAACCAAATTCCTTCATACGGTGTTACAACAGCATCTGTTGAAGTACTTTAATACAAGATAAATCTGTTTAAAAAAAGACTTGATAATATATCAGGTCTTTTTTTGTTGCCGTCTCCAGAGCTGAGAGTATTCATATGCTACACGGCACGGTCCGAGCCAAAATACGGTCTCGGCCCTCGGTTGAAGCCTTTTCAAAGACCGAAAAGTCTCCAACACGTCCGGTGGTGTAAGTGGCTAAAGCCACAACGCCACTTTTGCAGCATATGAATACTCTCAGCTCTTCCGACTACTTTATAATTAAATGTTTATATAAAGTCGTTTATATAAAGTTCTAATATTCAACCCTCAATTTTTCATTAAAGATAAAGCTTGATGCAACACATTTTCTCCATTCATGGTTCCGTAATCTTTCATATCGATAACTTCCATTGGAACGTTGACTTCCTTGATTATGTTATTGAATAGGAATTTAATTTGTGGACCAAGTAAGATTACGGAAGGATGGTGGAGCTTTGCCTCTTGGGGAATTGCCGAGCTATTTGTGGCAAAAATATTAACGTCGATATTTTCTTTCTTCGCTGCTTTGGTCATCTTTGTTACTAACAGAGAGCTGGACATACCTCCAGCGCAAGCTAACATAATTGTTTTAGTCATCGTGATCCTCCTTAAATCTACATTATGGTCAGTATATTCTTGAGTTTGAATTTCGACAAGACAGAAAAAGAACAAAGCATGATTGGAAATTAACCATACTTTGTTCCATTCTAAGCATCCTTAGTTTTAGTAACTTTGGCAAAATCTTTACAATATATGGCTATCAATAGGATGGTCACAATTAGTAATAGTAATAATGCCGCTGTCATAATATTATGAATACCGTTTGATCTAATCTGTCATCCGGGTCATACTTTTATTTATCGGAAGAACCGTCAACTGACACCAATTGCACAATCATTTATTGACCATGTTTCTGCTGAAATCAAGGCCATGTAGTTTATAAAAATTATAAAATTTCTAATAAACTCACTGGCTTATAAAGGAGTTTAATCCTATACTTGATATCAAAGAGGGAGTGAACGTAAATGAAAAATACAAGTTCCGATTGTACTGAAATTCTAGTTGGTAAAGCCGCTAGTATGGATGGTTCCACTATTGTCGCCCGTAATGAAGACGGTTATGGTCCAATCAATCCGATTAAATTTGTTGCTCATGAAGCAAAAGATCAAAAAGATGCTTTTTATGTTTCTATAACTACTGGTGTTAAAGTGCCGCTACCTGATCACGCTTATCGTTACACCGCTACACCACAGGCTGACCAAAGTGATGGACAGTATGAAGAAGCTGGTATCAACGAGTATAACGTCGGTATGAGTTCAACTGAAACTACCGCAACTAATGCTCGAGTTTTAGGCTATGATCCACTAGTTCATGATGGTGTCGATGAAGAGGCAATGTTGACTTTGGTCTTGCCATACGTCAAAACTGCTAAGGAAGGTGCCATTCGTTTAGGTGCTTTGCTAGAAAAATATGGTACTGGTGAATGCAACAGTATCGCCTTTAATGATAAAGATGAAATTTGGTTATTAGAAACCGCTGGTGGTCACCACTGGGCTGCAATGCGTTTGCCTGAAGATACGTACGCTATCGTACCTAACCAGACCGTTATGCAAGAAGTTGATGCTAATGATACTGATAACTTCTTGGTTGCGACTGATTTAGTTGAATTTGTAGAAAAGCATCATTTAAATCCTCAACCAGGACACTTTAACTTCCGTGAGATTTTCGGTACTCAAAGTGAAGCCGATGCTTATTACAACACACCTCGTACATGGTATGGTCAAAAGTTATTCAATCCAGAAATTGAACAGGAACCAACTGCTCAAGATATGCCAATGGTTAGAAAACCAAGTAAGAAATTGGCAATTGAAGATGTTGAAAACTTCCTATCATCACACTATAACGGTACCAAGTATGATCCATTCGGAACATTTGCTTCCGGAACAGCTGCTGAACAACGTCAGTTCCGTTCAATCGCTATGGACCGTAATCAAGCTTCATCAATTCTTCAAATTAGAAATGATGTTGACGAAAATCACGCTGCTGTACAATGGTTGTCATTAGGATTCTTTGCATACAGTCCATACGTGCCTTTCTATACAAATATTAAAGACACTCCAGAAGACTACAAGAATACAACGAATGATGTTGATATCAATAATGTTTATTGGTTAGAGAAGACATTATCAGTTATGATTGAACCACATTATCACGAATACTCAGATATGATTCATGCCTACTTAGAGGGATGTCAATCATATGGTCGTCAACGTTTGGAAATCACTGATCAAGTTATTGATGGTTTCAACGACGACGTTGCTGGATTCCTAACTGAAAGTAACATGAAGACAGCAGGCAAAATTTCAAGTCGAACACATAAATTGTTTGATGAAATTGTTAAAAAAGGCTTGATGCTTTCTAAGACAACTTGGGAAAAAGGACAGAACCTTTAATTTAATAAAGTTTGGAATAAGGGACTTGGGGAAATTGCTCAAGTCTTTTTTTGTTGACTATGGTTTTATTTGTTTTAAACTTTGGTAATAAATCAAATTTTGGTGAATTTATGAAAAAAATTAAATGGCTTTTATTACTATTTGTGGCAATTATTGTTGGTTATACGACTGAACAGAATGTTTCCGCTAGTTCCAAACGACAAATGCCAACGTTATTTTTCCATGGCTTTGGCGGTACAGCACATTCAATGGACTACTTAATTGACCAATCACAGCGCGATGGCTTCGCTACAAGAACATTAACCATCGTTGTAACGCCCAAAGGAAAAGTTAAAACATACGGAACTTGGCTGCAGAAAGCTAGGAATCCCGAGATTCAAGTATTATTCGAAAACAATCATGAATCAGATTATCATCATACCGCAATGTGGATTGATTCAATTTTAAAAGTTTTGCACAAGCAGTACGGAGTCACACGTTTTAATGCGGTAGCCCATTCATGGGGTAATAACGCCGTTATGTATTATTTAGAAAATTACAGTCAAAAAAAGAACCAACCTCAGATTGATTCCTTAGTAAATATTGCTGCTCCAATGCAAGTATTGAATCGAGACATATATCGTCGCAACGATTGGCGCTATTCTAACCAGTTGAATAAAGATTTCAATTCATACGTCGAACCGAATTCAACAATTCGAAACCTTCATATTAGAGAATTGAATATTATGGGACAACTCAGTCCAGAAGATCATTTTGATAAAGCAGTGCCAGTTTCATCAGCCAAATCGTTACGCCGAGTATTTAAGGGACCACATCAGTCATATGAATCTCGGATATTTACAGGACCAAGAGCAGAACACAGTGCTTTAACAAGGAGAAATCCTAAAGTTTTACATGATATTGAGCATTTCTTGTGGGTGAGAGGTTCAAACAAGAAAAATTAGAATTAGGTTTATTATTGTCCAGAGTATAAAAATAGGCGGAAGGAATGAGAATATTTACCCGCTGTGGGTGTGGCGTTAGAGCTTTAGCTCTTACACCACCGGGCGTGTTTGGAGACTTACCGGTTTTTGGTAAGGCTTCAAACCGAGGTTCGAGACCGAACTTTGGCTCGAGCCGGTCCGCATAGCAGATGAATATTCTCAGTCCTGGAGCTGGCAACTTTGAAAAGTACATTTAATTACATAACAAATTCATTATTTCGTCACATTTTTTCTTTAGAGTAATACATTGAAAACAATAAATCGAAAAAATAGGTGACAAAATGAATTTTTTATTAATGACATCAGTTTTCATCCTAGGACTGTTGCTATTTAAGTTTGGCGGCCACGTTCAAAACAGTAAGGCAGCAAAATTCTTTTATTTTATCGGTACACTGAATGTCCTACTTGCCATGTATATTGCTTGGCCAAAATAAAAATCCCTAAATCATTTAACGTGATTTAAGGGATTTTTTAGTATATTATTCGATTGAAATTAGACGAACGTTGTCAACAAAGTCAGATAACTTTAATTTATCAATAAGATCGTCAATCGTGCCATTTAAGTGACTAATATCGAGTGAAATCACAACGGTAGCGATGTTATGAATAGGAATATTTTGATTAATGGTCAAAATACTGGCGTTAGATTCGGAAATATCTACTAATACTTTGGAAAGGATGCCTTGTTCATGATGCAACATCATCGATATAACAGCTTTACGGTCAGTCATATCTTCGTCAGGTAGGAAAACTAAATCCTTATATTTATAGTATGTACCACGGCTAATACCAACTTCTTTAACCGCTTCGCTAACGTTATGAACTTTTCTAGTTTCAAGCAAATTCCGTGCTTTGATTACCCGATCAAAGGATTCAGGAAGAATAGAACTATCAACAATATAATATTTTTCCACGACTTTTTCTCCTCACTAAATTCTATTTACAGATTGAAATATTTAATTATTTACTTAATTATTTATTGGATAAATTAATAAATATAGTACGTTTGGTGTTAGTTAAATATCCCGTCTCCAGAGCTGGGAAATATTCACAAGCTGTGCGGAACGGTCCGAGCCAAAAGGCGGTCTCGAACCTCGGTTTGAAGCCTTGACAAGGTTCGTTAAGTCTCCAAACACGTCCGGTGGTATAAGTATGGGAGATTCCTCCCATACTTATACCACTACCACGGCACACAAATATTTCCCAGCTCTTACGACTAAATTAATTGTTATTAATTGAATGTAAAAGTATTCAAATGTAGTTCCGTTCAATTAATTCATTGGCCATGAGATATTTGTAATAGGTTCTCGACTAACAACTGTGTATATGGTAATTAATGCTAATGTATTGTTTTAGGACTTAAATAATCTATTTAATTATTTGCAATAAATAAGTCGGAAGGACTGAGAACATTCACCCGCTGTGGGTGTGGCGTTATGGCTTTAGCCATTACACCACCGGGCGTGTTTGGAGACTTACCGGTCTGTGGTAAGGCTTCAAACCGAGGTTCGAGACCGTACTGTGGCTCGGGCCGGTCCGCATAGCAGGTCAATGTTCTCAGTCCTGGAGACGGCCTATCTTTTAAATTATATCATTGTGCAGTTTTGTTTGGTTTAAAGATTTGGCTTTTTTTGCTATCCTATTAGTGATCGGAGATGTTAATGTTGAAGACTTTAATAATAGTTTCACACCCAGAGATTAATAATTCTCAGACACAACAATTTTTGATGCAAGGTGCAAAACTACAAGATGTTACTTGGCATCATGTCGAGGAATTAACAAAAATCGATATTAATAAAGAACAGGCGTTGCTACGTGATAGCGACCGAATAATTTTTCAATTCCCCCTCTATTGGTACGCTGCCCCAGAAGGACTTAAGCGCTGGGAAGACAAAGTACTGACACGTAATTTTGTTTACGGCGATGGCGACGATAATTTAGGTGACAAAGAGTTTGGAATTGTCGTAAGTACTGGTATGCCATTGAAAGAATTCCGTCGTGGTGGCAGTGAGAATATTACGATTGACGAAATTATGGCTCCATATCGCGCTATAGCTGATCGTGCAAAAATGCAGATTTTGCCAACCTTTACGATAGCTCAGTTTGGTTATTTGAATGACCAGGAGCAGATGCAATTATTGATCGATTATCAACGTTACCTGACACAAGAGTATCCAGATACGCTCAGCAGCCGTCAAAAATGGTTTGAAAGAGAATTTACTGACCGTTTTAAGAACTTTAACGATACTAGCTGTGCTGAATGTGAAACAATTTTAAATACGTTTATCCAACGCCGCGAAGACTTGGAACAATTGAAGAGTACTATTGGCTTGATCAAGCAAGGGGAGGATGAGTAAGCATGGATGATAATGAAAATGGAATTTGGCTGGAAAAACAAGTTGATGACCTATCTAAGAAACAACAAGCTTATGAAAACCGAGCCTTTTTAGCTGCAATGAAAAAAGTTGTTCAAGAACAGAATCGGCGTTCAGAACAACTAAAAGGTGAAGTCGACGGCAGACTTTGGAATCATGAACAGTGGTAAATAAAAAGAAGGATTAGTAATTAAATTACTGATCCTTCTTTTTTCAGCTTACTTAGCAAATACAAATTCTCTATTATCTTTGTTAAGCATTGTTATATCATTGATATCAATATTCAAATAATCGTGAAACCTTGTCTTCAATGCTTCGGCAGCAGCTAAATGGTCAGCTTTTCTGTCAGGTTGAATGTTTTCCATATAAAAGAGCAGATTCTTGGTGCTATCAGTATCAGCCACACGAGCACTGTCACGCCAAGCCCAACAACGAGAGATAATATCTTTATCATCACGGTAGACGACTTCGCCAGGCAAAGCTTCTTCCACTTCATCTTCACCAATCGGAGTGAAATTTTCTCCGCCTTTAGCAACTGTTAGATGAACGTCCCCAGCAATCTTATCCAAATCCTCAGCAGCGATAGGGAAGGCATACTCGAGAGAAACTGAATTGTAAACGTCAACGATCGGATTGATGTTACCAACACCTTTGTCATTCTTAGCACGTTTCAAAAGATTCTCAACAGCGTTACGAGCACCTTTCTTAGTTTTGAATTTTCGATAGGCATCACGCCAGGCTTTGACCACTGGATTAACGCTGATAGGATCGTCTGGAACCCACTTTTTGGCAACTTCATTGGCGTGTTGAATTAGGTCATTTGGTACGTTTGCATCGTTATGATTGTCGACACCTTTAGCCGTCATAACGGCAATTTCGACATCGGGGAAGATATCCCAAAATTCTTGATCGATAATGATTTTTTGCATTAGAAATCCCTCCATAATCTATTTCTTTTATTATATTAGTTATGAAAGAGCATTTGTGATAAAAGAAGAAATTAAATTATTGACTACTTGTAACAATTGAAGTAACATGTATTTTGCAAACAAGGAGGTAGTCAAAATGAATTATTTAATTACTGGAGCAACAGGTCATTTAGGTAGTCAAGTTTTTAACGAACTAATCAAACTTGTACCTAGCAATGCTGTAACTGCTGGAGTGCATACGGTAGCTAAAGCCAAGCATATTGCAGATACTGGCGCAAATGTTGTCGCAATTGATTTTATGAAGGAAAGTACGCTGGTTAGTGCTTTTACTGATAAGGATGTTCTGATCTACATTCCAAGTAAAAGTCATGACAGTTTTAGTCGTGTTAGTGAGTTGGAGAATGTGATTAAAGCAGCTCAAAAGGCAAAGGTTGGACATGTTTTGGCAATGGGGTTCATCGCTGACCAAGCTAACAATCCATTTGATTTATCGGCATTCTATGGTTATTTGCCAAGAAGATTAGCATCAAGTGGACTACATTATACAATCGTTAAGAATGCTTTGTATGCCGATCCGTTGGTGCCATATTTACCGGAATTGATTGAACTTAAGAATGTTATTTATCCTATGAAAGACCAAGCTTTGTCATTTATCAGTTTGGAAGATAGCTCTAAGGCTTTTGCCAAAGTAGCAGCTACTAAAGAGTTATTAATCGATGAGAAAATTTATACTTTGACCCAAGATCGTAATTACACAATGCCACAATTGGCAGAAGTTTTATCAGAAGTATCTGGGTCAACAATTGGCTATCAACCAGTTAGTTTGGATGAATTTTCGGAAATTTATAATGAAGGTAACGAAGGTCATATGTTGTCATCAATGTATGATGCCGGTGGACGGGGATTGTTGGATGATATTAGTTCCGATTATCAAGTGATAATGGGACGTCCAGCTACACCTTTGAAAGAATTTTTAATGGAAAAATATCAGAGATAAGAAAGAGCATAACGTTATCCGACGTTATGCTCTTTTGCTTTTTGTTCGACTAAAATAGTTTCAATGATATCTTGTAACGATACATTATTGAATTTTCTCAAAGCTGCCATTTTAGCATCTTCATAGTAAGCGCCCAAAACTTTCTGAATATTTCCACCTACGATACAGTCAGGATTGGTATTAGTGTCAAGTGTAAACAGTTGTTTATCACCCTCGGTAGCCAAATAAACATCTAATAAAGTAATCTCGTCAGGAGACTTAGATAATTTCGGTTCAGCTGTACCTTTCTTAGTTGCAATTAAGCCGTTTTCGCGAAGAACACCCATCAAACGACGAACGACAACTGGGGAAGTTTCGATGCTACTAGCAATTAATTCACTAGACAGCCTTTGGTCTTGATAGATTTCGATGAATGCTAGGATGTGAACTGAATCACTGAAACGAGTAGAAACTCTCATTTTTAATACCTCATATGTGTAACTTTTAGTTTTACAGGTACTATCTTAATTGGATTTAATGAATTAGTCAATTAATTATGTACTGTGCGTATTGTTTGACACAGTATTACGATTACTTTATATTATTCATGTTACTGTTCGTGTCACTTAAAAAGTTACAAGAAAGAGATTTGTTATGATAAAGTTTGATCACGTCTATAAGAAATATGATGATACTAATTCTGCCATTGAGGATTTGAACCTAGAAATCAAGGATGGGGATTTTTTTGTGATGGTTGGAACAAGTGGTAGCGGAAAAACTACCACTTTAAAAATGATTAATCGATTGATCAAGCCAACATCAGGACAAATTTTAATTGATGGAAAAAATATTGATACATATGATTTACGGAAAATGCGTTTAAATATGGGCTATGTTTTGCAGAATATTGCTTTATTTCCTAATTTAACAATTGAAGAGAACATTACGATTCAACCTGATTCATTACGATGGTCTAAGGATAAACGTAAACAAGTTGCTTGGGACCTTTTAAAGAAGGTAGGACTTGATCCTGAGAAGTATGCTAAGCGCTTGCCACATGAACTTTCTGGTGGTGAACAACAACGAGTGGGAATCATTCGTGCCTTAGCTACTAGTCCTAAGACTGTGTTAATGGACGAACCTTTTAGTGCCTTGGATCCGATTTCTCGAACACAATTACAAGATTTGGTTTTGAAATTGCATCGGGAACTGAAGACGACCTTTATTTTTGTTACACATGATATGCACGAAGCCATTCGTTTAGGAAATACAATTGCTGTTTTGAGTAAGGGTAATTTGGAACAGATTGGTAATCGTGACGATATTTTGAATCATCCTAAGAACGATTTCGTCAAAGGGTTCTTCCAAATTGAAAAAAATGGTCCATCGACTGTTGGTGAAATTGTTGATGCCGGATTTGGACAAAAAATCGATACTGAAATTAATTCAACTTTGTTGAAAGAAGATTCCCTCACTCGATTAGCAACTGAGTTGAAAGTTAATGCTGGAGTAGTAGTTTTTGATAATGATGGTAACAATTACCAACTGACTAATTCTGATCTACTGGACTTCTTGGCAAAGGAAGGTGAGAAATAGTGAGCTCGATAATTCATATTTTACAGACTCAGGGCGGTGAAATTTGGTCCGCTCTAGGGCAACATATTTCCATTTCATTGATTTCACTATTTATTGCAGCAATTATTGCTATTCCTTTGGCAATTGTCTTAATGACGCATAAACGAATAGCTGAAGTGATTTTACAAATAACGAGTATTTTACAAACGATTCCAAGTTTGGCGTTGTTAGGTATTTTGATTCCAATGGTCGGAATTGGAACAGTGCCCGCAATTATCGCTTTAGTTGTTTATGCGGTGATGCCAATTTTCCAAAACACTTATTCGGGATTGACAACTATTGATCCCGATTTAGACGAAGCCGCAGAAGCTTTTGGATTATCAAGGGCTAAGAAATTAGTTAAATTTCAAATACCGTTAGCTATGCCGATGATTATTTCTGGTATCAGAATTGCGATGGTCATGATTATTGGTACCGCTACATTGGCCGCATTGATTGGTGCTGGTGGTTTAGGTACATATATTTTGCTAGGTATTGAAACAAATAATAATGCTCTATTATTGATTGGTGCCATATTGTCAGCTGTTTTGACATTGATTTTCAGTGCATTGATCAAAGCCATTTCTAAATTATCATTACGAAAAATGGGAATTCTCTTCGCAACGTTAATTGTCTTGTTTGGTGGATTCGCTGGCTACCGTAGTATCGTTAAACCGCCAGTTAATGTCACGATTGCTGGTAAGATGGGGAGCGAACCGGAGATTTTAATTAACATGTATAAGGAATTAATTGAAGAGGATCATCCAAATATGAAAGTTTCTTTGAAACCTAATTTTGGTGGTACGACTTTCTTATACAAGGCTTTGCAGTCAGGTTCAATTGATATTTATCCAGAATTTACGGGGACAGTTTTGCAGGCACTGGTTAAAACTAATCAGAAGGTTAGTCATAATCCTGAGAAAACGTATCAAGTTGCCCGTAAGTTGATGAAAAAAGATGCCAATATGGAATATTTGGCACCAATGAAGTATCAAAATGGCTATGATTTAGCTGTTACGCAAAGTTTCGCTAAGAAATATAATTTAAAAACTATTAGTGATTTGAAGAAAGTTGAACATAGGTTACATGCCGGTTTTGATCCTGATTTCTATCAACAAAATGATGGATTTCCAGGTGTTAAAAAGGCTTATGGATTGGATATTGCCAGTGCTAAGACGATGGAACCTTCAATTCGTTACAAGGCAATTGCCAATGGCAAGGTCAACCTAGTTGATGGTTATACAACCGACCCAGAAGTTAAGGAATACAATCTAGTTGTGCTCAAGGATGACAAGAACCATTTCCCACCATATCAGGGAGCACCATTAATGACCGAGAAGTTTGCGATGGCACATCCTGAAGTTAAAAAAACACTGGATAAGCTAGCTGGAAAAATCAGTGAATCAGATATGCAGAAGATGAACTATCTAGTTACCGTTAAACATGAAAAATCTTCTAAGGTTGCGCGTGATTATCTTGAAGATAAAGGACTGTTGAAGTAGTTCACTAAATTATTACCATTCAAATTTTATTTTAAAATAAAAGATTAGCTGAAGGGTGGCAGTAATATAGACAGCTGTGAGAGTGGCGTTAGAGCAGTGTATCTCTGCTCTTACACCACTGACGTATTTTGAGATTCGCGTACTTGGCGAAGCTCAAAATCGAGGCTCGAGACCGTACTTTGGCTCGAACCGGTCACATAGCAGGCTATATTACTGCCACCCTTTGGCGGTACAGACACATCGGTTGAGTTAATGGCTCAACCTTTTTTGTATCCAGACCTTGTTTTGTTGTAACATAATCATCATTGAGAAAGGGTGATCGTATCAAAAATTCAATACAAACTAGAATCGTTGGACTGATATCTGGTTTAGTTCTAAATGCCTTTGGAAATGGCTTATGTATTTCTGCCAATATGGGTAGCGGCTTGTGGACTGCCGGAGCTGTAAATATGACTAAATGGTTTGGTTGGAATACTGGATTACTACTATTTATCATTGGAGTAATTAATGCCATTACTAACCAATTTCTAATCAAACGTTTTGATAGTCGAAGATTGATTGGTGAAGTTCTTTACGTCATGTTCTTCAGTTATTTTGTTAATATTTTTACTAATCTTTTAAATAGTATTGGAGTGCCAAATCTGCCCGTTTTGGTTCGAGTATTTTTATCCTGTTTGGGTGTCGTGTTTTTCTGTGTGGCTATTTCACTGTATCAACGAGCTAATATTGTCATGCATCCGAATGATGATACGACAAATATTCTACGTTTTATGTATTTAAAAGGAAATTCAACTGCCGCTCAACTGATCGATTTTATTCCACCAATTATAATTATTATTGTAGCCGGTATTGCTATTCGAAATGTCTACTCAGTCAATGTGGGTACGGTTTTCTCATTTATTTTTAATGGAGTCCTAATCGCAGCATCTGACAAGTGGATCTGGCCACAATTAAAACATAATTTTAATACAGAAAATAATTAATTTAGAGATATTTGGCATTTAAGTGAAATTTACAGCCATAAGTTATATAATGAGTACACAGGCATAAGAGTAAACGCTTTCATAAGTGTGGAACCTGTGTGGTTTTAATAATTAATTAGGTGGTGTGTATTGATGAAACTAAATGACAATACTGAGGCAAAGAGAATTTTATCGGAGCTATATACCGATATTAATAATGCAAAGGATTTGGATAAAGAGGATTATTCTAAAGATTTTGTTCTAAAGACATATAATTTGTTGAATAAGAATTATTCTTTCCAATACCTATTTGGTAGATTACGTGATGATCGTAAAGTTCAAAAGACCGTAACACAACTAGATAATGGTAAGGAATATATGGAACAAATTGACCAATTTGCACATAATGTTGGTTATGCCATCAATTAAAGTTGAATAGAAAAGATTAATTCTGGCTGGCATTCGCTTCGGTGAATGTCAGTTTTTTTAGTCTAGTTTTTGTTGCAAATACAACAAAATAATTGTACAATACATTTTGTTTGAAAGAGAGGCATAGATGTGGCGGACATTTTGAGATCAATCGGTGTAATTGCACGGTCGCTTGATTCAATCAGTAATATTGAATTCAAAAAATACGATTTAACTAAGGGGCAGTATATTTACTTAGCGAGAATTTATGAACATCCTGGGATTATTCAGGAAAAAGTTGCTGAAATGATTAAAGTCGACCGCACAACAGCAGCACGAGCAATTAAAAAGTTAGAAACAAATGAATTTATCGTTAGAAAACAATCCGAAGATAATAAAAAAGAGAAAAAACTTTATGTGACAAAAAAGGGTGAGGAAACTTATCCGATACTTTATCGAGAGGAACATTATTCCAATGAAGTTGCTTTAAAGGGATTGTCACCCAGCGAACGAAAGCAGATTTTTAAGCTTTTGGAAGTAGTTGAAGGCAATATTTCAGAGAATTGGGAATATATGAAGAAGGGTAATAAGCGGATATATTAATGGCAACAACAATAAAAAGATGTACTGAAGACGATTTAAAAACTTTACAAAAACTCAGTGCTGAAACATATACTGACACATTTAAACCATACAATACGCCGGAAAATCTGAAAGCATATATTGATGATGCATATAATTTGGATATTTTACGACAAGAATTAACTAATAAAAATTCAGAATTTTATTTCTTATATGTTGACGAACAATTAGCAGGATATTTAAAGGTTAATATTTTAGATGCACAGAGTGAACCGATGGATGACAGTTTCTTGGAAGTTCAACGTATTTATATTCGCGTACCTTTCAAACGTCTAGGATTGGGCAAGATGTTGATGAAATTGGCTATTGAACGTGCACAAGCATTGAAGAAGCCAAGAGTTTGGTTAGGTGTTTGGGAAAATAATTTATCAGCTCAAAAATTTTATCAAGCAATGGGATTTGAACATTACAGTTCACACAAATTTGTTATGGGAACATCAACACAGACAGATTACATTTTAAAAAAGGAATTGGAAAAATAATATGACAAAAGTAGTAGTAGATGAAAAACTTTGGGAGTTATTCCCTGAAGCACAAATCAGCACATTAGTAATTCACGGCATCGACAATCATGTTGATGAGAAAGATGATCCTTACTTCGCTAAATTATTGAATGATGCTTCAAAAGAATCAGAAAAATTCATCACCAATGAATCATTTAAAGATAACGAAGTCGTTGATGAATGGCGCCAAGCTTTCCGTCAGTTTAAGACTAAAAAAGGTGCACGTTCATCAATTGAAGCCTTATTAAAACGGGTAAGCCAAGGACGTGAATTTTCACCTATCAATCCACTAGTTGATATCTACAACAGTGTTTCATTGAAATATGGGGTTCCCTGTGGTGGCGAAAATATCAATGCTTTCGATGGTGACATGCATTTAGGTGCAGCCAAAGGTGGCGAAGGGTTTAAACCATTAGGTGCTACCGAAGATGCTCCTGCATTGCCAGGTGAGATTATTTACTACGATAATACCGGTGCAATTTGTCGTTGTTTTAATTGGCGAGAAGCTCAAAGAACTATGTTGACAGAGGATACAACTGATTCCGTTTTAGTTATTGAAGCTATCAATGAAGAGCAAGCAAAACGTGCCAATGAGGCTGTTATTGAGTTGAAAGACTTGATTGAAAAGTATTTTAAAGTCGATGGAAGAATTGAACATTTGACAAAAGATCATCCTGAAACAGCAGCACTATAATCAAAAAGATTTAGGAACATCTTTTAAACTTAGAAATAGATATTCAGTTGAGGATAGTGTAGTATCAGCAATATCAATGATATGGGGAAAAACTTTATGAAAAAAATCTATTTCTTATGTACTGGTAATTCTTGTCGCAGTCAAATGGCAGAAGGCTTTGGCCATATAATATTAGGGGATGACTGGGAGGTTGCCAGTGCTGGTGTTGAAATGCATGGCTTGAATCCCAAGGCAGTAAAAGTTATGGCAGAAGTTGGAGTTGATATTTCCAATCAGAGTTCTAAATTGATTGATACGGAATATCTTAATAGTTGTAATTTGGTGGTAACCCTTTGTGGAGATGCCCGTGATAAATGTCCAATGACGCCACCAACTGTGAAAAAATTGCATTGGTCATTGCCAGATCCTGCCGCTGCTACTGGTACTGAAGAGGAAAAGTTAAATGAATTTAGACGAGTTCGAGACGAAATCAGAAAATTAGTTTTAACTTTGAAGTGAGCCTTAATAGGGTTTACAATTATTGTCAGCAAGGCATTCTTTTAGTCACTACATTTAAAAATATAACCAAAAAAATCCGTGTAATCGTAAAATTGATTACACGGATTTTATTATTTAGTAGTTGAACTGAGTTGAAGTATTATTTTCTATCTGTGTCGATCATTCCAAAAGTAAGAACGGCGATACCGATAACTAGAGCCAAGATGAAGTAGAAGAAAATCATCGTTGTGTTGATTCCAATGCCCAATGAGAAACCAATTAGGTAAGGTCCAATAGTAGCTCCGATACGACCAATTGCTTGAGTGAAACCAATACCCATACCACGTAATTCAATTGGATATTGTGTTGGTGTTAGGGCAATCATAATTCCCCAAGCACCAAGTGTGAAGAATGATAATAGACAACCACTGATAAGAACCATTGCTTCAGTTTGGGCTGTACCAAAGAGGAATGCACCAATGATTGTACCAATAATATAGATTGCCAAAACTTTTTTACGACTAAGTTTACCCATCAAGTAGGCAGCTAGGAAGTAACCAAGTAATTGTGCAAAACTGGTGATAAAGGTGTACAAGAAACTCCGTGAAATTGACAAGTTACGTTGGATCAAAATACTTGGCAACCATAGGAATAGTCCATAATAAACGAACATGATTACGAACCAAAGGATACTCAAGCAAAGTGTTGAACGACGAAATTCTGGTGACCAGATTTGTTTCATCGCAATACGTAGATTCAATTTATCGTTTTTAACATTAGTTTCTTCAGGTAAGTGGTGACGTAGTACTAGTGTGTATAACGCCGTTACAGAAGTGATGATAACAGTGAATTTCCAACCGTAAGCAGGCATTACTAGTGTGGCTAATAGGGATGCGAAGATCCAACTAATAGCCCAGAAACTGTCGACCAAAATTAGCATTCTAGAACGTTTATTCCCCGAGAATGAGTCTGCAATAATAGTTGATGCTACTGGTAATTCTCCCCCAAGACCAATACCAGTAATGAAACGAATCAGTAGAAATTGGTTAACGTCAGTAGTTAAAGCCAATAGTAAATTACTGATTGAGAAAACTAGTAGCGTAACCATCATGATGTTTTTCTTACCAAAACGGTCAGCTAAATATCCGAATAGGAAAGCACCAATCATCATACCAACAGTTGTGATCGAACCGACCAAACCGATTTGACTGGCACTTAAACTCCATTCTTGCTTAATCAATGGCATGATAAATGATAATAATGCTACATCAGCAGCATCGAATAACCAAGCAGTCCCAATAACCATTAATAACTTGAGGCCGCCTTTTTGTGTAGTTTCGATTTTTTGTGAATCCAAAACTTACCTCCATAATTTATATAAAATATTACTATTTTTATTAAAGGTAAAAGTTACCTTAAATAGCATAAAAAAAGACTACCATTAGTCTTTTAAGAGGTCAAATTATCAAACTAGTTTGTAGAGTTTAGCTGGACGACCACTCTTACCATGCTCCATACCAATTTCAGTGAAGAGGTGGGAGTGAGTCTTCCGGAAGTTAGAGTTATCAATGTTTGTAGAGGGTTCTTTCCAAAAAGTAGCATAAACTTCACGTGCCTGTTTGAGGGTAAAACTGTCGCCTAGAATCAATAAAATTGTTGGTAAATAATCTAGACGATTAGTAATTCTGTGGAAAGCCAAACGTAGAATTAAGGCGTGATCAGCAGCCAAATGGTTGCTATCATGGGATTCTTCGATATTGTTATAAAATTCACTTTCCGATATTTTGTCACTTAGAGTTCTGAAATGAACATTCTGATAAGACAATGAGTATTGTTCAGGCAAGTAGTCGACACTAAACCATTCAGCGTCTTTGGCACCATATCCAGCAGTCAAATCAGGCATTGAAGGTAAGTATGTCATGTAAGTTAAGGCAATTTCACGATGATCACTAATCCGTTGAACATTACTGAAAGTAGCCAGTTGTTCGGTGTAAAAGTCAGGTAATTCAATGCCAATTTTTTCTCGAATCAAGCGTAAAGAAGCATCTTCCGCATTTTCATCGGCACGCAGGATAGTTGCCGGTAGACCCCAACGGTCGGCGTCATTGCCAAGAGAGTTTTTGACCAATAGGACTAAAACTTGTTTGGATTTAGGATTGAAACTCCAAATAATATTAACAACATTGATGATCAGTTTGTTATCTGAATTTATTTCCGACATATTAAATGACATCCTCTAATCATTATTATTCTAAAACGTCTCCAGGGATAAGAATATTTACCTGCTATGCGGACCGGTCCGAGCCAAAGGGCGGTCTCGAACCTCGGTTTGAAGCCTTGCAAAAACCGCAAGTCTCCAAACTCGCCCGGTGGTGTAATGGCTAAAGCCATAACGCCACACCCACAGCGGGTAAATATTCTTATCCCTTCCGACTAATTGATTTTTTCTATTTCAAATTTTTCCACCAGCCGAAGGCTAGTTTATTTTTACTCTGATATTTATATAAGATATTGGGCTAATCGTTTGATAAATAGATATGGACAATAAAAAGATAATCATATTTTGAGTTGAACGAGTAATGATATTCGTCATTAAAAATTGATTGTTGATGTTGATTTACTTGAATTAGGGTAAATTACTATCTTAAAATCATAACTTAAAATATAAGCTGTTATTTATTCAAAAAATACTCTAGCCGGAGGTTGTTGGTGAGACGGTAGTCTGCAGTGGAGGTGGCGTTACGGCTTTAGCCGTTACACCACAGGGCGACTTTGGAGACTTACCGGTCTTTGGTAAGGCTTCAAAGCGAGAGGCGAGACCTTGGCTCGACTCGGTCCTCAGTGCAGAACTACCGTTTCACCAACAACCGGAGGCGGCCCACACCCCTATTATAATTTACTTTTCGTACACTAACAGTCTAATATTTGATTCTCATCCAGATTGATTCTATAACTTGCAGTGTGGAGATTGAAAAATCTTCATAGATGGCCATAGGGGTCATTCCTGAGAGCCTTGGATGATGGGGCTGTCTTAAATAATAGGCTCTGATTCATATCGATAAAATAATATCGGATATGGAGGAGAATATAATGAAACAACTTTTAAAAAATAGTTTATTAATAGGTGGAGCAATTTTAGGCATAGTTTCAGTCGGTGCTGGTGGTTATGTTGCTAAGGCTGATACAACCACGCCAACTACCTCGACGACGCCAGAAACGGCAACAACTACAATTACACCAGGAACTATAACAATTAAATCTGCACCAAGCATTGCATTTGGTACAGTTGCATCAAGTGCTGACGATGCAAGTTACGCATCAACCAGTTTCTCAAGTGGGTTACAAATCGCTAACCCTGGTGAACCAACTGGTTGGACGGTTTCACTATCGGATACACCATTTACTGATGGAACGACCGGTGGAGCTACTTTGAAAGGTGCAAGCTTATCATTGGCCGATTCCACTACAGCTCCTGTTAAAGCTGACGATGCCGATAACGTTTCAACGTTGCCTACATTTACAGCTTCAACACCAGTCTCTAGTGCTCCAGTAACAATTTTGAACGCTGCGGCTGGTACAGGTGTTGGTTCATTCACAACTACTTATGGTAGCGGCGATGCCACATTAAAGGTACCTGCTGGTAATATCGGTGGTTCATATACATCTGATTTGTCTTGGACATTATCTAATGCACCAGCCTAAAAATTGAATCGAAGAGAGGTATATTAAATCAATATGCTTCTCTTTTTTTCGAAGAGGTAATATTATGAAAAAATATCTGATAATTATTTTAACATTAATAGCAAGTGTTCTATTGGCTTTTACTTTTGATAATAAACCAGTCGATGCCGCCACTCCAAACGGCGTCAATTATAGTATTTCTCCAGAGTTGCCCAGTAATCAAATTTCTAAAAATATCGGTTACTATGATTTGAAAGTTACTCCGGGTCAAAAGGAAACCATTAAATTTAAAATTAATAATAGCGACAGTAAAGATCATACGTACAAGGTCTCAGTTAACCGTGCTGCCACTGATATCAATGGTGTGATCGATTATAACGACCACGGTATAGCTCCAGACAGTGATCTACAATACAATATTGAAAAACTTGTGACTTATCCCAAAGAAGTAAGCGTGTCAGCCAATTCATCCAAAGATATTTCAATTGAATTGACCGCTCCCAAAGGCAATTTCTCAGGTGAATTATTAGGTGGTATTTTTGTTCAGGAAAATAATCAGATTAATAATAATCAAAAATTACCTAAAGGTGTCACTCTAAGGAATCAATATAATTATGTTTTGGGATTACAGTTACAACAAAACACTGATCCAGTTAAGCCTGACTTGAAATTTGTCAAGGTTTTCGAAACTGACAATAATGGTCAAGTCTCCGTTGATGCAGAAATGGACAATGATGTTCCAACTTTGGAAAAGAAAGTTTCCGTTGACGCTAAGGTTACACCGCAAAATAGTTCAAAAATCATTTTGAAATCTAATAAGAAAGCTATGTCAATGGCTCCAAATAGCGATTTCTACTATCCAGTTAACGTTAATACAGTGACCGGACCAAGTAAGAATAAACGATTAAAACCAGGCAAATACACAATGTATTTGAGTGTTAAAGCTAATAATGGCAAAAACCATTGGAACTTGAAACGTAATTTTGTTGTAACTAAGAAACAGATTGCTAAGATTAATCACAAGAATCCAAACCGTTCAAAGGATCTCTGGATTATCCTTGGTGCTATTGTTGCCTTAGTCGCAATTGCCGGGTTTGTTATCAAACGTTATCGTAAAAATCGCAGATAGGTTTGTTGGGGGCCGTCTCCAGAGCTGATAGTATTCATCTGCTGCGCGGAACGGTCCGAGCCAAAGGGCGGTCTCGAACCTCGGTTGAAGCCTTACCAAAAAACGGTAAGGCTTCAACACGCCCGGTGGTGTAATGGCTAAAGCCATAACGCCACTTTCGCTACTGATGAATACTATCAGCTCTTCCAACTAATTTATCTTTTAATGGATGGGTACTCATCTCAACAAAAATAAGCTTTCAGTTCACTTGAATGGATGAAGTGAATTGAAAGCTTATTTTCGTTGTGTTTAAGCTCTAATATCTGAGTATATTAAGGCCTAAACCAAATAATTAACCAAGCAGTGGAATTAAAAAACGTTGATCAATACAGTGCCAGAGACAACCAAAACAAGGCCGGCGATTGATTGTATTGAAATGGATTCGTGGTAAAAAACTATTCCAGCAACAGTTACGAGTACTAATCCCACACTACCCCAAGTGGCATATGTCAAACTCAGTGGTAATCGTTTCAAAACGTGTGAGAGTACGAAGAGACAGATAAAATATGATGTTAAGGTTCCTAATGTGGGCCAAAGATTTGTAAACCCATCTGTCTTTTTTAAAAGTGAAGTCCCTAAAACTTCAAAACCGATTGACACTAACAGCAGTATGTAATTCATAGGCTTTTCCCCGTTAAAATTTTCTTTCAATATCATACCTGATTTTTATTAAAATGACACTATTGTTACTCAAATGAAATGATTTTAAAATCAATTTGAAATAAACGACTGATTCATATTTTTTTATACTAGAAAGCTAATTGACAGTTTGATTAAAATAGATTAATTTTTACTAATGTTTGAACAGGTAAAGATAGGGAGAATTTAATGTTCGAAAATGATTTAGCTATTTTTAAAATCCAAATTCGGATTGCTCTGAAAGAAAGATTTTACTTTATTTATACGCTGATAGTGCCAATCATAATGGTTTTTCTTAATAAAACTGAAGACTTTCAAGACAACGAGGCACTGTACATTTATTGGTCATATATCGTTGTGACAACTGTTTTCAACGGCTTTTTGATCAATCTAATTCGTTTGCGGGAAGGCGGCTTCTTTAAAACCTTAACGTATTTAATCGGCTCGCGACATTCAATTGTGTTAGCTAATTTATTAGTTCAATTCTTAATAATTCAATTAGAAATTTTTCTATTCAATTTGTTTGTCACGCTACTAATCACTCATATTTCGGCAATAACATTTTTGTATGGCTTCTTAGTTTCGTTTTTAGCGACACTGTTGTGTTCAGCGATGATGTCAGGATTATTGTTGTTGAAATTGAAACAAGAGTTCTTCAATCTTTTGATTAGTGGTTTCTTTATTATCGGTATTATTTTATTGGGACTGCGTCCACACGGATTATTGAATTATATTTTGACGATGGTCAACCCATTTCAGCTGATTTTTGGACTGTATAATCTGCACTGCAGTTCACTCCATGAAGGGATTTTTCTGGGGGTAATTACCATCGGATATTTAGTAATGGGAGGAATGATTTTTAAAGGAATTTCCATTAAAAGTCATTTGAATTAAATGAAAATAGAGAATTTTAATTATAAGTATAAAAAAGATTTTTTATTTGAAAATGTTAATTTCTATTTTGAGGATTGTCAGTTAAACTTTGTCTTAGGGGAAAAAGGTATTGGCAAGACGACTTTGTTAGATAAAATTGCTGAAAATAAGCGTAACAATAGTTTTATCGGTTTCCCCAGTTTTAAAAAGATTGCTTATTTGGCACAAGATAATGACTTTCGAGTAGGATTGACCGTCTTGGAAATATTATCTTTTATTCGACAATTAAATAAAATTTTGGACTTAGAAATTCCTGAACCAATCCGTAATTTACTACATAGGCACTTCAATGATTTGACTGAAAATGAGCGGAAGTTACTTCTGATCTATATGAATTTGATGGTTGATAAAGAATTGTATTTGTTCGATGAGCCAGAGGTGGGAATTGATCTCGCCGAATCACAGACTATGTTTAGCTGGTTACGTGAACTGAGTGAGGAAATGAATAAAACTGTGATTGTGACGACTAATAAGTTGGATAATATTTGTGATATTGATAATGTTAATTACATTAAAAATTCACGTGAAATTATCGCTGATAATTATTTGAAAATTAAATCACGAATGGCATTTTAGGGGGAAATAAATTTGCGAAAGAATATTTTACTGTTATTACTGACACCACTACTTTTGGCGGGATGTTCCACGACTTCAGGCCAGGCTACCTCTGCTACACCGACTGTGAAACAATCGGAATTAACAGCAAAACAGATTAGTGAATGGACTTATAAGTCGGGTGAAAAGTCGGTTAAAGTTCTTAATAATGACAAACCTTCAAACATTAAGAAAACTGATTTTGACCAGTCACATATTGATTACAGTGGACTTGATAATTTGAATCGGACGAAAACTGCCACAGCCTATTTAACACGCAATAATCTAGGTAGATCCAACACTAGGACAGAACAAACATGGCGTCCAACAGGTTGGCATAATGAACCTAAATATGTTGACGGTACAAGGGTAATTCCTCAGAATCGTGGGCATTTGATTGCTTATACAATGACTTTTAATTTGAATAAATCTGGTCAAACACAGCAAGGGGAACTCGGTAGTATCGATAATCCTTACAATTTGTTCACTCAAACGGAGTTTTCAAATCAGAAGACGATGACCCAAGTGGAACAACAGGTTAGGGATGCTTTGGCTCAGAATAAGAAAGTGATTTATAAAGTAACTCCGATTTTTCGTGGTCAGGAATTGATGGCTCGTGGTGTGTGGGTTCAAGCTCTTTCAACTGATGGAAGTCTGAAGTTCAACCGCTATTTGTGGAATGTTCAGGATAAAGTGAATTTTGACTATGCGACTGGCCGTTCAAAGGTTGACCGTGATTTGAAGGTTCCGGCTGTATCTAATAGTCATCAGAAGTATTATCATCACTACAAGAAACAGCGTAATTATCACCACAATAGTTAAATTGGTTTCATGTCGTTTCAATATTAAGTAGAAATAGAAAATCCAAACAGAAAAGGTTGATGCCGTTAAAATAAACAGCATCAACCTTTTTATGTATAAATATTTATATTTAATTAGTCACTAACAACAACCAATGCTTTAATAACTTTACGATCAGTCATTTCTTGATAAGCATCGTTGATTTGGTCAAGACTGAAGCTCTTTGTAAATACCAATCCCGGATTGATTTCGCCATCGAGAACAGCTTTCAACAAACGTTCCTTGTCATAAGTTGTAACAGAAGCAGGACCACCACCGAGGATGATATTTTTACCAAATGATGATGAAACGTCCATTTTACCAGTGTGAGGAAGACCAACACGGCCAACGATTGAACCGGGACGACCAACCCTCATAGCTGTTTCAGTTGAAAGTTCAGTTCCGACACATTCCAAAACAGCGTCAGCACCTTCATTATTTGTCAAAGCCAAAATCTTTTTAACACCTTCGTCACCACGTTCAGCAACGTTATCAGTAGCACCAAATTTCTTGGCTAGAGCTTCACGGTCAGGATGGCGGCTAGTTGAAATAATCTTTGTAGCACCCATCATTTTAGCGGCGATAACACCACATTGACCGACAGCACCGTCACCCATAACAACAACAGTATCGCCAGGTTTAACTTCAGCCACACGAGCAGCGTGATAACCGGTAGCCATAACATCAGCCAAAGTTAAGAGTGATTTAAGCATACCCTCAGAATAATCGCTAGGCTTGCCGGGAACCTTAACTAAAGCCCATTGACCATGTTGGAAACGAATATATTCAGCTTGATTACCATTACTGAAGTTATCGTTATGTGATTGACAATCGCCATCAAAGCCAGCACGACAAGCTTTGCAGTAGCCACAGCCATGAGTAAATGGAGCAATAACGAAATCGCCAGGTTTAACAGTAGTAATCTCGGATCCAACTTCTTCGACGATACCAATAGCTTCGTGACCAGAATTTTCTGAATTTTCAGCCTTATCCTCTAAACCACGGTAAGCCCAAAGGTCAGAGCCACAAACACAGGCACGGATGACTTTAATAATGACGTCATCAGCAGCTTGAATAGTTGGCTTTTCAACATCCTCAAGTTTCATTTGACCAACTTTTTCAAAAATTGCTTTCTTCATATAGAAATCTCTCCTTTTTTTATTATTAACAATTAAATTATAACTATTATGAAAGGAAAAGTAACCGTTTACTCCTAGTTAATTGTAAATATGCCGCCAGAGGCTGGCAGTAATATAGCCTGCTATGCAACCGATTTGAGCCAAGGTCTCAAATCTCGATTTTGAACTTCACAAAGTACGCGAATTTCAAAATACGTCGGTGGTGTAATAGCGGAAAATCACCGCTATAACGCCACTTGCACTGCGGTCTATATTACTGCCAGCCTCCGGCTAGATTATCTGAGGATAATGATTGTCCTTAATTAGTATTGAATGGGTTTATTAATATTAAGCGAATGAGTATATCTAAAGTTTAGTTGATACAGTTAGGATATATTAGTATCAGTTTTGAATCAGAGAACTAATAAGATACTTTGAATTTACTATTGATATAAAACATAAGAGTAATACTTATCTATACCAACAAATTAGCCTTAGATTGACAGATATTCGCCAGCAGTGAAATGTACTATAAGGACGTGAGTCCTTATGGTACAGGACGAATTTTGAGATTCGCGGGTCTATGCGAAGCTCAAAATCGAGTCTCGAGACCGCACTATGGCTCGAGACGGTCCCACAGCAGGCGAAATATCTGTCAATCTAAGGCGACACCCAACCAACCCCTAATTGACATTTAATGTAATTAAAATTATTATAATATTCTATATAAAAAAGGGGGAGAGCTTATGGATGACAGCTTGAGTGTCAGAACCGCCATGAAGGATACACTTCCAACCGTATTTGGGTACATTGGAATTGGAATTTCATTTGGAATCGTGGCAGCTTCAGCAGGGATGAGCGTTTTGATGGCGACCTTGATGTCATTGATTGTTTACGCTGGGTCGGCACAATTTATTTTGGTTAGTTTGTTGGCGATTGGGACGCCGATTGTTTCGATTGCTTTGTCAGTCTTTTTGGTTAATTCTAGAATGATTCTGATGAGTATGACGACCGCAAATTTCTTTAAAAAGAATTCTATTTTTGAGAATATTTTGATTGGTAGTTTGATTACCGATGAAAGTTTTGCGTTGAGTATGAATAAACTTAATTTTACCAATGGCAAACTTGGTTTTAAGTGGTTCAATACGGTCAACGTGATGGCTTATCTCGTCTGGGCAGCGTCAACGATGGTTGGGGCAATGCTTGGAAAAATTATCAGCAATCCCGAAAAGTTGGGCTTGGACTTTGCTTTAGTAGCCATGTTTATTGGTTTGTTGTATTTACAATTGATCAGTGACAAAACGATTTCATTAAAAGTGCAATTAATTGTTGTCTTGGCAATGTTGCCACTAGTTTATTTTGGACTAATTTTTATTTCAAGTGATTTGTTGATCTTGGTTGTAACCTTGATTGGCTGTGGGTTAGGGGTGATTTTGAAAAATGCCTTCAACTAAATTTGTTTTATGGACATTGATTGCCTGTGGATTGGTGACATGGTTATCAAGAATTTTGCCCTTCGTATTACTAAAAAAATTCAATTTACCAGCTAAAGTCGTTGAATTCCTTGGCTTTGTACCAATCACGATTATGGCGGCCTTATGGTTTGAGAATCTGTTCCATCAAAATTTGGGACACTTGCCAACGATTGACTATGCCAATTTGATTGCCTCAATTCCAACCGTTTTAACCGCTATTTTAACGAAAAAATTACTGTTAATCGTCATCGTGGGGATTATTTCCCTAGCACTTGTGCGTTTAGCAATTTAAGATACTTGAAGACAAATTCAGGTATTTTTTTTATGCCTAGATTATAATTGTCGTAATTGATATTTTGGAGGATAAGCATATGAAAGCAGTTGTTGTTGAAAGAGCTGGTGGGCCAGAGGTTTTGGAATATAAGGATGTTCCGACGCCTACAGTTAAACCAGGGTGGTCACTCGTGCAGATTAAAGGATTTGGTATCAATCATTCCGAAATTTTTACACGTGATGGCGAATCCCCTAGTGTGAAGTTTCCACGTATTTTAGGAATCGAATGCGTCGGAATTGTGGCCGAAAGTACTTCTGATAAATTGCAAAATGGTCAAAAGATAATTTCAATCATGGGTGAAATGGGTCGTGCTTTTGACGGCTCATACGCTGAATATGTTTTATTGCCAAATGAACAAATTTATCCTGTCCAAACAAAGTTAAATTGGACTGATTTAGCAGCCGTTCCCGAGACTTTCTACACAGCATTTGGTTCATTGAAAACTTTGAATTTACAAGCCGATGATTCTGTCTTGATTCGCTCTGGTGCCAGTGGCGTTGGAATTGCGGCATTAAATCTGATTAAATCCAAGTATCCAGAGATGAGGGTGACCGGTTCTGCTCGCAAACAATCAAAAGAGCAAGTCTTGTTGGATGCTGGTTATGACTTTGCGATTGTTGATCAAGATGGTGAATTGCAGACAGCTAAAAATTACGACAAAGTGTTGGAACTGGTGGGTCCCAAGACTTTGAAGGATACTTTCAATCACGTAAAACCACAAGGAATTGTCTGCAATACAGGAGAACTCGGTGGTCAGTGGTATATGGATGGTTTCGATCCTATTACTGATATTCATGAAGGCGCTTATTTAACTTCGTTATATTCTGGGGAAGTTAATAGTGAGAAACTTAATGAATTGCTCGATTATATCAGCAAGTATCACGTTGATGTCGCTCCAACAAAGGTTTACCAGCTGAATCAAGTTAGAGAAGCTCATGAATATTTGGAAAGTGGGCACAATTTAGGCAAGGTCGTTGTTATAAATTAAGAAAATCGGTGAAAATATTTATCAGATTTTGGATTTTTTCATTTTCTACTTCTGGTAGAATGCTAAAGTAGCAATTTAATAAGAGGGTATAGATATGGAGAAATTTGCATTATTAATTGTTTTATTTGCAGCTTTGGCAACGCCATTAATCACCGCCAGATTTCATTTGACGAGAATGCCAACCTCAATTTCTGAAATTATCATGGGAATAATTATCGGAAAAACGGGGTTAAATATTGTTCAGCCGGGTCAAAGTTTGCAATATATCGCCAATTTGGGTGTTATTATGTTGATCTTTTTAGGTGGGATGGAAATTGATTTCTCACTTTTGGAGCCACAGAAAGATAAAACTATTTATTCGCCATTAGGAACAGCCTTTGGTGGATTCGCTTCGATATTTATTATGTCGATTATTTTGAGCGCCATTTTGTATAAGACGGGAATTTTCAGTCAGTTCATTTTGGCCGTAATTTTATTCAGTACGATTGCTTTAGGAGTAATCATCTCTTTATTGAAAGAGGCAAATATACTCAATACTAATTATGGACAGACAATCTTGTTAACGTCGGCCTTTGGGGAGTTCATTCCTTTGGTAGCGTTGACGATTTATTCAGCTGTGCAACAACAACATTACATTTCGGTTTTAGGGTTGCCAGTCATTTTCTTGATAGCAATTTTCCTATTGCATCGATTCAATCGGGTTTACGTGTTCTTTGATAAAATTGATAAATCGACAACCCAATTGGACATTCGTTTAGCATTCTTCCTGATTTTTACTTTGGTAACATTTGCCGAGCAGATTGGTGCTGAAAGTATTTTAGGAGCTTTCTTGGCTGGTGCAGTTATGAAATTACTGAAGCCTAAGGAAGATACTGAGCAAAAATTGAGTTCCATGGGATATGGATTTTTCATTCCAGTATTTTTCATCACGACCGGGGTCAACTTGAATTTACGTAAACTCTTTACCAATAAAGACGCGTTATTATTGATTCCAATCTTCTTAGTGGCATTCTTATTGTCAAAAGCGATTGTTTACTTCGTTTATCGCAAACGCTTTGGCGACCGTTATGCCATCGCTGCGACAATTGTTACTTCAACTACCATCACTCTGGTTTTGCCAATTTTACAAGTCGGTCAAAATTTGAAGTTGATTTCAACAGCTCAATCAGGGGCAATCACATTGGCAGCGATAATTACCTGTTTAGTTTGTCCAACGTTGTTTAATAAAATAGTTACGAATCAAACATTTGATCTTAATTAAAGAGGGGATTTTTTGACGAAAGATCGTTTACTGGCATTTAGTGACGGAGTTTTTGCCATTTTAATTACTATTTTGGTTTTGGAATTTACCGTACCAAAGTTTCAAACTGGCCATTTATTGTCAGCAATGATTCAACAGTGGCCAATATTGGTGGCATATATCGTTTCATATTTTTACGTGGGAACACTCTGGTTATTTCATCACGATTATTTCCAAGCGTTAAAAGCAATTGATCGAAAATTAAATTTAATCAATTTGTTGATGTTATTCAGTATTACGCTGATAAATTATCCGATGGCACTGGTTGCAGAAACCTTGAGTCGTGGAAATAATGGGGATATCAGAGTGTCATTCATATCATATGCTGTAATAGCCCTGTTTATTTCGGGAACGTTTCAACTTTTGTATGAGTATATTAAAGAGCATCCAGAGCTAATGTCTGAAAGAATGAGGAAAGCTAATTTTAGAAAAAGTCACTTTGATCCATTAATGAGTATGGTGTTATATATTTTAGCAGTCGTTGCATCATTATTTTGGGTGCCATTAGGTGCTGTGTTTTTATTGTTAGGAATAGGGTTCCACTTTATGGCTTATTTACATTTAAGCAACGCATTAGGTCAAAAGTAGAGAGTGTAACAAAACATGATCAGCTTTCGAGCATTAAGGCAAATACCTCCAGTAATCCGATTTTGGATTGCTGGAGGTATTTGTTTTAAGCGGAAAAAGCTATGTTTTGTTGCACGTTTATGCCGCATGTTTAAGTTGAAAATAGTTATGTCACAGCCTCACTTTTTTTACGTGTAAGTGCTAGTTAAATATACCGTCTCCAGGGCTGGAAAATATTCACAAGCTGTGCGAACCAGTCCGAGCCAAAGTTCGGTCTTGAACTACCACGGCACACAAATATTTCCAGCTCTTCCGACTAGTTAACCGTTATAAATCGAATGCACAAGTATTCAATTTTTTATTATTAATCTCATTGTAGAAATATTAGATTATTCGAAATAACGAATACACTAGTCTCCGGTTGGTAGAATTTCACCAGCAGTGAAAGTAATATAAGGACGCAAGTCCTTATATTACAGGACGACTTTTGAGACACGATTTTCGGCTCAAAATCGAGGCGTGAGACCTTGGCTCACACCGGTCCCAGTGCAGGTGAAAATTCTGCCAGCCGGAGACGACATTTATATAAAATAAATTATTTCATGATTATTAAAAAACAAATTGATATTTTTGGAACAAATCTCAGCATAATTTACAATTGTAGGTTAAACTAATCCTGTTAATAAATTACAAAATAAAGGATGGGATTCCGATGAGTAATAAAAAGTATGAAGCAAGTACTGCCGAGAACCATATTGATATTATAAATTTAGCTAGTCTTGAGGCTAGAGTTAAAGATCACATGAGTAATGAAAAAGGTGCTTTCGGTTATATTAGCGAAGGTGCTGAAGATGAATGGACTAAGAAACAAAATACAGAAGCTTTCAATAAGAAACAAATTATGCCACGTGTTATTCAAGGTATTGATCACGCTGACTTGAGTACTCAAATATTTGGTATCGATTTGAAATCTCCTATTATTCAAGCTCCATCAGCTGCTCATGGTTTGGCTCACGCAAAGGGTGAAACTGATACAGCTAAGGGTGTCGCTGCTGCTGGTTCAATCTACTCAATCAGTACATACGCAAGTACATCAGTTGAGGATGCTGCTGCCGCTGCTCCAGATGCACCAATGTTTTTCCAATTGTATATGAGTAAAGATGACAAGTTCAACGAATTCTTGATCAAGAAGGCTGTTAAAGCTGGTGCTAAGGCTATTATTATGACAGTTGATTCAACACTCGGCGGTTATCGTGAAGCCGATGCCATCAACAAGTTCCAATTCCCACTACCAATGCCAAACTTGGCTGGATATTCAGCTGGTGACGGTGAGGGTAAAGGTATTGGCGAAATTTATGCTTCTGCTAAACAAGGTATCGTACCAACAGATATCCAAAAGATTAAAGATATGTCAGGACTCCCAGTCTTTGTTAAAGGTATTCAATCACCAGATGATGCTGCATTAGCAATTGAATTCGGTGCCGATGGTATCTGGATTTCTAACCATGGTGGCCGTCAACTAGATGGTGGACCAGCTTCATTCGATATGCTTCCATATATCGCTGAAGTAGTTAACAAGCGAGTACCAATCGTCTTTGATAGTGGTGTTCGTCGTGGTGAACATGTATTCAAGGCATTGGCTAGTGGTGCTGATCTAGTTGCTTTAGGTCGTCCAATTATTTATGGATTGAACTTGGGTGGTGCTCAAGGTGTTACAGATGTTATCGAACACTTGAACATGGAACTTTCAATCACTATGCAACTTGCAGGTACTAAGACAATTAATGATGTTAAAAATACTAAGTTGATTGGCTAACTTTGTGAAATATTTGTAGTAGGTTATCAACTAGCAGCATGTGTATTAAGCAAATGAAATACGAAAAAAAGACGATTTTTCAGTTCAAAACTGAGAAAATCGTCTTTTCTTTCTAATTAGATTAAAAAAGTTTAATATAAGTACGTGTTAACAACCACTTTTTTAATAAGAAGTAGTAAAGTATTAGCTAAGCACATTTTTGAGGTGGTGAGATTTATGGGGATTTTTACAAGATTAGGTTGGTTTTTTAAAAGACAATGGAAACAATATTTAGTCGGGGTCATTGCTTTACTATTGGTTGCTCTTTGCAACGTTGTACCACCACGAATCGTTGGTAATGTTGTAGATAGTGTCAGTAGAAAAAACTTAACGCTGAAATATTTGACCATTAATATGGTCATTTTGTTTGTTGTGGCAATTTTACAATATTTATTGCGCTTTCTTTGGCAAAAGATGATTTATGGCAGTTCCTTTGTTTTGGAACGTGAGTTACGTAGTCGACTTTTCCGCCACTTTATGAAGATGGATTCGACTTTTTATCAAAAATGGCGAACCGGTGATTTAATGGCACATGCGACTAACGATATTGATGCGGTTAGGTCAGTCGCCGGTCCAGGTATTCTGACTTTAGCCGACTCGATTATTACTGGATCTTCAATGATCTTGGCAATGGGATTTTTGATTGATTGGAAGATGACTTTGATGGCAGCATCGCCTTTGTTGCTATTAGGAGTAATGGCACGAATCCTAGGTACCAAAATTCATAATGCCTTTAAGGATTCACAGGCTGCATTTTCAAGCATTAATAATAAAACGCAAGAGAGTGTCGTGGGCATTAAGGTCTTAAAGTCATTAGGTGAAGAAAAAGAAGACGTTGCTGACTTTAATGAATATGTTCATAAAAATATTAAAGCTAATAAAAAGACATATCGACTTGACGCAATGTTTGATCCACTAACAACCATTATCATGGGTATTTCTTATATGGTAATTATTATTCTTGGAGGGATGAATGTCCTTCATAAAAATATTACGATTGGGCAATTAGTTTCATTTATTTCTTATATGGCTAATTTGGCTTGGCCAATGTATGCGGTCGGCAGTCTGTTCAATTTATTGGAACGTGGCTCAGCTAGTTATGATCGAATTATGGATTTGTTATCCGAAAAATCATCATTGGTCAAAGCTACGAATGCTTTAACGACGGTTCCTGGTGGAGAAATCGATTTTGAAATTAAGCGATTCCACTATCCTGATGATAATGCGATTGCTTTGCATGATGTTAACTTCAAATTAGGAGTTGGAAAAACACTCGGAATTGTTGGTCCAACTGGTGGTGGTAAATCAACTATTATTGGTCTCTTGATGCGTGACTTTGATCACTATGATGGAGATATTAAAGTTGGTAATATTGATATCCGCAAATATGAGATTAACAGTTATCTCGATATCATTGGTTATGTTCCGCAGACTAACTTCTTATTTTCAACTAATATTCGTGATAATGTTCGGTTTGCAAATATTACAGCTTCGCAGTCAGATGTTCAAAAAGCTAGTTTTATTGCTGATTTAGACAGTGATATTCAACAGATGCCAGATGGTTACGATACGCAAGTTGGTGAATTAGGAGTTTCCCTCTCTGGTGGTCAGAAACAACGTTTAGCAATTGCACGAGCAATGTTGAGTGATCCCAAATTATTGATTTTAGATGATTCATTGTCCGCAGTTGATTCAAAAACTGAACGTAATATTGAAATACAAATTGCCAAAGAACGCCAAAATGGGACGACAATTATTGCTGCTAGTCGACTAAGCTCTGTTGAAAATGCTGATGAAATTATTGTCGTTGATGGTGGAACTATCGTTGAGCAAGGTACACATCAAGAGCTCTTGAGTCAACCTGGATGGTATGCGCAAATCTTTAATTTACAAACGAAAAATACTGAAATTGAGGGGAGGCTAGATCATGAAGAATGATGTTAAGGACACTTTGGCAAGAATCCATGCATTGAGTGGCAAAGAACGTCGAACGATAATGAAACAACTCTTTGGCTTTGCTAAGTATTTCAAATTTCAATTTGGAATTTCAATTTTCTTTGCACTTTTGTTGAGTGTTATCAATGTTTTGTTACCACGAATGTTGCAGTACTTTATGGATCATTATTTGACTAATATGAGTACTAACATGCAAATGATTTTAGTTTTCGCGGCAGTTTATGCAATAGCAACTGTTTTAAAAGCTATTACGCAATTTGTTCAGATCTTCTTCTTTTCAATGGGAGCCGAACGAACTTTGGAAAAAATCCGCAGTGATATTTTTGCTAAAATTCACACACTGAGCTTGAGTTATTTTGATAAAACTCCAGCGGGGTCAATTGTTTCACGAGTCACTAATGATACAAAAACTTTATTTGATTTCTGGTATCTCTTTTTATGGATTATTGTGGCGGCTTTTTCAATGATTTCAGCCTTTATCGCTATGGTTTCAGTTAATCTATATTTAGCTTTAGCAACAGCATTATTTGTTTTAGCTTTGTATTTCTTGGTTTGGTTGTATCAAAGATTAAGCTCCAAGATTTATCAAAATTTACGTGAGTATTTGAGTCAGATTAATACTAAATTGAACGAATCGTTAATGGGTATTAGTATCATCCAACAATTCGGTCAACAAAAACGAATGACTAATGAATTTGAGAATCGTAATGGCGCTTATTTCTTGATGCGAAATAAGATGATCAATATCAATGCGTTGTTACTTTACCCAACGATTAGTTTGATGTTTGCATTAGCAGAAGTAGTTTCGTTGAGTGGATTTGGAATAGAAAGTACGCACGTCTTGGTACAGGCCGGTGTAATTTACGCCTTCTTGTCATACCAAGAGAATTTCTTCAATCCACTTTCAGATGTAATGAATTTCTTGTCATTTTTCCAAGACGGAATGATTGCCGGATATCGATTGTTACACTTGTTCGATAATCAAGAGACGGCTCCACAACAAAATGAGTCTAGTTTAGCAACGATTACTGAAGGTAAGATTGAATTCAAACATGTTACTTTTGCCTATGAACCTGGAGTGCCAGTTTTAAAGGATGTTTCATTCGTTGTACAACCTGGTCAGACAGTTGCCTTTGTTGGTCATACCGGTAGTGGTAAGAGTTCGATTATTAATATTATGCTGCGCTTTTACGAATTTGGTGAGGGACAGATTTTGATTGATGATCATGATATTCGTGATTATTCAACCCAAGAATTACGTAAAAAGATGGGGCTAGTTATTCAAGAACCTTATCTTTTCTATGGTGATATTGCTAAGAATATTCGAATGTTTGATGACAAGATTACTGATGAACAAATTGAACAAGCCGGTAAATTTGTTGATGCTGATGATTTTATTCAGAATTTACCAGGAAAGTATCATGCAAAAGTTAGTGAACGGGGGGCTAGTTTTTCCACAGGCCAACGTCAATTGATTTCTTTTGCTAGAACGATTGTCCGTAATCCTAAGATTTTGATTTTGGACGAGGCAACTGCCAACATTGATCCTCAGACTGAGCAAAGTATTACCGTAGGGATGTCGAAGATGCGTGATGATCGGACGACGATTGCGATTGCCCACCGATTATCAACCGTTCAAGATGCTGATCAAATCCTAGTTTTGAATCATGGGCAGATTATTGAACATGGTACACATGAAGAATTATTGGCTAAAGGCGGTCATTATGCAGAGCTATATGCCTTGCAGTCGGCTGATGCAACGCAAATATAACTTTTAGGCATGGTTAGACATTCTGGATAAGTATTTAACATATTTGTGGTTCGTGAGTAAAATAACTCTTGAAAGAATAAATAAATTGGGAAGTATTTTATGAAAAAACAAATAAAAGAAAGTTATTTTGATGGCGAACGGCCATTATTTAAACAACATGATGAAACATTAATTGATACCACTTTTGGTAAAGGCGAATCTCCACTGAAAGAAACACATGATTTAGATTTGGATGATGTTACTTTTACTTGGAAATATCCATTGTGGTATTCAAAACATATCAAGGTTAATAATAGTATTTTTGAAACAATGTCACGTTCAGGTATTTGGTACACACACGATATTGAAATTAAAAATTCAGCTTTACAAGCACCAAAATTGTTCCGTCGTGCTTCTGATATCAAGTTAGAAAATGTTCATTTCTCCGATGCTGAGGAAACACTTTGGACTTGTAAGAATATTGATATGAAAGATGTTCAAGCTAATGGTAATTACTTTGGTAAAGATAGCGAAAACATCACTGCCGATAATTTGAATGTTGTGGGAAATTATGTGTTTGACGGTGCCAAAAATATCGAAGTTCACAACTCAACTTTCGTTTCCAAAGATGCCTTTTGGAATTGTGAGAATGTGACTGTTTATGATTCAAAAATCAGTGGTGAATATTTAGCTTGGAATACCAAGAATTTAACATTGATTAACTGTACGATTGAAAGTGACCAAGGCCTTTGTTATATCGATGGCTTGAAGATGGTTAACTGTAAAGTCTTGCGGACTGACTTAGCATTTGAATATTGCTCAAATATTGATGCCGATATCACAACTAATGTGATGAGTATCAAGAATCCTATTAATGGTGTTATCAAGGCAGAATCAGTTGGAAAAATTATCTTTGATGACCCTGAAATTGATCCAAGCAAAACTGATATTCAAGTTAGGGTCAATCTTTCACAAAGAGGTGCCTAAATGACATATGATTTCGAAACCTTGAACAAAAAACGTGCTGGAAATTCTGCCAAGTGGGATGTTAAAGCCAACGAATTGCCAATGACAATTGCCGATATGGACTTTAAAACGGCACCAGAAATCATTGCAGCTTTGCAAGAAAAAATTGCTATGGGATTATTCGGATATGAAGAGGTTCCTGCAGAATATTTCCAGGCCGTAGCCGATTGGTATGAAACAGAGCGCAATGTTCGTCCTAAGGAAGACTGGATGATTTTCGCAACTGGAGTAGTGCCAGCACTTTCGTCAGCGGTTCGTCGTTTGACTTCGCTTGGGGACAACGTTTTAGTGCAGGCACCGGTTTATAACATTTTTTATAACTCAATCGTTAACAGTGGTCGTCATGTTGTTTCAAGCGACTTAGTTTATGATAAAGAAACTCATCAATATGCGATTGATTTTGCTGATTTGGAAAAGAAGTTGAGCAATCCACTAACGAATATGATGATTCTCTGCAATCCTCATAATCCAGTTGGAAAAATTTGGAGTGTGGACGAATTAACTCGGATTGCTAGCTTGTGTGCTAAGTATGATGTGAAGTTATTCAGTGATGAGATTCATGGTGATTTAACTTTGAATGACACGGGTTATAATCCGATCTTTGGTTTAGATGCCAAGTATTTGGATAATGTTGTCGTCGCAGTATCACCAAGTAAAACTTTCAATGTTGCAGCAATGCACGCGGCAACTGTTATTGTTCCGAATGAAAATCTTCGTGGACAAGTCAGTCGTGGTTTGAACAGTGAAGAATTGGCCGAACCAAATTTTGTTGCCATTCCAGGAACGATTGCAGCCTATACTCAAGGTCACGCATGGCTTCAGGCTTTAAAAGATAAATTACGTGCTAATCGAAAATTAGTTTTAGATTTCATCGAAAAAAATATTCCTGAAGTTAAGTGGGTTGAAGGTGGGGCAACATACCTATTGTGGTTTGACGTTGCTGATATTACTGAAGATGCCAATAAATTATCGAGGTTTGTCCGCCAAGATAGTGGCTTGATTGTAACGCCTGGTTCAGTTTATGGTGGGGATGGTCAACACTTCATTCGGATGAATATTGCTAGTCCAACTGAAATGATTCAAGATGGTTTAGATAGATTAGATAAATCAATTCATAATTATCAGAAGAGAGTGTGACAAAATATGGTCAGCTTTCGAGCATTAAGGCAAAGAAGACTAGTAATCCGATTTTGGATTGCTAGTCTTCTTTGTTTTAAGCGGAAAAAGCTATGTTTTGTTGCACGTTTATGCTGCATATTCAAGACAAAAATAGTTATGTCACAGCCCCTTTAGATTACAATTTTAGAGATTCTTTTTCCCATTATTTTAGGTGAATCCAAGTTTTCCGATAAAAGCCAGACTGTAATCACGCGGCTGAGTCCTCCTGCAGTAAATGCGCGCCAATATTTGTCGTTTAAACCATGAACGATGCCTTGATCAATTAGCTTTGTTAAACCAATTTCAAAATCGTGCTCGATCCAAGACGTTTCACCATTATTTAGGAAAATACTCAGTGATTCTGCATCAAATTGGAGAGTTTCAAAGAAAAGTATCGTGGTAGATTCAATCGAAAAATCTTGTCGTTTGGTGACAATTCTTGAGAAGTGATTTAATAATTCTTCGATATGCTGATCAATTATATCTTTATAACTAGTGAAGTTTCGATAAAAATACATCCTTGAAACGTTAGCTTTATCGGTGAGCTCAGATATTGAGATTTCGTCCAATTGCTTATTTCGATGTAGTTGTGCTAAGCAATTGAATAATCTAGTGTTTTTTTCAAGATTCAAAATAAAACTCCTTTTGTGACAAAATGATGTACAATTGTCACACATTAATTGAAGGTTGTCTATCGTTAATTCATACTCAGTACCATTATCACATTGAGGAGCGGTATGATTATGAATTTTACTACATTTGCACCATTGGCTAGTGGCGTTGCTTGGAAAACAACTTACCTTGCCATCGTTTATCGTACTTTTAAAGATAAGATGCCAGGAATGCCTTTAGCAGCACTTTGTTTGAACTTTGCGTGGGAAATTACTTACTCAGTAATTTATCCGCCGGCATCTTCAGTTATTTTGAATATTATTAACGCCGTCTGGATGGTTCTTGATGTCCTGATCGTCATTGGAACGTTATTGTATGGATCAAAAGACTTTCAGCAAAGATTTGGAATTAATCATAATATATTTTATATGATATTTGCAATGGGAATAATAGCGTCGTTTGGAATCATGTTATCAGGGCCGAGTTTCTTTGACTCAATGACAATTTTTCATCATGATTCATTTGAAGTAGCTAAATTTATTGCGTTGGTTCAAAATTTAGTTATGAGCATTTTATTCGTATCTCAGTTTTATAGTCGAAAAAAAGTTAGCAATCCGATAGCTGGTCAGTCATTTATAATTGCATTTTTCAAGTGGGTTGGAACACCAATGACTGTTGGGTTATTACAGACTATGTCTGATCCAACGGGTTTTATCGGTGTAATTGTTGGGTTAACCTTTGTCTGTGACACGTGGTATATGATTGTGATATATCAAGAAATTAAATCACAGAAACTTTCACCTCTCAAAAGAATCTAATAAAGGCTGTAATAATTGAAAATAGTTATTCAAAGCAGGTGAATTTATGAGTACTGCAGCATCAGTTATTACTAAAACTAAAGTCCAACCACAGTTGCAGACCAATGCTAAGAAGAAGCATGTTGGTATTCTCAGTGGTGCATTCGGCCAGTTTTGATTAGTGGTTTTTTTTTAATGTCATCTTTTTCCTGATGTACTAGAAAAAGCAGATATTGTTGAGAAGTGATTCCTGCAACATAATTGATTCATAAATTGATTGGGAGATGTTCACATGGAATTAAAAACGCTATCGGAATTTCCAAAAGATTTTTTATGGGGAGCTGCAATTTCTTCGTTTCAGGCAGAAGGCAATTGGAAAAAGGATGGTCAGGGTCCATCTGTAATTGATCAAACGCGTAAGGAAGATAATACGACTAGTTTTGATGATGGCGTTGATTTCTATCATCGTTATCATGATGATATCCGATTGATGAAGGAATTAGGATTAAAGGCATTTCGATTATCTATTTCTTGGACTAGAGTTTTTCCCACAGGTAACGGCAAGCCTAATTTGGCAGGAATTGAGTTTTATAAAAATGTTATTCACGAGTTAAAACAGAATGGCATTGAGCCAATCGTTACAATTTATCATTTTGACTATCCAACACAATTGGTTAAACAGTATGGTGGCTGGCTTTCCAGAAAGAGTATTCAAGATTATGAGAATTACGCCACTTATCTTTTTAAGGAATTAGGTGACGAAGTTACGTATTGGATTACGATTAATGAACAAGATCACGTGGTCAAAATGCCCGAGAGACTTGGTATTGGCGATGGAAAGGCTGACTTTAGCGATCACAAGCAGGAGGCTTATGTTGCTAATCATAATATGTGTGTGGCGTCTGCACGTGTGATTGCCAAGTGCCACCAGCTATTACCAAATGCCAAAATTGGTCCAGCACTTTCTTACCAAGCTTATTATCCGGCAACAGATCAACCCGAAGATGTGTTAGCGGCTGATGATTTAGCAACTTTGACACAAAATTATATATTGGATTTACAGTGTCGAGGACACTATAACCCGATATTCAAAAAATATTTAGTTGATCGCGGTATTTTTCCAGATTTTCCAACGACTGATTTGGAGCTTTTAAAGGAAAATCGACCAGATTTTATTGGGATTAACTATTATTCAACTGATGATGTATCGTCTTTGAGTGCGCAACAAAAGTTTGGAAAAACCGAAGGGCTACCAGTGCCAAACAAAGAATATGGCATTTACGCCAAGACTAAGAATCGTACATTACCGACAACTAAGTGGGGATGGACGATTGATAGCGTCGGATTAAGAATTGCGTTACAACGGCTTTATCATGACTATGAATTGCCTATTCTGATTACCGAAAATGGTTTTAGCAATGAAGAAAGTTTGGAAAAGCATGATGGCGTCACGACGGTGTCAGATTTAAAACGAATTTCATACTTACATGATCATATTAAAGCAGTTCACGAAGTCATTAGTAGTGGTATTCCGGTGTTGGGGTATTGCGTTTGGACACTTATGGATGTGATTAGTGGCCATAGTGGTATGAATAAACGATATGGCTTGATTTATGTCGATCGTGATAATGATGATTTAAAACAACTAAAACGAATTAAGAAAGCTAGTTTTTATTGGTATCAAAGTGTCATTAAAGCAAATACTGAGGAGGTTGGAGAAGATGGAATCAAATAGTTGGATGTCCAAGTTTCAGGCGGCAATGCAAAAATGGGTTGAACCAATTGCGGGGAAAATGAGTCAGAGTGTCATTTTGACTGCAATCAAAGAAGGGATGATTTCTTCATTACCGTTCTTAATTCTTGGCTCATTATTTAGCATTATTGTTAACTTTCCCTATGCGCCATTTGTCAATTGGTTGGCAGCAAATCATTTAACGAGTTACTTCAATTTGCCATACCAATTTACCATGAATAGTTTAGCGATTATCGTTGCCTATTTCACAACGCGTAGTTATTGTAAGAGTAAGCATGTTGATAATGTTATTCCTGCAATTTTATCAGTTATGAGTATTTTCATCTTAGCGCCACTCAAGATGATTAACATTAAAGGCGTAGCAACTCCATTCATTCCGTTTGATAACATTGGGGTTAAAGGGTTGTTCTTAGCACTGATTGTTTCAATTATTGTTGGTGAACTTTATAGCCGTATTATTAAAGCTAATTGGACGATTAAAATGCCTGATAGTGTGCCATCAACGATTGGTGAGTCGTTCAAGTCATTAATTCCAGTTATTTTGATTGCTACATTGATGACCCTAGTACGGTTTGCATTTAGTTTTACAACTTATGGTGATCTAAATAGTGCAATTTATACCTTACTTCAAGTTCCTTTGGTCAAAATTGGGACATCTCCATGGGCAATATTATTAGTCGTGTTATTAAATAGTCTATTTTTCTTCTTTGGTATTCATTCAATGGCAATTAATTCGATTGTTATGCCAATTTTATACACACTAGATTTTCAAAATTTAGCAGCTTACCACGCGGGACGCGCCATCCCAAACATTATTACATGGCGGTTCTTTTACATGACAAGTAAGATTGGTGGTACCGGTTGTGCACTCGGCTTATGTATTTTCTTGGCCTTCTTTGCTAAATCTAAACAATTCAAGACACTCGGTCGAATTTCTTTACCAGCCGTAATTTTTAATACCGATGAACCAATTATTTTTGGTATGCCGATTGTTTTAAACCCAATTATGTTTATCCCATTTGTAGTTGCTCCTTTAGTAAGTTTTGGCGTCTCATACTTAGCAACGTTAGTTGGCTGGGTGAAACCAATTATTGGGTTGGCATTGCCAGAACAAACACCAGTATTGATCAATGGCTTTTTACAATCAGGTCCTGCGTTTGTTATACTTCAAATTGTGATGATAATTGTGACATCAATTATTTATTTACCATTTGCTAGAATTGCAGATAATCAGGCCTTAGCGCAAGAACAAGGTAATCAAGAATAGTGTGACACGGTGGTTTGACTGATGACGTGTCGCTGTGAGGGATGATGGTAGTGCTGAATCGTCAGCGACAAATTTTAACAGCTTTTAATCAAGAAGCTAAGTATTTATCAAGTCAGCAATTGGCCGAAAAGTTTAATGTTTCATCAAGAACAATTACGAATGATATTCGAAGTATTAATGCTAATTTTTCGAGTCAATTAGTTATTTATGATAAAGAAAAGCGTGCTTATTTTGTTGAAGACTCTGCAAGATTGGTGAAGGTAGTTGCTTCTGAGGAATTCGGTGATGATCATTTAGCATTAGCAAAAGATTGGCCATTCTTAATCTTTTGGTATTTATATACTAAAGATGAACAATGTACGATTCAAGATTTAGAAGATACGCTACACATCTCAGTTTCGTTGATCAATCGAACGCTTAAAAAGTTGAAGACGGTCTGCCGTCCTTGGCACGTCAGGGTTCAAGGGAATAATCAAGGAATTATTTTGATTGGAAATCAGCTTTGGTTGGACTTTGCATTAGCACAATTATCGTTGCCACGGATTAATCGGCGAATTGATAATTCATATTTGAAATTGATTTTTAACAATCAGGTCAGTGAAGCACAATTAAAACGGCTATTAAAACAAATAGTTGATGGTTATTATCGGCTAACTGGAGTTTGGTTGCCAGATACTGAGTCGTATATTACCTTGGTTTTTTACTTGCTATCGACTAATTTAAATGATGTAAAAAACTTCGGTTGGCATGCGATGCCGGTTGAAAGACAGCAGTTTATCAGGGAATATTTACGATTATCACCGGTGAATAATGTCATGGAATTACATGGGGACTATCAAGCCTTTTTTGAAAAGTATAAAAATGATGAAAATGCAATCATGTCTTGTCTAGCTTTGACCAATTTTCAATACCATGAACAAGCGAGACTCAATATTTACTTTCCAGTGCAAGAAATAACCACTGCTTTGAAAGAACCATGTCCGTTTGCAATCTATGAGATTGATCGACCATTTGTAAATCTTCTTAATGAGAGTACTTTGACTAAGACTAAGAATAAAGCCAAAGTCATTATTTATACTAACGATTTAGTTGTCGGCTATCATTTGCAGGCTCAACTGGCGGTTGTTTTACAGCCACAAATTCCAATTATTATTTGTAATAATATGTTTAAATTAGATGAGTTGATACAACTGCATGAGCATATCTTTTTTGTCTCTGATCAGCTTCGTATCCGCTCTAAGGAACTCTTAAATGAGATTAGTTTTTTTGAAATTCATACGCTCGCTGATCCGAATAATTTAGCGGATTTTATTAAAGTAATTAGTCAAACAATTTATCAGAAAAAATAAAAGGAAGCTCGAAATCATGACACAAAATTCGAGTTTCCTTTTTATGTTAGTAAGTTGCTATTTACAAATTACTGGTATTCTTCAATCATGATTCATTTTAAGTAGCTAAATTTATTGCGTTATATCAAGAAATTGAATCATAGGGCCTTTCACCATTCAAAAGGGTTTAATAAAGGCTATAATAATAATTGAAAATAGTTATTCAAAGCAGGTGAATTTATGAATACTGCAGCATCAGTTATTACTAAAACTAGAGCCCAACCACAGTTGCAGACCAATGCTAAAAAGAAGCATGTTGGTATTCTCAGTGGTGCTTTCAATCCGATTCACAATGGGCATTTGATGATTGCTGAACAAGTTTATGAACAGTTGGATCTCGATAAGATTTTATTTATTCCGGACAAAATTCCGCCTCATCGTGGTATTAGTCGTTATATTCCCAAAGTCAGCGTCGATGATCGAATCAACATGGTCAAATATGGAATTAGAGATAATCCCCATTTTGAGCTTGATATGACTGATATTGACCTCGGTGGCGTCAGTTATACGTATGAAACCATCAAGCGTTTAAAAAAGCGTAATCCGAACACTGAATATTACCTGATTGTCGGTTATGATATGGTCGAAAATTTGCCAAAATGGTCGCATATTGATGAGCTTGTGAAAGAAGTTCATTTCGTTGGTGTCTGTCGTAAAGGTTTTGAAAAGAAATCTGACTATCCAGTTTTGTGGGTCAATACACCAGTAATTGAAATTAGTTCGACCGTCATTCGTCAGCGTGTTCGTGAAGGTAAATCGCTCAAGTACTTTGTGCCTGATGACGTTGCTTGGTATATCAAAGATAAAGGAATCTATAAAAAATAATTTCAGCTCGTCGCAATTGATGTGACGGGCTTTTTTTGTACTTTCGGAATTTGTCTTGTGTTTAAAAGTGACAAACTTACAAGTAACTTTATAAAATGGAATTAGGTTACAAAAGTCACAAATTGGGAGGTTGGCTTTATGAGGAAAAGAATTATTATGACTGCAACCGGGTTGTCGTTGGGGCGTATGTTGACCTTTGCAGTTGTTTATAAACCGCATGTATCAAGTTTGTCCAATACAGAAATGGTTTTGGCTGCAGCTGAAGAAATTCCGGCAAAGGCTTCTATCGATACTGCAACAATGGTCAGTGAAGACTTTAAGAGCGGTGGGACAGTTGAAGATGATTTTAAAAAGGATACAAATAATCTTCTAGGATATGCTGCATACTTTCATGTTTTCGCTAGAAAGGCCACAACAGATGCTCATGTCAATGGAAATTTGGCGGTTCAAGAATTAAATAGTAAAGACAATAGTTTTGGTACGAAGGTTAGTGAGAAGAATAATCTTGATAAGGATATTTTTTACATTCAGACAGTGAATGGATGTAATGGTGGGGCCTTTGTCGCAAGAAAAGAAGGTAGAACCAATAAAGCTGTATTTGGTAAGAATGTCCGACTTGAGAATATTTCAAACGAAGTTCATATAAATGGAGATAAAGTTGGGAACATTCATGTCGAGGATGTATTTCAGGATAAGGGAAGTGATACCTATCTTGATTTCGATAGTATTTTTGCTTTTTTAAATGAACAATCGAAAAAGTTTCCAGAAATGACATCATATCCGGAAGTAAGAAACTCAGATTTAGGTGATCGAAATAGTAGAACTATTATGTTAAGTGATTATAAGCCGAATGGTAAAAATGAAATTGTGATTAATCTAGCCCCAGAAGTTTTATCTATGGATACTCGACTCGTCATTGATGGATTGAGTCATGAGAAAGATGGTACCAACGTTATTATTAATGTTGATACTGGTGGTGCAGATACTTATGATGTGAAATCACAAATTCAGCTTAAATACACTAATGGTGATACGAGGGGAAATAAGGAGACTGATCATTTTGATGATAGTCACTTACTTTGGAATTTTTATGATAGTACATCAGAGGATGGGTTATATAGTGGACTTATTGAAATACATAGCCCTTTTCAAGGCAGCGTTTTGAGTCCAGAAGCAAAAATTAGTACACGTGTAAATCTTGACGGAAACATTGTTGCAAAGGAAGTAACAATTGGTGGAGAAAGTCATAGGTGGGATTTACAGGATAGTGCAAAGGAGGAAACCCCGAATCCGCCAGAACCAGAACCAGAGCCAGAACCAGAGCCAGAGCCAGAACCACAGCCTGAACCTGAACCAGAAACACCCGACCCAGAAGTAATTCCAGAAGTTCCAAACACACCAGATCCAGAACTACCGGACTTAGAAATTCCAGACCCTGAACCAGAAGTAGATCCCGGTTTAACGCCAGAAACTGATTCATCAGCGGAAAGTCCATACTTGGAAGAAGTTGATGAGAGTACGAATCCGAACGATCCTTTAATGGAGCCTGTAGTTGAAAGTATGGCTAGTCAAGATGCCCCATTGCCAAAGGAAAGTGCTGGAGAAATGATTACTAACGATACTAATGACTCAAGTAGCTCATTACCAAAAACCTCGAATCGTGATACATTCAGATTCTTGGGTATGATTTTTGGAGTACTGTTAGCAATGTTTGGTTTTAAACGTAAAAAGAAGAAAGTGGATGTTGATTAAAAATAAAGACCTTTCGCAATCACTGCAAAAGGTCTTTTTTTGATGGAATAGTTTTTAAAACTAAATTCAATTTTTCATTCAATGATAGCGTTCCATCCATTACCAGATCCGCATCATTACTAACGAATTGTTCATGATCGACAAAGATAGGGCGAGCAAAGTCGAGATAAGTTCTCATCCATGACATAATTTCATCGGTTGATTTATCTTGATAGTCGCGGATAATCTGACGAGCCAAACAAATATCCAGTGGAGTTTTAATATAAATTACTTTATCAATAAACGGCTTCAAAGTTTTATTCTTATATCCGAAAGGAAAATCAATCAGGATAAATGGATAATGATTATTAACTTTCTTCAAATCTGCCATTAAAGCACTAATGTCGTATTGATTAACTGCATCCTTTACTGGTGTATCAATTGGTGGCGCTGATGGAAGGGCATCAATACTGTAATCGTCAAAAGGAATCACGAAACTATTTAATTTTTTATTTAGGGCATTGATTAAAGTTGTTTTGCCACTGCCAGTTACACCACTAATAACGACAACATAGCTAGATTTCAAATAATCATCTCATTTAATTTTTGAGTTGATTATATAGCTAATGGAAAAAAATAACATCCACTAAGGGATGTTATTAAGAATTGACTCGTTGACGTTGTGTTTGCATGTGCGTATCGGCCAATAATAATGTGTATGAATTAACACCGAAGAAGGCGATAATTACCATCAAACCAGTTAGGAAAAATCCGAGGAACATGAACCCTAGTCCTAACAATAATCCAAAGACTGCGAAACAACGCATCATATTCTTAGAAATTGTCACCAAACTTTGTTCACTCTTAAAAGCATAGTGATAAATTGTGTCAATTTTTTCAACACGACTGTCAATTGGTTCAGCTTTATGAACTGCCAATGTTAATTGATATGGTTCAAAGTCATCAATGATGCTGTCTTCGCCATATTCATCCGTGACAACCTTTTTATAGTTACCACCGGCAATTGAAAGTGTAGGGTACGAATCTTGTGCTAAGGCCATTTTAAGACCTTTAGTCAGAGGAATTGTCCCAATATTAATGATTTTGGAATTCCAGAAACGTGCTAAGACGTAAACTGTGTTATTAGTAACATGCAAGTCAACGTCAGCAAGGTCAAGATTCTCAAGTTGATATATTTGAAAGATAAATTTATTCTTCAATATTTGTTTATTATTCAAACCCTCATAAATATCCTTCGGGTTAACATCGTGTACGTAATTGATATATTGTTCAATGAATGTTTTTGAATCAGCAGATAAATTGATATTTTTATTAATTAAGATAGTCATATTTCCCCCAAAAGATGTAACAACTAGACCCAGTATAACAAAAATGTATGCGCTTTTGTGGAAATTTATGAAAACGTTTTAGTTTATTCACTAATGCGGTGATTTAACCAATTTATTAATAACGTACTTATAATATTTTGTTGTTTTGCGTTGCTGATAGATGCGGTATTATCGCCAGACTGCTTGCCGTAGCTACCAAAACCACCATGATTACCACCAGAAATCTGTTCATAAATAGTATTATTTGGCAGTAATTTTTTAGCCTTTTTATAATTGGTATAGTTTAAAACTCCGTCATTTGTTCCAGTTAGTGAGATAATTGGTACTTTTATTTCATGTAAATCACCTTTTTTTTCAGGATAACTTGCTAAAAGGAAGACTCCTTTGAGTTTTTGGGAATGATTTTTGGCATAACGACAAGCCATCGTGCCACCTAAAGAATGACCACCGATAATGTAATCATAATTGCCCTGTACTTTGGATGCTGCATTGGCATTAAGGACTGCTAAATCGAGAGGAAAACGAACGATATAAACGCTGTACCCCGCTTGTGCCACCTTGTTAGCCCAGATACTGTAACTCTTGGGATCAACTAAAGCACCTGGGTAAAAGATGACTTTAGGCTTACTGTCGTCACCAGAAAATTTGATAGTATTGTCTACAATCGTGCTGTTTTCGGCTGCAGAGTTAGCAGTTGTAGAAGGTGAATACTCTTTATTTTTGACCACGGCAAGCATGATTAAGACTAGTGCGACAAGTGTAATGACAATGCCAAGTAGCCATTTTACTGATTTTTTCATAAATTAAACCCCAATCTTAAAATATCTATATCAATATTGTACTTTACAAGCTGTATAAGGATATGATACATTTAAGAAAATTAATATGTTTTTGATATTAAAAGAAGGAGTACTATATACTTTATCCACAGGGAGTCAAGGGTAGTGAGAGCTTGGCGTGTCGGTATATAAGAAAAACATCTTTGTTCTTCTAGCTGAAATTTCGAGAGTAGGTTTAGACGTCAACCAGTACGTTATAATTGGCAAGTATTTAATGTACTTTGAGGTGTTTTTTTATAAAAAACTTGGGTGGTACCGCGGAAAGATCTTTCGTCCCTTTTATTGGGGATGGAGGATCTTTTTTTCGTCTATAGTATTCTGAGAACATAAGGAGAAATCAATGCAAAACGTTTTAGTTAAAGATTTATACAAAAAAGAATTTGCTGACGGTGACCAAATCACTGTTTCTGGTTGGATTCGTACAATCAGAGGTTCAAAGCGAGTTGGCTTTATCGAATTAAACGACGGTTCATTCTTTAAGAATGTTCAAGTTGTTATGACTAGCGATATGGAAAATTACGCTGAAGTTGTTAAGTTCCCAATCAGCACAACTATTAAAGTTGTCGGTGAATTGGCACTAACTCCTAAGGCACAACAACCTTTCGAAATTCACGCTACTGAAATTATTGAAGAAGGTGCTTCTGACGCCGATTATCCATTACAAAAGAAGGCTCACTCATACGAATTTATGAGATCAATTGCCCACTTGCGTCCTAGAACTAACACATTCTATTCAGTATTCCGTATCCGTTCACTAGCTGCTTTTGCTATCCACGAATACCTACAACAACATGATTTCGTATACGTTCACACACCAATTATCACCAGTTCAGATGCCGAGGGTGCCGGTGAAATGTTTGAAGTAACAACTTTGGACATGAACAACGTACCTAAGACAGACGATGGCAAAGTTGATTACAGTGAAGACTTCTTTAGAAAAGAAACTAACCTAACAGTTAGTGGACAACTAGAAGTTGAACCATTTGCTATGGCATTCAGAAACGTTTATACATTTGGTCCTACATTTAGAGCTGAAAACTCACATACTGGTCGTCACGCATCTGAATTCTGGATGATCGAACCAGAAATGGCTTTCGCTGACTTGCAAGATGAAATGGATTGTTCAGAAGAGTTGTTGAAGTATGTTATCAACTACGTTATGGATCATGCTAAAGAAGAACTAGACTTCTTGAACGAAAACGTTGATAATACTTTGATTGACCGTTTGAAAGCTACAGCTGGAGAAGAATTTGCCCACGTAACTTATACTGATGCCATCGATATTTTGGAAAAAGCAACCGATGTTGAATTTGAAGTTAAACCTTACTGGGGACTTGACTTAGATTCAGAACACGAACGTTACTTATCAGAACAAGTTTACAAGAAGCCAGTATTTATTACTGACTATCCAAAGGAATTTAAGGCATTCTACATGCGTGCTAATGAAGATGGCAAGACAGTTGCTGCAGCCGACTTATTAGTTCCCGAAATTGGTGAATTAATTGGTGGTTCACAACGTGAGGAACGTCTTGATAAGCTAGAAGCAAGAATGGCTGAACTTGATATGAACGAAGATGACTACAAGTGGTACTTAGAATTACGTAAGTACGGTGGTACAGTTCACTCAGGTTTCGGTATTGGATTTGAAAGATTGATCATGTACATCACAGGTATGGAAAATATCAGAGATGTCATTGCTTATCCTAGAACACCGGGTAATGCTGAATTTTAGAGACAGAGAGTGGAACAAGCCCGGGAATTTCCGAGCATTTGCATGACTTCACGAATTATCCGCTGAACTTTGCGGATGATTTGGGAAGTTAGGCAAAGCGGAAGAAATTGGCTGGTGGAACTCGTTTTAGAGCCACTGCCCATATATAATTATCAAATAGCTATCGAATCCTAAAATATTCGATAGCTATTTTTTTATATTGACAAATAATACATCCTAATACATAATACTTTGTATAGCGAGGTATAAAATGAATACACAATTAAAAAAAGGATTATTAGATATTTGCGTATTAGCCGAGCTAGAACGGAAGGAATCATATGGATATGCCATTATCAATGATTTGGCACCGTTGATTGAAGTATCTGAGTCAACATTGTATCCAATTTTAAAACGACTTCTAGCGAAAAAGGCGATTACGACTAAAAGTAAAATTCACAATAATCGTGTGCGAAAGTACTATCAAATAACTGATGTTGGCCGACAAGAAATTGCTGAATTTGTTGGCGAATGGGGTCAAGTTGAAAAAATTATTGGTTTTATAAAAGGGGCAGAGATTGATGGATAAACAAAATTTTTTAAAGACATTAAAAAAGCAATTACAAAAATTCGGTGTTAAGAATGCTGATGATTATCTCGATTATTATTCAGAATATTTGGATGACTTAATTGAAAATGGTGCTACTGAAGTTGAAGCAGTTGAAAAAGTTGGTGGAGTCAAAAAAGTATTGGTAGAAATTATTTCAGACAATGACGTGGAAATACCACAGACGAGTGATCGTTTGAAGAGTGCGTTGTTGATTGGATCATTGCCAGTTTGGGGACCACTTTTGTTGGCAGCATACTTAGTACCAGTCCTTTTATTATTTGCAGTTTTGCTCATTGCCGTAAGTTTTTTAATCGCTGGTGGCTGGACACTGGTTGGTAGTTTCGTCGTAATGGTTAAAGTAGGTTTGCTATATGGTGGGTTCCAACTTGGCATCTGCTTGTTATTCTTAGGCGGTTCATTATTGGTAGAACAGCTTTTTGTGTATTTAACTCAGAAACTTTTCAATTTTAATAAATATCTATTTAGAAAATTTAATGTTAGGGGAATTAAAAATGGACTTGTTAAAAATTAATTCAAAAATTATTTTTTGGGGAACAATTCTTATCATAGTTGGGATTGTACTTGCGTTAGCTACACTATTCAGTTTGAACTTTAATATCAGTGCTTTAATTAACCACGGTGGTAGCTGGTATGCTCCGATTAAAGGGAATTAGGATAGCAAAAAGGGTTTCGTAAGTATAATTCAAACTTACGAAACCTTTATTTTATTTCAAATATTTATCTTTCTCAGCCAAAATCTTTCTAACATCGTCAGTAGATTTAGTATCCATCATCGCATTTCTCAAATCAGTTGCTCCCAATTCTGGGCGAGCATAAATCTTGAAGAAACGCTTGAGTGAAGGGAAACGAGGCATGTCGTAATGCTTAGAAAAATCATCAAAGAGATTTAACTGCATTTGTAATAGATCCAGCAATTCATCCAATGAATGTTTCTTTGGTTCTTTTTCAAAAGCAAATGGATTAGCGAAGACGCCACGACCAATCATGATGCCATCTAATCCGGGATGTTCGTTTGCCAGTTTCAAACCGGCTTGGTAATCAGGAATATCACCGTTAATTTGAATCAAAGTTTCTGGTGCAATTTCATCACGCATTTTAATCATGTCATCAATTACTTCAAGGTGAGCAGGGACTTTACTCATTTCCATCTTAGTACGTAAGTGAACAGTTAAGACGTCAACGTGTTGTTCCAATAGGAAAGGAATCCAATCTTTGAATTCTTCAACTTTACTGTAACCAAGGCGAGTTTTGGCACTAACAGCCAGACCAGAAGTTTTGGCAGCCGCAATCACTTCTTGAGCCCATTGGTGATTTCTAATTAAGTCGCTGCCACCATGATTTTTAATGACAGTCCCATCAGGACAGCCCATATTGATGTCGATAGCTTCAAAGCCTTGTTCCTTCAATGAGACCGCAGCCTTTTCAAAGTCTTCTGCCTCGTTGCCCCATAGTTGAACCACTGGACGTTTTTTCTCGCGTGAATCAACATAAAGTCGACCATGAACGGGAAATTTAGTATTCGGATCAGTGATACTTTTTGCATAGACGAATTCACTGAAGAATGTGTCAGGTGGACAAGCCTGGGTGATGACTTGGCGGAAAACTGTATTACTGACAGCTTCCATTGGTGCCATAGTGAAAAAAGGACGGTGTTCTGATTTTGCTTGGGCTGAAATTGTTGGCCAAAATGTTGATTCTGTCAAACTGGATTACCTCTTTATTTGTTTAAAAGTGTTTTTTTCGTATCCTTATATACTACTAGTTTACGCCTGTAGAATCTAATGATTAGATTAAAAAAGATACCTCAGTAATAGAGATATCTTTAAAAATTATTTATTTAATGTTTTCTAGTCGGCCATAATAAGCTAAATAAGGACGGTGACTGGCATTTGAAATCTTGATCTTTGTAACACTTGCATTGTCAGGCTCAACAATATCTTCAATATCTGGAGCTTTCGTAACCAATTTAACGAATGAACGAGTAACGAAACCGTGGCAAACAATCATAATTTTCTCGTCGCCTTTATTTTTCATATCATCAATAAAATCTTGAACACGTGCCCAAACTGTTTGATATGATTCGCCGTTTTTGGCGTATTTGATGTAGTCTTCTGTGATATAGCCATTTTCGTCAAAGCCATCGGGATGCTTGTCGACCACTTCATCAACAGGAAGTCCGTCCCATGAGCCATAGTTAATTTCAGCTAGGCGGTTATCAAGTTGAATTTCGTGAACGCTTTGATTTAAAATTTCAGCCGTTTCAACAGCACGTTTCAAAGGACTTGAATAAACTTCATCAAAATCGTGGATATCGAGATGTTCTTTCAAATAGTTAACTTGGTTTCTACCAGTTTCATTTAAGTCTAAATTAGTCGCAAAACCATTGATCTTTCCTTGATGATTGGTGTCAGTTTCACCGTGTCTGACAATATATAATTCAACCATAATTGTCCCCCCTTAAATATATGAGTTTAGTATTCCATTAATCCGCTTACATTGCAAACCCAAAAAGGATTTTATCCCGAAATGAGATAAAATCCTTTTACAATTAAATTCGATTTTTTAAAGCGATGGGCAAGTACACTAGCAACATAATTACACTGACTGCCAAAATAAATATCGGTAGTGACCAAATGGTTCCATTGTGGATAAAACTGACGAGGTAAGTTAGAAAACTGACAATCAAGTAATATCCGAAACTAAAGATACCGCTGGCACTGCCGATAACATCTTCATAGCCTTTCAAAGCGAGGTTCAAAGTTATCGGTAGAGTTGTATTTAATCCTAAGAAAATCAAGAAGAATCCGATTATCAAAAGGTAGGCTTGATCAAATTGCAAGCTAATTAGTAATAATAATCCCGACAAGCAACTGAATATTAAACCGATAATGGCAATCGTTTCAGATTTTAGATATTTAACCAAAAAGTTGACTAGAATAGCTCCTAGCAAACTGGCTAAAGCCAAAGTCATACCTAAACTACCATATTGAACGGACGAATAGCCGAAGTGTTCCATAAAAATAAATGGTGCTTCTGAATAGTAGCCGAAGAGGATTCCATTGATACCGCCAATTAGAATCCCATAACTCCAAACTACAGGGTCCTTTAACAAACGCCAAGTTACTTTTAAAAGTGAAACTTGTTGAATATTATTTGTATCACGCGTTTCGGGCAAACGAGAATAGCTGTATAGCAATACTAACGTTGCCATGATGATTAAGGCACTGAAGACGTTTCGATAACCAAAATATGTTTCCAAAAGTCCACCAATTAATGGGCCAAAAGCAGGGGACAATGCCATAGCAGCCCCCACTTTCGAGAAAACTTTGGCACCCTCGATGCCGTCAAAACTTTCACGCATAATAGTTTGCGTTACAACAGAACCAACACTGGCTCCGAAAGCTTGAATAAATCTTGAAAATAATAAAAATTGAAATGTTGGACTGATAAATAATCCAATATTTCCAATTAAGTAGACGACGATACCTAGGTTCATCGCTAAACGCCGACCAATTTTATCAGACAATTGACCCCAGAAGAGTACCCCAATGGCAAAAGCAATGAAGTAAATGCTCATTGTTAATTGTGATGTTCCCGCTGAAACGTGCAAGTTGGCACTGATTTGTGGCAGGACGGGGGTAAAAATTGATTCACTGATCTGTGGAAATCCCACGAGAACAATAATTAATAAAAGTGATGGTACGGTGTTACGGACGTTTTTCATTTTAGACTCCTAAATTTTATTCTGCTGAAAAACGTCCTGCATCATTTGCGGGCATACAAGCCATGATGTTAGATAATTCCATGGTTTTCACCTAATTTCTTTAAAGTCTAATAAGTATGATATAGATATATTTATGATATTGCAATACTATTAAGAAATGAGGCATTTGTGTAGATAGCCTTGGGGGAAAATAATATGAAAAATAATAAGAGAGTTTTCGTTTTGGCATCAGTTTTATTATTTAGTGGATTTTTATTAGGAGGAAATAGTCAGGTTGTTAAAGCTGCAGGTGAGACTGATACTGCCAGTGTGCCAACTAGTGATAGTGTTGAATATGACATTGAAGGTTCAAATGTGATTACATCTGACGATGGAACTGTTTCTGCAGACATTACATATAATGGAGTGCAATATTCTGTTAAGGGTAAGATAGGGACCACTGTTAAAGCTATGTCAACTGATGGAAGCGGTAAATCCGTTGAGGTTTCTATTATTGACCGAAAGTCATCTGAAGTTGATGATTCTTCATCTAATTACAAGATAAATCTTTTAGGCATATATTCTACTTCGTATCAGGTTTTTAACAGTTTTGGTAAAGAAGTTAAAGGTGAGTACGTAGACGGGGGTAAAGATTATTCATTATCGCAGAAAATGACACTAAATGATGATGATGATTATGATAAAAAAAATAGTTATTATCTTATTGGAGATGATAAATGGATTAAGCCATCTTTTAAAGGAACTACGATATCTGGAACTGACAATTTTACATTGAAAAGTAATCCTTATTTTGCAATTAATAAGTCAAATCCTATAACTTATGACGATTCTGAATGGGATAACTATAGTATAAATTCAGACGGTACAGTTGAAGGAACAGTTAAAAAGTATTCTTATGAATATAAGAAAGATATTGAATATAATTTTAAGGGTAGTATTGGACAAACGGTGGATGCAACGTTGACACCAGAGGAAGATACGGAATATGATTTAAATCCAATAAAAGTCAAGATAGCTAATAAACCTTTATCTAAAGATTTCGGATTTGCAACCATTAGCTTAAGTGGCTCAGGCAAAAATCGATATGAATTATATTTATGCGATGATTATTCAAATTATTTTTTTAAGGAAGGATCTGAGTATCCGGGTAATACTGCCTTTTTTGTGCCAATCGCAAAGGTTGATCGTGATGGCGATATTTTTTACGAAGTTACTCAAAGTGAATGGATTAAGCAAGAAGACGGAGTAGAGTTAAGTACTGATTTTGACTATACGCCTGAACCCTATATTGAAATAGTACAGAATCAAGTTATTACTTCTAGTGTTACATTCCCATCTAATCTAGGGGAGAAAACAGTTTCAGATATAACTGGAGAAGTCGGTGACAATCTTACCGTACCGGTACCAACAATCAGTGGATATAAAGCAGATAAATCCACAGTAAGCGCCCACGTAAATGCAGAGGGCACAATCACTACCAAAGATTCAGTTAAATACACACCTATAAAGAGTAACTCCGGTTCTTCAAGTAATACCGATAGAGTCAAACCAGAATATCTTAAACAAACGGTTTCCACATTCCCAGATAAACCAAACGTAAAACTGTATCATTTAAATGCTGATTCAATGACCGCTGATGATACCAGAGCTTTAGCACCAAACAGCGACTGGCAAAGTGATCAAAGAGTTGTTGTCAAAGGTGATACGTATTATCGAGTTGCAACAAATGAGTGGGTCAAGGCTTCACAAGCTTATATTTACACAGCACATCCAATTGTTGTCGAAACTAAGCTTAATGGCATAAAGAAGCTGGCTAGTGCTGAAGGAAATACTGTAACAGATCGAGCTTTAGCAAGTGATACTGATTGGTACAGTGATCGAATTGCCTACTTAAACGATGGAACGACTGAATATTATCGTGTTGCAACTAATGAATTTGTTAAGCAAAGCGATGTTAATGAAATAAGTAAATAGCTGATTATTTGCAGGAAATTTTTAATTCTAAAAAACAAATTAGTTGGAAGAGCTGAGAGTATTCATCCGCAGCGAAAGTGGCGTTATTGCTTTAGCAAGTACACCACCGGGCGTGTTGGAGACTTTTCGGTCTTTGAAAAGGCTTCAACCGAGGTTCGAGACCGCCCTTTGGCTCGGACCGTACCGCGCAGCAGATGAATACTCTCAGCTCTGGAAACGGCATACTTCAATAAACTAGGCGAAATACTTGCTAATCTATCATCATAATCGGTATAGTAATTAGTATTGTAATTAATTTTTGATTGGAAGTGAGAATGTGACCCAGTCAGCATACTGGAATCGCATCGCAGAAAAAGCTAAGAAGGAAAATCGTCCTTTCTTCAGTTTGGCACCGATGGAGGCTGTAACCGGATCAGTTTTTCGTCGTGTCGTTATGAAAGCTGCGGCACCGGATAATTTTTATACCGAATTTACGAATGCCTTGAGTATCACGCATCCTTTGGCTAAAGAGGCCACTAAAGGGCGTTTATATATCGACCCTAAAGAGGACCCTAAGCCTATCGTGCAATTGTGGGGTAACTCAGGTGAGGACTTTATTAAAGCTGCTAAAGAGGTTGCTAAGCAAGGTTATGAAGCAATTGACATCAATACAGGCTGTCCAGATATTGCGGTTATCAAAAACCACAGTGGTAGCGATTTGATTCGTCATTTTGACACAACTAAAGAAATTATCGAGGGTGCTCGTCAAGGTGGATTGCCTGTCAGTGTGAAAACACGTTTGGGTTACAGTGAATTAGAAGAAATGGAGACTTGGATTCCGTTTCTTTTGAAGCAACAAATACCTGTTTTAACTGTTCATGTCAGAACTCGTGAGGAAATGAGTAAAGTTCCCGCACACTATGAGTTGATTGATGAACTTGTTCAGATGCGTGATACTTATGCACCGGATACTTTGTTGCAAATTAATGGTGATATTGAGGATTATCAAGCCGGTATCAAATTGGCAAATGAACATCCTGGTGTTGATGGTATTATGATTGGCCGGGGAATTTTCATGAATCCTTATGCTTTTGAAAAAGTACCTCAGGAACACTCAAGTCATGAATTGTTAGGTTTATTGCGTTATCAATTAGACCTGTACGACCAATTTGTTGCTATGGGAATCCCCGGTCACTTTGCGCCATTACAACGATTCTTCAAGATTTACGTTCGAGGGATGAAAGGTGCTTCAGCGATTCGAAATGATTTAATGCAAACTAAAACGACTGATGAGGCTAGAGCAATTGTCGACCGCATCGATCCTGGTGAATAATTCAAAAATAGCTCAAGTAATCCCAAATTGGATTGCTTGAGCTATTTAAATACTCTTAGTCATTAGTTTCTGAACTGACTCTGTATGGTGCAACAAATTTCTTCAATAAGACGATTGTGCCTAAGAAGAATGTCGAGGCGATGATTGCGGTAATTGGCAACATATGGAACATGCTGCTGGGTAAGACTAGTGCCAACAGTGGGAACGCGAACGCTGCCGGTAATTTAATTTTCAATAATTGTAATAGTAGGAAAACTAAAGGTAACGAAATGGCAGCTGATAATAGCCATGAAGCGAATACCATGTGTATCAAGACGCCAATCGTTGCGGCACCAACTAATGCTACAAAATGTTTGATGGCTAGTTGCCAGCTATAATCTGATTTTTGCAAGACTTCGAAGAATACAACCATTACAGGTGGAATTGCAGCCATTTGTGAAAAGCCAAAGAACCAAACGGCGGTGACCCAGATAATTGCCATAATTGTGAAAACTACCATGTGTTCATTTTTAATAGGATCACTTGGCGTTGTACCTTTGTAGCGGCCTTGTAAGAATACTCCTATCATTAAAAATGAAGTGAATAGTAAGATTGCTACGATAAATGACCAGTGTGTTGCGTTAATAATGATGGGAAGAAGTCCCGTGGCAAATGATGGTGCCAAGTTGGAATGCAATAAACGTAAGAGGATAAGCATAAACAATAATCCCAAAAGCACTTTTTCAGCGTACGTAATTGAAAATTGATTGATTACAAATCCAATAATTGCGGTTCCTGAGGGGGCTAGAAAAATTTTTGTCGGCTGGTTTATCCAGCCACCGTTCTGATAGATCCAAGTTCCCGCAGTCAAAGCCCCAATTTCGGGTAAGATGATTTCCATATCGTTCAATAGTGTGGCACTCGCTACCATAAAAATTATGAAAACAAAGCCAATCAAATAGTTACGTTTCTCAATTGTAGATAAATGCATTTGGTAATTGTTAACTCCTTTTGTTTTATTTACTCCTGAATTATCAGGAAAGCTAGATAAGTGTAACACATGACGATACTTTCTGAAAATATTTCGTATATATTAAAGTTATTTAAAATATGTAATTTAGGAATATATAATTTTACCGTTATCAATTTACAAAAAGATAATATGTACATTTTGGATAAAAGACTATCTTTAACGGTAAAAGATACTAGAATGATGGTGTAGACGGAGCTAGACTAATAATTCGGATGAAAGAGGAGATTACTGTGGAAGATAAGATTGATAAGTCAACTAGAACTTATGATATGGACAAAATTGATGATGTTTTATGTGAGTTGGACGATTCCAAGATTAGGATAAACGCCTTAATGGATTACAATTTGAAATTGAGCCGTTTGAATGATCAACAAATCAATAAAAATATGATGTCGCACGAGTATAGCCGATTAAGCCCAATTATGGAATTGTTGAATACCGATATTTTTGAATCATTGGAGAAGGCAATTGAGATTCTCGATGGACAACATACAGAAGTTAAAAAAGAAGTAAAAGCAGGGCACAGGGAAAAGATTGAAAGTGCCAAATAGTTTTTAACAATTGTTAAACCCTTTGGTCGAGGTTGACAGTTGTAATTTATTTATTAAACGTAGAGAGTATTTATGAGGAAATCATCTTGATGGAAAAATATCAGGATGATTTTTTTTGTTATTTTTGAATATATCAAATAACAATGAACATAATCTCCAACTTATAATGACGTTAAGATATACTTATAAAATATCTAAAAGAGTTGGGAGTTATTTTATATGAATGCTTTATTTATTTTGGAAATTTTATTATTACTTATGGCTGTGTCTTACGTTGTGAGAGTATTTTGGCCAGTTAGAGCTCAAGTTTTTAATGGGGATGAAGAAATTATTGTGTCAATTAGGAATCGCCATAATTTGAAGATTTGCTTGGGAGTTATCGTTGTGATGACAATTTTGTTGGCAATACATTAGATACGAAAAGACATCTGAATTATTTCGGGTGTCTTTTTGAGTAGTAGAAAAAAGTGATTTCAATTAAAGCCATTTTTGTGAAAAATATCATATTATTTAAGTGAAAAGTTAATATTGCCTTGACAGAAGTGGTTTTTTTTTATAACATTTTACTGTTAGTGGGCATTCGCCAAATGGTAAGGCAGCGGACTCTGAATCCGCAATTTATTGGTTCGAACCCAATATGCCCAATAAAAATTTAATTAACTTTATGATTTTCTAAAAAGACTACTATTCATTCTTTGAAATGGACAGTAGTCTTTTTTTAATTTACAGATATTTTTTGGAAGAGTTTAATCATTCAAATGTTGGATAGCATAATTAGCTTCTGCCGGCGTAAACTTCTCATTTTTATCAGAAATCAGGACTTCCCGAATCTTAGCAGGGGAGAAACCCAAGTCGCGCTGATAATTTTTAGCCGTAATCAAAGCATTCTGATTATAATCAACTTGCAAATTATCCACCGCATATTGAGCCTGTTTAACAGTGAATTTACCTTTGCTAATTAATTGATCATAAATACCTTGCTTTGACATATTTTGAGAATCAGAATACTCCTTACCCTTTAATAAAGCATTCTTATCATAGTTAGTTTTCACATGACTTATGGCATAGTTAATTGCGGCCTTCGAATAGTGCTTAGCTGACAGTTGATCCGCTAAATCTTGTTTTGAGATATGCATTACGTCAACGTAGTTTTGGGCTTGCTTGAGAACCAACTTGCCATGTTTGGGAACCGCCACTTCCGTTCGAGTTGAAGTGTTGTTAGTACTAGTAGTCCGCAATGATAAAACAGCCATTGGAATCAATGCTAAAAAAAGCAAGCCGATAATGCATAAAAATACAATTTGATTTCGAGTTAAATTTTGTCTTTTCTGAGGCTTCAAAATGATTACCTCCATGTATTTTTTTAAATCAAATATACCTAAATTATAACTGAAAGTTTGTGAAATTGCTTGCTTGAATTGCCGAACTGCCAAGTTGTGTGATAAATATTTTTATAATGCTTTACGCTTACAACCACAAGGAAAACTCACTTTTTACGTTTCCAACAAATTGTCAAAAATATTGCTCAATAAATCTCCAGATATAACCATATTATGGTGTGAATGTGTTACATTATTTAATGGAGTGAAATAATTATTTTTGTGAGGTGAAGTAATGGAGAAGAGCGAGATATTAGTGACTACAACTGAACACGTACCGGGACATGACTACGAAATTATCGGTGAAGTCTTTGGTTTGACGACTCAATCGAAAAACGTAGTTAGAAATATCGGCGCTGGCTTCAAGAACATTGTTGGTGGTGAGATCAAAGCTTACACAGAACTATTGACTGAAGCTCGTGACATTGCAATTGACCGTTTACGTCAAAATGCTTTGGACATGGGAGCTGACGGAGTAGTTATGATGCGTTTTGATTCTGACTCAATCAGTGCAGACATGGAGACAGTTGCAGCGTATGGTACCGCAGTAAAATTTAAGTAAGGTGATTGTAATGGCATTAGAATATAATAAAAGTTCTTTATCAGCTTGTACTAGTATTTTAATTGGTAAGAAAGCAACCGTTGATGGTTCAACTATCATCGGCAGAAACGAAGACGCCAAAGCATCATGGCCAAAGCACTTTGTTATTCATGAACATAAAGAATTTACTGATGATCAAAAATTCGTTTCTAAAGCCAATGACTTTCAAATGGACCTGCCTAAAATTCGCTATAAATATTCTGCCACTCCTGAATGGACCTTTAAAGAAGGATTATTTGAAGAGGATGGTTTTAACGAATATGGCGTTGGAATGAGTGCTACTGAAAGTGCTTATTCAAACCAACGTGTATTAGGCGTTGATCCTCTTGATGAAAATGGTATTGGCGAGGAAGCCATGATCACAGTTGTTTTGCCTTATGTTAAAACCGCTCGGGAAGGTGTTTTACGACTAGGTAAAATTATAGAAGATCATGGTACTTGTGAAACTAACGGAGTGCTCTTCTCTGATAAAGATGAAGTTTGGTATTTCGAAAGTGGATCAGGTCACTATTGGGTTGCACAACGTATCCCCGACGATAGTTACGCAGTGGTTGCCAACCAACTAGCTATTCAAGAAATTGATTTTAATGATTCGGATAACTTTTTATATCGTAAAGATATTAAAGAATTTGTTTCTGGAAATCATTTGAATACTAGACCTGATGGATTTAACTTCAGAGAAATCTTCGGGACACATGATTTATCTGATGAGATTTACAGCACGCCACGTGTTTGGTGGGGTCAACAACAATTCTCAGGTCCAACTGATGAAAGTCCTGAGAGTGAAGATTTAGCTTTTGTTAAAAAAGCCAATCGTTTGTTGAGTGTTGATGATGCGCAAGATTATTTGGCATCACATTATCAGAAGACTGAGTTCGATCCTTTGAATAAGTCTGCTAATAATAAGCGTTACCGTCCAATTAGTTTAGCTAAAACTCAGGAGTCTCACGTCTTACAGATCAGACCTGATATGGCCCCTGAAATCGCCTGTGTTCAGTGGTTAGCCATGGGTGTCGCTTCACAGAGTGTTTATGTGCCATTCTATATGGGGATGACAGATACACCTGCAGAGTACCAAGTTGGTGAACTTCCATACGATAGTAAGTCAGCTTATTGGACGTATAAATTAGCCGGAGTTTTATTAGACGGTCACTACAAAGAACTTGGAAAAGATTTCCAAGCCAAGCAAAAGGACATCAATATCACACTTCGTAAGAAGTTAAATGATTTTGATCGGGAAGCCTTGAGCAAAGATGATGATAAATTACCTAATTATTTAACCGAAGCTTCATTTGAAATGGCAAAAATTTCACTTGACGGCTATAAAGAGCTAATTGCTCAATTAATTACGGACTCGACTGATTTTTCACCTCTAAACTTCAAGACAGATATGAATTTATAGAAATTATAATTTGTACATTGAAAATTAAATGAGGGGTTTTATAAAATGAATGATGGTAATTCGCCGACAAAAACAATCACATTATTTGGGTTAATAATGATGATTTTCACGGCGATCTTTGGATTTGCTAATACAACTGTAGCTTATGAGCAGATGGGATTAGCAAGTATTGTGTGGTATGTATTTGCTGCCTTATTCTTCTTCCTACCTGTAGGATTTATGATGGCAGAGTATGGTTCCGCTTTTAACGAAGCAAAGGGTGGAATTTATTCTTGGATTGATGGAGCCGTTGGTGCTAAATGGGCCTTTATTGGTACATTTATGTGGCTAGCTTCATGGGAAGTTTGGCTAGTGTCAACTTCTTCAAAAGTTTGGATTCCTTTGTCAACAATGTTTGCCGGTCACGATACAACGCAAACTTGGGGCATGTTTGGACTTTCAGCAACACAAATTATCGGTTTGCTAGCTGTACTTTGGATTGTGTTTGTTACATACACAGCTTCACAAGGTATGGATAAGATTTCAAAGGTTTCAAATTTCGGGGGAATTATGACAATTCTTTTGCAAGTCATTTTCTTCTTCTTGAGTTTGGCAGTTCTATTTATGTCAGGTTTTCACACTGCAGAACCAATTCACGGATTAGATACATTTATCCATTCAGCTAATCCAGCATTTGCATCTCCACTTGGCATGGTTTCATTCATCGTTTATGCAATCTTTGCTTACGGTGGTATGGAATCTGTCGGTGGTGTTACTGATAGTATGAAGAATCCTAAGAAAGATTTCCCACGTGGTGTTTTGATTTCAGCAGGTGTTATTACATTGCTTTACTCACTAACAATTCTCTGCTGGTCAATGAGTGCTAACTGGAATGCTGTTATTGCTAAAGGTAACGTTAACTTGGGTAATATTACTTATGTTATGATGAGTAACCTTGGTTATACTTTCGGTACACATATTGGATTAGGTAGTGCTGCCGCTATCACTTTAGGTGAGTGGTTGGCTCGATTCACTGGATTCGATATGTTCATCCTTTACATGGGTGCATTCTTCGTCTTGATCTATTCACCATTGAAGTCTTTCGTATTGGGTACTCCCAAAGATTTCTGGCCTGCAAAGGTAACTAAGTTAAACAAACATGGTATGCCAGCTTATGCTATGTGGGTACAAGCTATCGTTGTTATCGTCCTTATCTTAATCGTTGATATGGGTGGTAAAAATGCCAAGGCACTTTATAACGTTTTGACATTGATGGCTAACGTTTCAACAACTGTACCTTACTTATTCTTGGTAGGTGCATATCCATTCTTTAACTTAAATAAAGATATTGAAAAACCATATTTATTCTATAAGAACAAGAAAGCTATGTGGACAGTTTCAACGATCGTCTTCTTAGTTTTAGCGTTCGCAATTATCTTTACCGTATTACAACCAATCATGGAAGGTGCTTATACAGATGCCCTTTGGACACTTATTGGACCAGTTGTCTTTGGACTAGTCGGATTCATTCTGTATTACAGATATGAACATAAGGAACATGCTAAAGCAACTTCTGGCATTGATGCCGAAAATGATTAATTAGTTATGAAAAAACAGATCTTATCGAGTTTTGATAAGGTCTGTTTTTTTTGCGTTGTGTTTAAACGTGACAAAGTTGCAGGTAATTTTATAAGATTATTTATAAGTCAAAACATGTTAAATAAATCACAATAAAGGAAGTGAAGATTATGAAAAGACGAATAATGGTGGCGGCAACAGGGTTGTCTGCTGGAACTTTAGTGGCTATGTCTGTGGTTAATCCTAGGGTAGTATCGGATTTGATTCGAGTTGAGCGGGTTAAGGCAGAAGAAACTGAAACTCCGAAAGATATTACTAAAATGATACCTGATCCTGAATTGAGAGCAGAAATTGCACGCGAATTGAAAATAGGGGCTGATGAGTTGAAGGCTGAGGATTTAGAAAGTAGTGATCTGAGTCAGATATACCTATTTGGAGACAAATACTCCAGTTTAGAGGGTATTGAGCATATCACTGAATTGGCAGAATTACGTATAATACAAACATCGATTAAAGATATTTCTATGGTTAGTCAAATTAAAAAATTGAGCATAATACAAATACAAGAGAGTAAAGTAACTAATTTTGATGTTTTATCTGATGTTTATGATCACCACTTTAAAAATCCAACCAATATAAATGTTGATCAGTCCGTAAGTGTGGAGGAGGATGTCATTTATTTGAATATGAATGACTTAACCTTTAAGCTTTCACCCTATATTGGAGAAAACTTAGAAAACGAGATAACAATCAATGAAGTAGTAGTTAATCAAGTTTCAATTAAAGATGAAAAATTGGATACTATATATTATCCAGATACAAGGGAAATTGTAATAGATGATTTGGTAAATATGACAAAAAATGATAATGGAACATATTCAGGCCAAATTACAATAAATTTATTACAGAAGCCACCCTTTAAAAATCAGGGATGGGGTAATAACGGAATCAACACTACAATTGTCCAACCTTATATTATAAATATGCCGGAGGTTGATCCAGGTGTTGAACCGGATGAAGAAATCTCGAATATCGAAAAAATTAAAGAAACCAATATTATGACCGATAGGGATTCATTAACTATCTACAATCAATATGGGAAGAAAGTGGGTACAAAAAACCTTACAGAAGAAATAACTGATTTTACTACAAATAGAGTAAACGAGGTTAATGGCGTTAAGTATTATGAAATTGGCGATAATGAATGGGTAGAGGCAGATAAGGTTAAAGAATTCTACTTCAATGATGCCTATATTCAAACTCATGCAAGTTCATTTAAGGAACTAACCAAATTAGATTCAAATCCTGTTACGGATAGAGTCTTAGCAAAGAATTCTGATTGGTATTCGGATCGGCACGTATATTTAGACGACAAGCTGCATTATAGAGTTTCAACACATGAATGGGTGCGGGATGGTCATGTTGTACAGTATGAAAGTGTTAATGGTGTTGTACATGCTACTGAAACTGCATCACTTTATAACAGTGAAGGTGTGAAAGTAACTGACCGTGCACTGGCCAAGGGCTCAACGTTCTTTGCCGATAAGAAAGCAACAATCGATGGTAAATTGATGTATCGTGTAGCAACCGACGAATGGGTTGATGCAGATACAGTTATATTCAAATAATTGGCAGTTAAGATTGCGAAAGCAATCTTTTTTGTTGTGTTTAAACGTGACAAAGTTACCAGTAATTTTATATGATTATTTACAAGTTAAGACATGTTAAAAAAATCACAACAAAGGAAGTGAAGATTATGAAAAGACGAATAATGGTGGCGGCAACTGGGTTGTCTGCTGGAACTTTGGTGGCTGTGTCTGTGGTTAATCCTAGATTGGTGTCGGATTTGGTTCGAGTTGAGCTTGTTAAGGCTGAATATGAAGAATGGAAGGGTGAGGTTCTTATTGAAGAACCGGAAATATTAACATTAACAAGTAATACTTGGAAGTTTGATTTAGGTCCGTTTTTAAGTTCAAACGCCCGTATTATTGGAGGTTATAATGGGCAAAATAACGTAGAGGTCTGTATTGAAACAAGTGAAGGAATTAAAAGTTATGGAACTGCAAGTGCTGGAATAATAGAGATTCAGAATATTATGGAAAAGTCTGATATGGTAGAAGAACAATTAACAAAGGTATATTCAGGAACTCTGATTGTTAAGTTTCAAGAAGAACATAATGTTTCAGGCGATAGAAGAGAAGTTACAGTTAAACAGTCATATCAAATTAGGAAAACTGAAGGTATTCAGTTTGAAGAATATAATAAGGTTGAGATAAATGAAGGTGATGAGTTAAATTTAGACCAGTTAGTAAAATATGCTCACGATGAATTCGGAGCAGATATAAAACACAGCATAAAGTATAGCGATGACAGTAAGATAGTTGACTCTTCGATACCTGGTGTATATCCTATTCGGCTTATTTTTGATGGTTATGGTGGCGGATTTAGTTGTACTGTTACAGTTAAAGAAAACGGGGACACTAAGGAACCTATTGAGCCAATAATTAAAACAAAAGATGTTAATTTGGATTATGGTGAAAAATGGAGTAATGAGCTCGGTTTTGATTATGCTAAGGATGGCGAAGGTAAGTCAATTCCTATTGATGATTTATATATTGTCGGTGGAGACAAGATAGATCCGTTCAGCCCAAACATTTATTATGTTAAATATTATTACAAAGAGGATCCCGATATTTTTGCTACTTCCATTGTAACAGTTGGAGAGAAGACAGAAACTTCAGAAACTGACACAGATGATGAAAATACGGGTTCTGGAGCAGGCGGTAATAAAACTTCCAATATCAAAGAAATTGGTGCAACCAATATCATGACTGACAAAGAATCAATAAATATCTACGATCAAAATGGAATAAAAACTGGTGAAAAATCACTTTCAGATCAAACAACAGACTTTGTTACAAATGAAGAGAATGAGGTTGATGGTAATAAATATTATAGTATTGGCAACAATGAATGGGTAATGGCGAAGGATGTTAAATTATTCAACTTCAGCGATTCCAATGTTCAAACTCACGGAGATTCATTTAAGGGATTGACTAAGTTAAATTCAGGCGCTGTTACAGATAGAGGCTTAGAAAAAACAACTGATTGGTATACTGACCGAACTGCATATTTTGAAAATGAATTGCATCATAGGGTTGCAACTCACGAGTGGGTACATGATGACCATGTTGTTAAATACCAAAGTGTCAGTGGTCTTGTGCACACCGATGAGACTGCACAGCTTTATAGCAGTCAGGGTGAGAAATGGACTGACCGTGCATTAGCTAAAAATGCAATATTCTTCACAGATAAGAAAGCTATGATCAATGGAAAATTAATGTATCGTGTGGCAACCGATGAGTGGGTTGATGCAGATACAGTTACATTCAAATAGTTAGTCAAACTTGAGATTGCGGAAGCAATCTTTTTTTGTTTCCAGGATTGTGTTGATTTGGCATGAAATCCTATAAAATATCTATTTTGTATATAGATAATCCATTACTGGAATAATTAAATAATGTATGTTTGTTTCAAAAATAAGCAAAACTAAATAAAATATGAAATTGTGTTGCAATTTAAGAAATAACCATTTATAATTCATCTTGTAGAAAACGATTACATATACGCAAAAGGAGATTAATATTATGACAGTTTCTATCGGTATTATTTTAGTTTTATGTGTTTATGTCAGTTTGGCTGTTTTGGATCAAATATCCATGCAACTTGGTCCTTATTCACCACTATTTGGTGGAGCTATTACTGGTTTGGTAATGGGGGATTTGAAGACTGGTTTGATGGTCGGAGCCACCTTACAATTGATGACTTTAGGGGTTGCCACTTTCGGTGGTGCGACTGTTCCTGATTTTCTAACTGGATCAGTTATGGGAACGGCTTATGCGATTTTAGCAAATAAAGGTGCTTCATATGGTATTGGATTAGCAGTTCCAATTGGTTTGCTGTTAACACAAACAGATATTCTAGCTCGTATGGCAAATACATATTTCCAGCACCGTGCAGATAAGTTTGCTGCAGAAGGTAATTATCGAAAAGTTGAAATGCAAAATATTTGGGGAATGATTCCTTGGATTGTATCACGTGTTATTCCAGTTGCAATCGGATTGTTCTTTGGTCAAAGCGTAGTTTCAGCAATTAACAGTTTTATTCCAATGTGGTTCATGGATGGCTTAAAGACAGCTGGTGCAATTCTTCCAGCAATGGGTATTGCAATCTTGATGCGTTATCTTCCAATTAAAAAATATTTCCCATTCTTCATCATTGGTTTTGTAATGATGGCTTATGGTGGTAAAAGCTTTTCAATCTTAGGAGCAGCTTTGGTTGGATTGGCAATGGCAGCAATTTACGTAATCTTCAAAAAACAACCAGCCACAACTTCTACAGATGTAAGTTCAAGTACGGAATCTGACGATGATGACGAGGTAGAAATCGATGACTAAATTAACAGATAAAGATATTAAAAAAGTTTATTGGCGTAATTTATTTGGACTTCAATGGGGCTGGAACTATGAAAGAATGCAAGGCCTAGGTTATTCATGGGTCGTAATGCCAGCGTTGAAGGTTTTATACAAAGATGATAAAGAAGCAATGAAGACAGCTTTAAAGACACAATTAGGATTCTTCAATACTAGTCAACCAATGTCACATTTGATTATCGGAGCCGACCTAGGTATTGAAGAGAAGACAGGGATGAGTGATCCAGAAGCAATCGTTGGTTTGAAGACTGGTTTAATGGGTCCCTTCGCCGGTGTCGGAGATACAATTTTCTTAGCAATTTATCGTGCCATTGTATTTTCAATCGCATCATATATGGCACTATCTGGTTCAACTTTAGGGATGTTGTTGCCTATCGTGGCTGGTCTAGCAATTCTTTGGGTAAGATATAAGTTCACTTGGATTGGTTATAACCAAGGTACTAAATTGGCAACGGAATTTGCTGGTCGAATGAAGACATTGACTGAAGGGGCATCAATATTAGGATTAACGGTTGTTGGTGCTTTGATCCCATCAGTTATTAATTACTCCCTTGACCTTAAATACAAAATGGGAAAAGTTACTTTAAATATTGATGATATGTTAAACCAAATCTTGCCTGCTTTAGTTCCATTAGCCATTGTTATGTTTTCATACTGGCTTTTAGGTAAGAAGAAAATGAATTCAACTAGATTGATTTTTGTATTAATTGCTTTAGGAATGGTTCTTGGAAATCTAAAACGTATTTTTGGAATGTAATTTAATTTGAGGAGATAAATATTATGACAATTATTCACGCAAGAGTTGACGAACGTTTAATTCACGGCCAAGTGGCAACAGTCTGGACCAATCTTTTAGGAGCTAACCGTATTATTGTAGTAAATGACAAGGTAGTTCATGACAAAATGCAAATCAATGCTTTGAAATTGGCTCGTCCAACTGGAGTTAAATTATCAATTCTTTCTATTAATAAAGGTATTGAGAACCTGCAGAATGGAAAGTATGATGGTGATAATGCCTTCTTAATTACACGTAATATTCAAGACATGAAAACATTGATTGACGGTGGAGTCGATCTAAAACAATTCAATGTAGGTAACATTTCATCAAAGCCAGGTTCTAAAGCAATCAAGAAATCAGTTGCATTAACTGAGGAAGATATTGAAGATCTTCGTGAACTGCTAGGTAATGGAGTTAAAATTACAGCGCAAATGGTGCCTGGTGAAAGTGATGCCTCTATTGAAACGTTCTTAAAATAATAGGCGGTGGATATAGTGATTCTAGAAACAATTGAGCAACGATATAAGTCATTAAGCAAACAACAAAAATTATTAGCAACATATATTTTGAGAAATCCCAAAGATATTTTGAATCTGACTTCGAAAGAATTAGGTGAGAAGAGTGGCGTTTCAACAGCTACAGTAGTCCGTTTTGCGCAACAATTAGACTTGGATTCATTTTCAGATTTAAAAATTTCCATTGCTAGTCAATTATCATCTGGAAAAGTGATTGTTGATACAGTGATTGAAAAAGATGATACTTCAAAGATTATGTCTGAGAAACTTGAACAAGTATATGATTCCAGTATTCAAAAATCATTGGCAATGATAAATGAAAATGATTTGAATAAAGCAGTCGAATTATTAAATGAAGCAACACATGTTTATTTACTGGGTGTGGGAACTTCAGGACTAATTGCCTATGATCTTTATCATAAATTGAACCGTTATGGAATTAAGACTTTTTATGAAACTGATGCGCATATGAATTTGGAATTTTTGACTAATGCTACTAAAGATGATGTTGTTGTTGCAATTTCTTATTCTGGAAAAACTAGAGAAGTTAGTATCGGATCTGAATATGCTAAAGAACACCACATACCTGTGATAGCAATAACTAGAGAGGACACACCACTGTTTAGTTCAAGTGATATCTGCTTAACAATTCCAGATAATGAACGGACTATTCGTGTGGCAGCTATTGCTTCAAAGATTTCTACTATGTATATAACGGATCTTTTATTTATAAGCGTCATGCAATTAAGATAT